>CAJKDC010000004.1 GCA_905198575.1 uncultured Bacteroides sp. | reverse complement strand
AGCACCACTTCTTCGGTTACGAAGGACGTTGCGCTGCTCCTTCTAACTTCGATGCAGACTACTGCTATGCTTTGGGTTACACAGCTTCTGTATTGATTGCTAACGGTAAGACTGGTTACATGTCTTCTGTACGCAACACTACAGCTCCTGCTGCTGAATGGATTGCAGGTGGTGTGCCTATTACTATGATGATGAATATGGAACGTCGTCACGGTGAAATGAAACCAGTTATCCAGAAAGCTCTGGTTAAATTGGATGGTGCTCCTTTCAAAGCATTCGCTGCTCAGCGTGAAACTTGGGCTAAGGAAACTGCATACGTTTACCCAGGTCCTATCCAGTACTTTGGTCCTACTGAAGTTTGTGATCAGCCAACTAAGACTTTGCAGTTGGAACAAGCTAAATAATTGTTGCTGAATCTGATGTAACATTTATGCATAAACACTACAGATGGACCTTTTACAGGCATCTGTAGTGTTCTTTTTATAGGAACTTCATATTGCTGTCTGTTTTTTAAATTATTGTGTATGACGAAACAACCGCCCATAATGGGGGTGGATAAACCTGAAAAACGCCGTGTCAGAAAAACTGGTGACACGAAGCGTGCTGCTGGCTCTTCCCGTTCTTCTGGCAAGAGTGCCCGTTCATCTGTTTCTGCCAAAAAAGGAGGCAGAAAATCGAAGAACAAGAAAAAGTGGAATATGCCTGTATGGTGTTATTACATCCTTATGGGAGTTACGGCTGTTGTTTTTCTGGGTTGTTTTTATTACTTCTTCATTAAGCCTTATTCTTATCGTTGGAAACCTTGCTATGGTGCCAAGGCATACGGAGTATGCATGCCTTTGGATTATGAAGTGCATGGCATAGATGTTTCTCATCATCAGGGCAAAATCAATTGGGGATTGCTTAAAAAGACCAACGATACGCGCTTTCCCATACGTTTTGTATTTATGAAAGCTTCAGAAGGTGGTGACTTTTCCGACAAGGCTTTTGCAGTAAACTTTGAAGAATCTCGCCGTAACGGTTTTATTCGTGGTGCCTACCATTTCTACAATCCTAAAACAGATCCGGTGAAGCAAGCCGACTTTTTTATACGTACCGTGCAGTTGACTGCAGGCGACTTACCTCCTGTGTTGGATATCGAAGTCAAGGGAGATAATGAGCGTAAATTACGCCGTGACCTAAAGGTGTGGCTTGATAAAGTAGAAAATCATTATGGAGTGAAGCCGATTCTTTATACGTCATATAAGTTTAAAACCCGTTATCTGAACGACTCTGTTTTCAATTCCTATCCCTATTGGATTGCACATTATTATGTAGATTCTGTGCAGTATAAAGGGCAATGGACCTTTTGGCAGCATACCGATGTAGGTACACTTCCCGGAATTAAGGAACAGGCTGATTTGAATGTATTCAACGGTTCGTTTGAGGATTTGAAAGAGATGCTCATTGATGCTCCCGATTCGGTTGCAGCCGACAGTAATCAGGTTATTAATAAGAATAAAAGACAAAAAGTATGAATTTAGTTTTGAATATTATCTGGATAATTTGTGGCGGATTTATCATTTGTCTGGAATACATCCTTTCCAGTTTATTGCTGATGTGTACCATTGTGGGCATACCTTTCGGCATACAGACTTTTAAGTTGGGGATACTTTCTCTATGTCCATTCGGTTGTGAAGTACGCAGTACACCTACAGCCGGCGGCTGTCTGGGTACCCTGATGAATGTTCTGTGGATTTTTCTTGGCGGAATCTGGATTTGTATTTCTCATTTATTCTTTGGTTTACTGCTTTGCATCACCATCATCGGGATACCCTTTGGCCGTCAGCATTTCAAGTTGGCTACACTGGCTTTAACTCCCTTTGGCAAGGAAATCGTGTACTGATTGCTTATTTCAGGATATGTTCGGCTATCAGCTTCTGCAGCTCTGCCATATCAGTTCCGGGGCCGAAATTTATTTCAATCGGCTCATTCATGCCGCGTACCCATAATTTCATTTCTGCGTCTTCGTCGAATGTACCGGCAGTTTCCACAGAAAAACAGGCAACCGACTGATAAGGGATAGACAGAAACTCTTTTTTCTTTCCGGTCACTCCTTGTGTATTTTGGATGATGAGTCGTTTGTTTGTGAAGATCCATTTGTCGCGGATGTGTGAGAATGCACGTTCTATTACTTCATCTTTGCATAAAATAGGGGCATAGGATTTGTTTATTTCCCGGATATCTGTTTCCGACGCATTGCCCATAATCATATTAAAAAGTCCCATAGCAATATAAATTTAAGAGACCCCGGTAGAGGTCTTATGTTTATCAGTTGCAAGATACGAATTATTTCTTTTCGGGAAAACTAATTCTGAAACGAGTTAATCCGTCGGAATAGGTACGGAGTGAAAAAATACAGCCGTGGTTGCTCAACACCTCGCGGATGAAAAGCAAGCCGATACCTTGCCCGTTGGGTTTAGTCGAAAAGAACGGACTAAACAGCTTGGTCTCCGTTTCGCGGCTGATTCCCGGTCCATTGTCTGCTATTTCCAGCATCACTGGCGAGCTGGTGGTACGAATGGTGATATTTCCTTTGCTTCCGATACTTTCGGCTGCATTTTTAAGAATATTCACCAGCACCTGCTCAAAGAGTACCGTGTCAATCATTACTTCCGGATTTTCCGGGCATAATTCATTTTGGAGCGTAATTTCCCGTTCCCGACAAATTGTTTCCATAAACATCTGGCAGGCCACTACCCGGTCATTCAGTCTTACGGCTTCCGGATGCGGTTCGGGTATCTTTACTACATTGGCAAAGTTGGTGATAAACTGACTCATGCCGTAGCAGCGGTCCGAGCACACCTTCATCACTTCGCGCAAGTCTTCGCTTCCGTCTACATCCTCTAATGCCTCTGTTACGCTGTCCAGGGTAGAGGTGATTCCTGCGGTCGTATTGTTTACTTCATGAGCTATCATGCGGATAACCTTCTCGTAAGCTTTCTTTTCTGCTTTGACCACTTCCGTTGTCAGACTCTCTATTAATATAAAAGGATGCGCAAATCCCCGGTCGATAAACGACAGGCGCGAGCACCGGTATATCTGCGAGTCACTCAGCCGGATGGTCTGGGTACTGTCCTTGTCCAGCCGGTTGATTTCTTCGGCCAGCGGAGTTGTAAGGGCCTTCAGTGGTTTTCCTGTGATTTCATGCTTATTGGAGAATCCCAGAAAATGTACGGCTGCATCATTCAGCATAGATACCTCATTGTCGAAAGTCAGAATAATCACTCCCATGGGCGAAACGCTGATCAGCAAATCCAGAAAATGATTCTGCTCGCGCAGCCGCAGGCGCTCATTCTTTAGCTGGTCCATCATGCGGTTGAACATTTTCACAATACGGTCGGCCTCTGCCTGTCCTACGGGCGAAAGCCGGCTGCTGAAGTCCTGTTCGCGAAGCAGGTCCATACCGTTGGCTATGCTCTTCAAAGGATTTACAACTTTCCTGTAAAAGTAGACCAGTAGAATCAGGCTTAGAAAAACCAGGGCTTGCCCCGCCTGAAATGCGACATTATTTTCTTGTTTCAGTGTTGCAATGAGCAGAATTCCCCATAAGAGCAACAGCATAAAAGCCAGCACAAAGAACAGGTATTTGATTTTCATAACCCAATGTAGTATTACTTAATCATTAACGTTGATTCCATATTTTTCCAGACGTCTGTATAATGCAGCTCTGCTGATGCCTAATGCGTGGGCAACTTGTGAAAGATTATTGTCATATTTTTCCAGTGTCTGGATAATGGTCTGCTTTTCAAGTTCCTCCAGTGTCAGTCCCTGCGTATTGCTAATCGTGGCAGTCTCGGTTTGCGAGGGGTGATATTGCGACTTGAAATCGGCTGCCGTAAGCAGGTCTTTACCGCAGACCAGTACCGTTCTCTCTACCAGATTCTTCAGCTCACGGATATTTCCCGGATAAGGCAAGCGGCTCAGATACTCCAGTGCATCGTCAGATACACGAGTCTCCGGCAGTTTGTTGTTCCGGTAGCAGCATTCCGTAAAATGGCGCACTAGCAAGGGAATATCTTCCCTGCGTTCGCGCAAGGCCGGCAAGTGGACGGTAATCAGATTGATTCGGTAGAACAAATCCTCACGGAACGTATGTTCGCGAACCATTTCTTCCAGATTGGCATTGGTGGCACAGACCACACGTACGTCCACTTTTCGCGGACGGCTTTCTCCCAAAGGCTCAAACGTCTGTTCCTGCAGTACCCGCAGCAGTTTCACTTGGCATGACAAATCCAGTTCTCCGATTTCATCCAGAAAGATTGTCCCCTTATCTGCCAGTTCAAAGCGTCCTTTACGGTCGGATACGGCATCGGTAAAGGCTCCTTTTTTATGGCCGAACATCTCACTTTCGAACAGCGATTGCGATATACCCCCCAGATTGACTTTCACAAAAGGCTGCTGGCGGCGGGTACTGTTTAAATGTACCGCTTCGGCAATCAGTTCTTTGCCTGTTCCGCTTTCTCCCGTAATCAAGACAGAAGCCCCCGTGTGAGCTACCCGCTGGATGGTAGCCAGCACATCCATAAGCGCCTTGCTGCGTCCGATGATGTGGCTGCGGTTAAAATCATTGTCGGTTGCATCCGGACTGGGCTGGTCTTTTGCTGTCAGTTCCAGAGCCGTTTCAATACGCTGCATCAGCGCTGCATTGTTCCACGGTTTGGTAATGAAATCGAAGGCTCCGGCCTGCATTCCCTGTACCGCAAGCGGGATACTTCCCCAGGCTGTCATCAGGATAACCGGCACATCCGGACAGAATATTTTTACTTGTTTCAGCAGCGTCAGTCCTTCCTCACCGTTTGTGGACAAACTGAAATTCATATCCATCAGGATGAGTTGAGGCTGGTTGGCTCGCACTGCATCAATCGCCTCTTTAGGGCCGGCAACAGCCTGTACTTCGTATTTGGCTCGCTTCAGCATAAAGCTCAGCGAAGAACGTATTGCACTATCGTCGTCTATAATCAGTATCATAATGCTGCAAAAGTAAGAAATATTCTTTTTATAGTTTTATTGTCGGACAATTTTCTCGAAATCTGCATCTATTCCCATGTTGGCGGCAAAATCCCATAGCGTCAGGCTGCGTACCTGATAATAGTAATACCAGTAATAAAACAGCTCGTTAATATGCTTGCGTCGGGCTTCATCCTTTTGGTTTTGAGAGTCGTTCAAATCCAAGGTCGATATTTTCCCGATCATAAATGTTTCTATGTTGGTGTGATAACGCTTGCGGGCAATCTGGTCAGCATTCTCGGCCAGATGAAGTTGCTTCTGCTGGTTGTTGAACTGTTCCACCAGGATAAACAGGTTTTGGTTGAAGTTCATGGTTTCCTGCCGTAATTTACTTTCGGTCACTTCCCGGTTACTTTGTGCCACTTTCACCTGTCCCCGGCGTTTGCCCCAGTCTAAAATCGGAATTTTTATGCCTACTTCCACTACCTGATTATCTTTCAGTCTGCGGTAGGCACTGTCGAAGCGTGTATCCGTTCCTGTAAAGCCCACCTGGGCGAAGAGGGTTATTTGGCGCAGATTGCCTTTGGCCTTTGCCACTTCATAGTCGGCTTCCAACTGACGGCGACGGATATTGTGTGCAAAAGCATTATTGGCCAGTGCCTTGTCCAATACATCTTCGTAATTGAGCAGTACATCCGGTGCCGATTCGGGAACTACCGGGTTCAGTTCTTCGTTTTCGCTCAGTCCCAAAAATGAGCGTAATGTAAACATGCTGCTTTTCAAGGAACTTTCGTTCGATGTGAGGGTAGAGCGGGCATCCAGCACATTCAGCTCCAGTTGCAGTACATCATTCTCACTGATTTGTCCCATGCGTCGTTTTGCCTTGGCCACCTCATACAGCTTTTCGGCATTTTCCAGATTCTGTTGCGCAATGAAAACATTTTCGCGGGCCAGCAGCAGATTGAAGAAATGGTTGATGGTTGTCATGGTCACTTCCTCGGTCGCACTTAAAAAGGCAGCTTTGGCTTCGGCATAACGTACCGGTTCAATGCGGCGGTTCCATTTGGTATTGTTTACGCCAAATATAGGCTGATTCAGTGTCAGAGCTACGGGGACCGACATGAAGCGGTTTCCGGTCACACCATCCATCTGCCGGAGGAAATCCAGCGAGGTATTTAGGGAGAGTGTACCTCCCGTCAGCCAGATATTCTGGTCGATGGACAGCTGTCCGTTCATCTGCAAGTAATTATTGCGCACATAGGTATACGAGCCGTCGTTTTGCTGGTAGGCATTGTAGGCCTTGTTATACGAAGGCAGCGTAGCCGTAAAATTCACTTCAGGAAGTAATTCGGCCCGGAAGGTACGATATTCCCAATAAGCCGTTTTCAGTTCGTTCAGTGCCACGGCTGCGTCCACACTTTGCAGGCGGGCCAGCGTAATGGCTTCTTCCAGGGTGATAGACCGTTGCTGCACCGGAGTTGTAGCGGGAACTCCGGCATGAGCAGCAACGATATGTAGAGAGAGAAAAGAGATCAGAATTAATTTACGCAGTTTCATAGTTTTTTCATTTAGTGAATTAGAATCATTCATCGTGCAAAGCTTCGGCCGGCTGTATTTTCATGGCACGACGGGCAGGGAACCAGATGCCTGCTACAATCGTCGATGCCATAAGTAATATAGTCAGAATAAAGGCTGTAAGATAACGTCCGGTCTGAAATGGGAGCTGGGATACATCTACCAGTTCTGCCAGTCCGATATTGACCGTAATGCAGAAGGCAGGAATCATTATCAGCAACAATAAGAGAATGCCTTCTGTAATAAGGCGTATAAATATGTTTTTACGCGTACTTCCTATTGCTAACCGTAAGGCAACTTCCTGGCAGCGGTGCTGGGTGCGGAACCAGAATGTACCAGTAACTCCCAGGAAAATATTGAGCAGCAGAAATCCCAAAATGCAGAGTTGCGTCCTTACTTCATTCATATCTTCCATTTCCATAGCTTCGCGGAGATCTGAAAAAGGCTGTACATCGAGTATATATACATTCCCTACCTGGTAGAGACGGTCTGCTTCATTCATCAGCGTTTCTGCAAAGTTTAAGTCCGCTTCCGGTTTAACACGGACACTAAGCTGTAAGTAGGCTGGATTTTCGAATTCTATCATTACTTTTCGGGGCAGATCGGTAGCGATAAAAGGGCCTCCCCAGTCTTCCGAAGTTTCGAAATGGCTCCATCGCAAAGGCTCTGCAATTGCAGCCACGTGCATCCGAAAATCGTTGTCCGGGATATTTATAGGTAAATCTTTTCCCAGCAGCGGAGTCGCTTCAGGCATGTCGAGTTGCTTGTGCCCGGCAGTAAGATTGCGCGATAAAATCAGGGTATTGGGATTTAGCACATTGGCCAGTGAATCAGAGCTTGTTGTATAAGTAATTTTTCCGTCTGTATTTTGTATGGCTACACCTTTGATACGGAACATGCGTATAAAGTCGGGCTGTATCCAGCGCCGCATGGCATGCACGGGTATGGTATCCACGCAAACGGTGAAGCCGTTGCTTCCGTTGTAATAAGGAATACTGTTTTGTGAGATCGCTACGTTTTCTATTCCGGGACGGTGGCGAAGGCGTTCTGCTATTTCCAGGAAATCATCGATATCGTTTTCGGGAGTACTGTTCGCATCGTATAATGACGAATTGGGAGTCAGTCTGTTTACTGTAATATTGTAACAATGTTCTGTGTCGAATCCCATCGGTGAAAAGTAGATACGAGCCGTTACACAACACCAGTCGACAATGTACCACAGTACGACGAAAACAACCAGCAACTCCAGTGCCAGAAAAATGTTGCTTCGCCATTCATTTCGTATTTGTCGGAATAATGTTTTCATATGTTTTCTTGTTTATCGGGTCAATATGTTTTTATTCTAGGACAGGCTTACTTATGTCCGGATATAGCCTGTACAATATTCATTTTCGAGGCACGCCAGGCTGGAATACCTGCACTGAGCAAATTCATCAGCAGGCAGAATACAAAAGCTATCAAAAATATCCATGGATTCAGTAAGTTTCCGGCCGTCAGGCTGGTTTCACCGGTAAAATATGCATTGGTCGAATTGCCGAAAAGGAAATCGTTCAATACAAAAGTCAGGATATAACTTAACAGTAAACCTATTCCTCCAGCAATGCACGTGAGCATGAGGTTTTCTAAAAAGACTTGTCGCATCAGCTCATTGCCGGAAGCTCCGAAAGCTTTGCGTACACCGATTTCTGCCATCCTGCGTTGCATACGTGTAAGTGTCATACTATTCAGGTTGATGGCCGGAACGATAAGCAGGATAAGTATTATAATTGTATAGCGTAGGATAACCTGTTGTGTATCCGGTTCTTCATGCCATTTGCGGTAAAGATGGGTAAATTGTGTATCAGGTTGTCCACGGTAGAAAACTTCTACATCATTCTGTGCTTCATTGTATTTGTTGCGTAAGCGTTCGCATTCTTCTCGTATGGCAGGAAAGTCATTACTGCTGTAGGCTAGAATGACAGCGCGCATGGGTCCCATCAAGTTATATCCCCAACTTTCGGATTCTGCACTTCCCGCTGTATAAGGTATCCATACTTGTGCATAAGCGTCTGTTGCCAGCATCGATACATCGGCTACTACGCCACAAATCTGGAAGTCGGCATGATTGAGTTCTATGTGTTGTCCGGCTACGTTTGTTTTACCAAACAGACGGCGTGCTACAGATGCAGTTACGACTACTTTAGGAAGTCCGCTGTTGAAATCACTTTCAGTAAAAGGTTTGCCATCTAGAAATCTGAAACTGAACACTTTCCAGAATGCTTCATCGGTTTGTATCATGTCGACTGTTGATTTGTTGCCGGCAGGAAGTGAAGCACGTACTTTGCTGATATTCGAAATGAGGGTAACCGCTTCTGCACTTGTCAGCGGTTTGAAACATTCACGTCCGGTTTGTACAGACATACTCGAATTGGCTGATTTGCCACTCGTGTCTCCTTTTGCCCGCATGGACATATTGGGAACATACAGTGAGCGGCTGCGGTTTACTTCCGGTTCACAGTCGGCGGTGCGCACCTGCAATGTGATGATAACGATCATAATCATGCAGATTGACAGTGCCGTACCAATTAACGATATGCAGCTGACAACTGGATTTTCCCGTAAGTGCCAGATTGCTTGTTTGATGTATTGTTTAAGCATATTCTTTTCCTTTCTTATGGTTTATTCACCCTGCCTGTCCAGTTTTTATTTCCCATGTAAAACCTGAGCTGGTTCTATGGATAAGGCTTTAAATGCCGGTATACCTATACCAATGATCATCATGATACAGATACTTATTGCACTAAGTCCTGCGCAAAGTAATATTCGTCCAAAATTCATTGTAGTTCCGTTGTATACGGCATTTAGTTCTGCATTTGCAATTTGGAAATCGATAATAAGTGCAGGCAGTGTTACCAGGGCAGTCAGCAAGAGCCCCTCGCATATCAGACGGATGAATACATCCTTCTTGGTTGCCCCATTCACTTTATGGAGTGCGATTTCATTCTGTCGCTGTTGGGTGCGGAACCAGAAAGTTCCCAACAGACCCAGGAAGATATTCAGCAGCAGAAATCCCATTCCAGCCAGATACATCATATTGTTTTTGTTGTATTCTTGCAGATAAACACGTTTCATGTCATTCATGTTGCATACATTCGATATATATGTATTTCCAACGTTTATTCCTTTTTCTGCTTTTTTGAACATATTCTCTATGAAGTCATTGTCTTTATCTGCTTTAACCCTCAGATACAATGTATTGGACATATCCTTTTTCGGAATAAAAATACTTTTGGAATACCTACCCTGAACGTAATCGTGATAGCGAACAGTCTTTGCTACGGCCCCCAGGTTTACAGTATAATCTTTGTTTCCATACAGGTAGAAACCGTCCTTGTGTATAAGTGTGGAAATATCCAGACCTTTATCTTCAAATACGTTTTCCGAAAGGATGATATCGCCTCGCTTCAATATCTGTGCCATTTCTTCAGGAGTTTCACCGCGAGTTCCTTCTATACGGAATACATGAACATATTCTGGAGAAACCCTGTAGCTACGTATGTTTTCGCCCAAGGTGTTATAATTTATGTTGTGAAAACTTTGCTGTAAATCATACGGAGCAGTCCAGTCGCTGAAGCATATGGCATCTGTTTCAGGCATTCTTCTCAGACGCTCTAAAATCTCTTCAGCATCATTATTTTCTTCTTCATCATGCTTTGGAGCTGTTTCGTCTTCCTCAGTCTCGCTCAACTCTATTTTGTAGCAATGTTCAATGTCGAAACCTAAAGGTTCTGAACGGATGGCATATTTGCAGTATAGGTTATCTATTACATACCACAGCACTACGCTTACCACAAGCAACTCTGCCAGTAGCCATAGATTGCTTTTCCATTCGTTTCTTATTTGTGTAAAAAGTTTCTTTGTCATAATATCATCGGTTATTGTTTATACTACCTTCCAGTGCATTTACGATATTGGTTTTTGATGCATGCCATGCTGGAATTCCTGTACTCATCAGATTGAGGATGAAGCAGAACAGCAGGCTCAGGAAGAATGTACTTGGCTGCAACAGCATATTCATATGGATTTCCGGCATTGTGATACTGGTAGTAGGCATCGTATCTATGAACAGTAAACTTTCTCCGATGATGCCCGCAACTATGCTTAGTAGTAATCCCAGAATACCTCCTGCCAGTGTCAGTATAAGATTTTCACTGAGCAGCTGCATGACCAGTTCTCTGCGTGTACATCCAAATGCGCGGCGTACGCCTATTTCGCTTACTCGCTGGCGAAAGCGGCTTTGCATCATGCTGCTCAGGTTGATGGCAGGAACAATAAGCAGAATCAGAAATACTATATATCTTATGCGTTTTGTATAAGCCACATCGGGTTCTAATTTGTCTGTTTTCAGTGATATCAATGTGGTTTTTTCATGATCGTAAGGCTGGTTATACAGATTTACTTTATATCCTGTAGATTCTATAGACTTATTGTATTCCTTTAGTTTTCGGTCTACCTCATTCCTTATTTCCTGCAAATCACCCTTGTTTTTAGCGAGGATAGTACAGCTGGTCATGCCTGTGAGTTTGTCGGATTGATTAAATATTTTTGTAATCTGATTAAAAACAGAATACGGTGCCCATATCTGTGCGTATGCGAAATTGGTCAGGATACTGGCGTCTTTCACAACCCCGATGACTCTGTATGGCTTGTGTGACATCTGAAATTCACGTCCGGCAGACTGTGAGGTTCCGAATAGTTTCCGCGATATCGTTTCAGAGATTACAGCAACTGGAATTTCTGATTTGAATTCAACTTGCGTGTAAGGCTTTCCGTCAATAAAGTTGAAATCAAAAACCTTCCAGAAATTTCCGTCCGTGCCTTTTACATCTGCCGGAATACCATATTGCCCGGGAATATTGGCAAGAGCAACCGAAGTGAAGATATCGTAGGAGGTAACGGCTTCGGGAGTAGTGAGGCTGCCAAAAACAGCATTGAATGTGCCTGTAGACATTCCTGAGGTGGTATTTTCCTCTCCTTTTTCTGCGCCGCAAAGCATGGTGTGAAGAAAACGGTCACGGTTGCTTTCAGGAGCGATGGGGGCTACCTTTACCTGTTTTATCATGACAAACAGCATGATAAGGCATATAGACAATGCGGTTCCTAAGATAGAAACAGTGCTTATTATAGGTTGCTGTTTCAGCTGGAACCATGTGAGTTTGATATATTGTTTCCACATAATTGTATTTGCTTTTATTTTCGAAAATTATCCTACCTGCCGTCCGTCGAAGAAGCGTACTGTGCGCGAGGTTTGTTTTGCCTGTTCTTCGTTGTGGGTAACCATTACAATCGTTCTTTTGTCTTCCTGATTGAGTCTGTGAAGCAGTTCCATTACTTCGGCTCCCATCTTGGAATCCAGGTTACCGGTCGGTTCGTCGGCCAGGATGATTTCGGGATTTCCTACGATGGCGCGTGCTATGGCTACACGCTGGCACTGACCGCCGGAAAGCTGGGTAGGCATGTGGCGCATGCGGTGGCTCAGCCCTACTTTTCTCAGCACTTCCTCTGCCAGCTCTCGGCGTTCTTTGGCTGAGATTTTGCGATACAGCAGCGGCAGCTCTACATTGTCTATTACGTTGAGCGAATGAATCAGGTGGAACGACTGGAATACGAATCCCAGATTCTTATTTCGAAAGGCAGCCAGCTCTTTATCTTTCATGCCTTCTACCTGTGTGCCGGCAATCCGGATGGTTCCGCTGGTAGGTGCGTCCAGCAGTCCCATGATGTTCAGCAGAGTAGATTTGCCACATCCCGAAGGTCCCATGATGCTCAGAAATTCTCCTTGGGCTACATTCAGGTTTACGTTTTCCAAAGCCTGTGTTTCTATTTCGTCTGTACGGTAAATTTTGTTGATGCCTGTCAATTCAATCATGTTCATAATGTAAAATTTTCATCTAGTTATTATTCATGTTTTCAAGTTTCACGATTTATAAATCAAAAGTCGTGCCAAAATATTTGTTTGTTGATTATCAGTTGTTTATGTGTTATTGGGAGTGTCCGATAATGAACACCTGTCCGTTTTTGGTGTTCGTTTTATTCATCGTGCAAAGCTTCTGCCGGCTGTATCTTCATGGCGCGGTATGCAGGAATACCTATGCCAATAACAATCATTAGTGCAATGAGCACACAAGTCAGGATGCTGCAACTCAGAATACGGTCCCATTCAAGCGTTGTTCCGTTGCGCCAGCTGTTCAGCTCCAGGTAAGCCAGATTATAATTTATCAGTATTGCGGGAACGCTCACTATGAGGAGTATGAACAGACCTTCGCACATCAGACGGCTGAATATAGCTTGGTTGCTTGCTCCCATGGCTTTGTGAAGTGCTATTTCTGAGCGACGCTGTTGTGTGCGGAACCAGAATGTTCCCAGCAGTCCCAGAAAAATATTGAGCAGTAAAAATCCCATACCAATAAAATAGTTTCTCATTTGGTTGGCATTAGATTGCTGGAAGTTTTTGCGGATATCTTTAAAGCTGCGTATATCACTGATATAGATATTCCCGATACGATACTGCTTTTCACTGTCTGCTTTCAGGTTTGCTATAAAATTTTTATCCTTATCTGCGCGGACACGGACACAGAGTTCATTCTCGGCAGTGATAATGCCTGGAGAGAAAAGGTTTGCTCTGTCTAAATTATATACGATGCTATAACTGATGCGACCTTGCGTGTAATCATCGTGGCGCACATTTTGCAGGGCTGCTCCCAGACGGTAGGTATTTAATGTGTCTCCGAAAAGGTGAAATTCTTTTTTTCCGACGAGGGCAGTCATGGGTATCTGGTATTTGCGGAACAAATTATTGGAAGCTAAGAAATCGCCTTGCTGCAGTTTCTCGGCTAGCTGTTCGGATGTTTCGCCCTGGGCTCCCCGATACTGAAATACACGGACAAAATCAGGGGTTGCCAATCGTCTGATAGTCCATAGCGGTGATTTTAGCGTGTCATAGGTTACTTCTTCAGTAGAATTGCTGCCGTTGTAGGGATAGGCACCGACCGAAAGACTGACAGCTTCTATTTCCGGACGGTGACGAAGGCGTTCTGCCAGTTCGCGAACTTCGGCTGTCTGTTGCTCGGCGGCATCTGAGTAAGGTTTAAATTCAGGACTCTTTTCAGTCAGTACTCCCATTTTAATCAGATAGCAGTGTTCTATATTGAATCCTCTGGGTTCATTATAAGTTGCAGCCTGACAATACAACATGTCGATGATATACCACATGACCACGCTTACTACCAGTAACTCTAGTCCTAGCCACAGGTTTCCTCGCCATTCATTGTGTATTTGAATAAATAATTTCTTTTCCATTTTCCGATCATTTTAGTTTACCTTCCAAAGAATTTACAATATTCATTTTAGTGGCTTTCCAGGCAGGGATACCCGAACTTAGCAGATTGAGTATAAAGCAGAAAAGCAGTGCCCACCCGAAGGTGGAAGCATGTATCAGGATGGATGCATCTACCGTTGGAGGATTCAGGGTATTGCTATATTCTTGTGCAAAAAAGACTTCATTGCCCATATAGGCAAAGGCAAAGCTGAGCAACAGGCCCAGTATACCGGCCAGTAAGGTGATGATGAAATTCTCGCTTAACAATTGTCCCAGCAGTTCCATGCGAGTGCACCCGAAGGCACGGCGTACACCGATTTCGCTTACCCGGCGGCGCAGGCGGCTTTGTGTCATGCTGCTCAGGTTGATAGCGGGTACGATAAGCAAAATCAGGAAGATAGTAAAGCGCTCGCGGTGACTGGCTGCAAGGTCGGGTTCATAGTTGGAGGCCACAGCCAGTGCATTTTTTTCCTGGTCGTAAGGTCGGTTACGGCTGATAAATTTCCATCCGCTTTCGCTTATGGTTTTATTGTATTCTTCCATTCGGCGGTTGGCTTCTTCGCGGATGGCAGGAAAGTCGCTGCGTTTGTGTGCCAGAATTGTGCAGCTCATGAATCCCATAAGTCCCTCGTTCCAGGTATTTTCTTCTTGATTGGTAGAAGTATAGGGAATCCATACTTGGCCGTATGCGTTGGTAGCCAATGTAGAAACATCTTTTACCACACCGCAAACCCGGTAGGGAGCATGAGCTAGCAGGAATTCTTTACCGGTGGCCTGTGTAGTACCAAACAAATTCTGTGCGACACTTGCGGTAATTACAGCCAGAGGCTGTCCGGCTGTAAAATCGGCTTGGCTATATGGTTTCCCGTCGATAAAGGCAAAATCGAAAACAGTCCAGTATTGATTGTCTGTTTCGCGTACATCTACAGCGGTAGACGGTTGTCCGGGGAGACTGACGGGTTGGGATAGAGATGAAAAGGTATAAGCCGTTACAGCTTGTGGTGTTTTCATTTTTCCGTAAATCTCATTAAAAGTACGTACACTCATCGAACTGTTCGAAGTTCCCTTTTTTTCAATGCTGGTACTTTTTACATGCAGAAAGCGGTCACGGTTACTTTCTGGAGCAAAGGGTTCTACCTTTACTTGTTGTATCATCACTACCAGCATAATGAGGAAGATAGACAAGGCTGTACCTGCTATCGTGACTGCACTGATAAGAGGTTGTTGCTTAAGTTGTGCCCATGCTTGTAGAATATATTGTTTAATCATATTTTAAAGTATTATTGTCCCGGTAATTCAGTTATCCTACCTGTCGTCCGTCGAAGAAGCGTACCGTGCGCGAGGTTTGTTTAGCCTGTTCTTCGTTATGAGTAACCATTACAATCGTTCTTCCGTCTTCCTGATTGAGCCTGTGAAGCAGTTCCATTACTTCGGCTCCCATTTTGGAATCCAGGTTACCGGTCGGTTCGTCGGCCAGGATGATTTCGGGATTTCCTACGATGGCGCGTGCTATGGCTACACGCTGGCACTGACCGCCGGAAAGCTGGGTAGGCATGTGGCGCATGCGGTGGCTCAGCCCTACTTTTCTCAGCACTTCCTCTGCCAGCTCTCGGCGTTCTTTGGCTGAGATTTTGCGATACAGCAGCGGCAGCTCTACATTGTCTATTACGTTGAGCGAATGAATCAGGTGGAACGACTGGAATACGAATCCCAGATTCTTATTTCGAAAGGCAGCCAGCTCTTTATCTTTCATGCCTTCTACCTGTGTGCCGGCAATCCGGATGGTTCCGCTGGTAGGTGCGTCCAGCAGTCCCATGATGTTCAGCAGAGTAGATTTGCCACATCCCGAAGGTCCCATGATGCTCAGAAATTCTCCTTGGGCTACATTCAGGTTTACGTTTTCCAAAGCCTGTGTTTCTATTTCGTCTGTACGGTAAATTTTGTTGATACCTGTCAATTCAATCATGTTCATAATTTTAAGTGTTTATTTGGTTATTATTTATGTTTTCAAAATTCACGAATTATAAATCAAAAGTCGTGCCAAAATATTTGTTTGTTGATTATCAGTTGTTTATATAAATTGGGATGTGTCCGATAATGAACACTTGTCCGTTTTCGGTGTTCGTTTTATTCATCGCGCAATGCTTCCATGGGTTGGATTTTTGCTGCGCGTTTTACCGGAATACAAGTTCCGACAAGTGAAACCAGCAGCAGTATCAGATAGCTAAGTGCCAATACGGTTAGGAAATGGATGCCGAAACAGTTTTGTCCGTATGCCGGATTAGGTATGAAATTTTCTTTTGTTTCGGGAGTGTACATGCCATTGGTATATGCCAGGTAAAGCAAAAAGGGAACTACTATCACAAAGGCAACTGTAACCAGCAATCCGGATTCGAGCAGGAATTGGCGGACAATGTTGTTTTGGGTAGCTCCCAAGCTACGCATGATTCCGATTTCCTCACGACGGGCATTGCAGCGTATCCAGAAAGTGCCTACCATACCTAAAAAGGTGCATAAGATTGCAAATCCGGTCAGGGCATACTGTAAACGAAGTTTGTTGGCGACTCCGCTTTTCATCGCATACAAGTTGCTCAATGTAGCAAAATCTTTCAGGTTGTCGAAGTAGAGATTACCTGCAGAAAGTTGTGGACCGACTTCCTGTTCAAAGCGTCGTTTGAAACCAGCAGCATCCACACTTGGTTTCACACGGACGACAAGATTATATACCCTGATCATCTGTTCTCTCCCTTCCATTTTTCCAAACGTAGAGATAACCAGCGGATAGGGTTGTTCGTAATCACGGTGCTTGAAATCGTTGAATACCCCTGCTATTTCCTGACTTTCTCCATTGCTATATACTTTTTTCCCGATAACCTGGTTGGTACCGAATAATAACACAGCCAGTCTTTCCGAAAGGAAAACTTTTCCTTCGGGTTGTGGGGGTATCTGGATGTCTGCTCCCGTACGGGCATCTTTGATGCCGTATGTTTGGAAGATATTGCTTCCTTCTACAGTGAAAAAATTATATTGCTGTGCACTTACAAATTCTTTTTTGGAATCAACGGAAGTCGTATCTGCATACAAGCGTGTTCCTGCCCATGAATTTGTGTTCGGAAAACTCCATGAAGTTGCTACGAACCAGCTTGCAATTTCGGGCTGGCTGCGTATTGTACGTATGATTCGTTCGTAGGCCGCCAGATTCAAAGAGTCTGTTGCCATGTCGGGATTGTAATTTCCATGTGCTTCATCGTAACTTCCTATCGTTATTACGTATAGTCCATCGGGATTATAGCCTTTGTCTATGGCGCGGTTAGCTGTCAGTACATAGATAGGGTCGATAACAAACCAGAGGAAGAAGCTGACAACGAGCAGTTCTAAAAATATCCAGCCGTTCTGCCGACGCTGGTTCCACATTTGGTGTAAAATAGTTTTCAGCATAATTCAGTTTATCTTTTCGTATTTAACGATTCTATAATTGGGTGGCGCAAGGCATAATGTGCCGGTATCAGTGCCGAGATGAGATTAAGGATAATGCACACTGCAAACGTACAGCAAAATACCATGGGGTTGAAAAGCATTTCGAAGGTCAGCGACGTAGGGATGGAAACGTTACTGACATATTTATCGAACAGGGTGAGAATCCAGTCGCTGGCTGTAAGTACGACAAGATAGGAGAGCAGTAATCCTACGATTCCTCCTAGTAATGTGAGTAGTAGGTTTTCGCACAGGATTTGTTCCAGCAGTCGCCTGCGGGGTGCTCCGTACACTTTGCGTATACCCAGCTCGGCAATACGGTTGTTCATTCGAGACGAAATCATGCCGCTCAGGTTAAGGGCAGGGATAAAGAGTAGGGCCAATAGGATATAAAGAAAGTTTTTGGCCAGTTCCATTATGTTAGGGGCGTTGTTCAAATCTTGTCTGAAAGTACTTTTCCAATAGGGATCCGGCTGTCCCATCAGGTCGTAATCGTATTTGTCGTCTTGCAGTACAAAATTGCTGAATTTTGTTACTACTTCATTTTGCACTTGTTCCAGATTGTCGGCATCGTCTACCAGTAAATAGGTATAAATGTTTCCTAACAGTCCGTTTGAGGTCAGTTCCTTTTTTACGTTGGATGCGTTGAGCAGGGGAAGCCAGAGGTCGGCAGCCGTATCGGGGGTGGCATTGGATACATCTTTTACCACACCGCCTGCACGATAGTCTTTGCCGTTGAACAGAAAGTGGCGTCCTGTTACATTCCGGGTAGTGGCAAATAATTTTTGTGCCAATGACTCGCTTAGAATGGCTGTAGGTATTTTTGCTTCTACTTCGGACTGTGTGAAAGGTTTACCTTCTGTGAAATGAAAAGAAAAGACGTTCCAGAAAGCTCCGTTTACATAAAGTGCATTCACTTCGAAAGGCTTGGTTTCTGTAGTCGAGACCTTATAGTTTTCCCAGTAACTGGCCTGTATAGCTGCAATTTGCTCTACATGAGGTAATCCTGCCAGCAGTTCGTTGGCTACGTAATACGAGCCGCCTCCCAACACCATCCAGCTTCCGGCTTCTCCTTTGGGGTATCGTTTAATGGGCTTGATGACCAGGGTTCTGTCTCGGTTGTATTCGGGGTATACAGGACCTAATTTCACGAAATAGATGATGAACAGGGTCATTATCAAAGCAATAGAGAGTCCTGTGCCTGCCACATAGATGACAGTGAAAAGTTTATTCTGTTTCATCAGTGTCCAGGCTTGTGTAAAATATTTTCCAATCATATGTTTGTCGGTTAAAAATGTCTTGTTCAGTTTTTCAGTCGCAGTTTATTCTTGTTTTTATAGGAATTCATGTCACTGATGACTACTTTGTCGCCCGGCTGAAGTCCCGATTCCACCTCTACATATTCAAAATTACTGTCGCCCAACTGTACTTTCCGTTTCACCAGTTCGTTGGAGTTGTTAACCACAAAAAGCTCGTATTCGCCCCGTCCGACATAGTAACTGGAGTTGGCTATGCGCAGCACATCTTCTTTTACGGCATTCATCACATATACATCGGTCTTGAGGCCGGAACGCAGGCGGCTGTTGTTGTCTTCGGCCAGCTGTACGGTGAAAGAAATTACACCGTTCTTAGAAAGCGGAGTGACGCTGCTTATCTGTCCTTCCAGCTTTTCATTGCCTATTTTTACGATGGCTCTTCCACCGGCAGCCACACGGTCGCCGTAGGTATCGGCTATCTCGCCCTCTACTTTAAAATGGCTCAAGTCGGAGATAACGGCCAGCTGGGTACCTTCGTTCACTTGTACACCTATCTGATTGTTGATGTACGTCAGGATGGCCTTGCGGGGGGAGCGTATCTGGGCATCGTCCAGTGTGCGTTTCATTTCCTGCATGCCTTTCAGGAAGATTTCATACTCCAGCTGTTTTACTTTCAGGTCGGCGTTCTTGACCTTGCGCTCGTTGGCAAGCTGCTGTTTCAGTTGCTCCAGCTCCAGCTTGCCGGTGTTGAAGTTCAGCTCGGCCTGATGTACGCGGTCGGTGGTTCCCGAGCCCAGACTGTCCAGGTAGCGTTCGTTCCGCAGCTCTACTTCCATGCGGTTCAGTTTCATCGCCGCTATCTTGACCTGCATTTCAAGGTCGCTCAGGAAAGTGCTGTTGTTTACTTGCTGCTGTTCCAGCTGGTAGCGTTTCATCTGTTCCTCGTCCAGCAGCTTTTTATATTCGGTTTCGGTACTTTGCAGGTCCAGCTTTAAAAGAGGTGTTCCTACATCTACACTGTCGCCCCCCTTGCAGTAGACTTCTACGATGCGCGAATTGATGGGGGTGTTGATGATTTCCTCGAAGGCCGGTACTACTTTGCCCGAAGCGCTTACGCTTACTTCTATGCTTCCCTGGTCGACGGTAGAAAACGTCAGATCTTCGGCTTTTACACTGCTGCGCAACAGGGAGGTGAGCACTATCAATAGGGCTACTCCTCCGCCGGCTATACTTCCGTATTTCAGTAATTTCTTGTTGCGTTCTTTTTTTAATGTTTCTTTGGGAATTTCTCTGTCCATACTTGTTTTAAACTTTTTTATTTCTTTGCTACGTCGCAGGCAAAATCCGTGCCAAAAATGTATGTGGCTGATTCTTTGGGAAATAGCAAAAAAATAAGGTGTCCGAAAACGGACACCTTGTACGGATTTGTTGTTCGATATTGTATTTGTAACCGTAGTTTCCGCGTTTTTCACTGGAATGAAAAACGTGCGTCATAGCTTTGAGCGGCATTGTTCTTTGCTATGAGAAAAGTTTACTACAGTAAAGACGAACTGAAAACCTACGGTTATACCTCGTTTTTTACTTAGGCTTTCTGGGGAGTACGCATAATCAGCTTAACGGCAGCCCAGTTGTTTTTCTGGCGGAAGTGGATGAACTCCATGCCCAGACTTTCACCTTTTTCGCGGATAGCAGGAATATCTTCTACATAAAAACCGCTCATATAGATTTCGGAACCCTCTTTCATGCAGGCAGCATAGGCAGGCATGTCTGCCAGCAGGATGTTACGGTTGATGTTGGCAATGATGGCATCGAACGGTGCTCTTCCTTCCAGCAGTCGTGCGTCTCCCAGTTCTACGTTGATATTGTTGAGGCCGTTCAGCTGGATGTTGTCGCGTGAATTGTTTACGCACCAGTCGTCGATGTCGATGGCTGTAACCGGATTGGCACCGCGCATGCTGGCAAGAATGGCAAGGATAGAAGTACCGCATCCCATATCGAGTACAGACTTTCCTTTCAGGTCGGCATCGAGCAACTCGCCGATGATGGAACTGGTAGTTTCATGGTGACCGGTACCGAAAGCCATCTGCGGATTGATGACGATGTCGTATTCAGCTTTGGGAACATCGGTATGGAAGGTGCTGTGAATCACGCAGCGGTTTTCGATGACGATGGGCTGGAAGAAATTCTTTTCCCATTCTTCGTTCCAGTCCTTGTCTTCCGGTTCGCTGATGGAGTAGGTGAGGGTTACACCTTCCAAAGGAAACTCAGTCAGCATATTGTCCAAGGCTTTCTGGTCGAAGAGTGACTGCTGTATGTAGGCTTGAACTCCGTTTTCGCACTCCACGAAACTTTCGAATCCTATTTCGCCTGCCAGAGCAGACAGTACATCGGTAATGGTTTCATTGCATGGCTGTGCTGTAAAAGTTACTTCAAAGTATTTCATGACTGTATTTTGTTTTGGGGTTTCTGTTTACAAAGATAGCAAGAATAGCACAAGCCTCATGAATTCAGGCTGAAAAAACGGTATAAAGGACTGGAATCGTAAGTAAGTGTAGGAAAATCGTATTTTTTTATAGCTTTTCATTCGGGGAAAATCAGCAATTTTGCATCCGTAAAACATAATTTTTAACTAACCAAAAATTCTTTTTGATTTATGTCTTTTTTTCGTTGTGGTAAAGTTGCAGTATTGGCTGCGGCGGTAGCATTGGGTAGCTGTACTCAGAAAACAGAAACATTGAGTTTGAAAGACCAGATTCTGCAAGATAAGAATATGGATAAGGTGGAACAGATGGCACTGGACCTGGTGAAGGGTGGTTTTAATGCCGGAAGTTCTTATAGCGAAGTATGGATTCGCGATTACAATACTTTTATTGAACTCTCTATGGAGGTGATGCCGGATTCGCTGATACGTAAGAATCTGGATTTGTTCTTTGCTTTTCAGGGACCGACTGGTGATATTGTAGATGGTTTTGTACCTATTTCTACAGCCGACCTGGACAACAAGGGTGGTTATAAATACCGTTTGTCTGACTTGGCTCCTGATTATGCGGCGCATAAGAATACGGTAGAAACCGACCATGAAACTTCGTTGGTTCAGGCTGTTGCCAAATACATCCGTAAGAGCAATAATAAGGATTATCTGCAGCATAAAATCGGTGACAAAACCGTATACGAACGCATGGGATGGGCTATGGAATATCTGATAAATGAAAAAACAGATAAGAAATACGGCCTGCTTACAGGAGCTACTACAGCCGACTGGGGCGATGTACAGCATGCTCATCCTTGGGGTGTAGAGATTGACGAGGATACCCGCTACTGTATAGATATCTATGATAATGCGATGTTTGCATTGGCACTGAATGATATGATTGAGCTTTCGGAAAATGACGCTGATAAGCAGAAATGGTCTGAAGTGCGCGAGCAGATTCTGAAAAATACAGATAAATATCTGTGGGACAAGGAAAACAGAAAATATATTCCGCATGTATATCTGACAGAATCGCCATTTACCGGATTCGATGAAAATAAGATTTACTATCATGGGGGTACTGCTGTTGCAATTTTGGCTGGAATGCTGCCAAAAGAGGAAATTGTTCATGCCAATAACCGTATGCTGGAAAACCAGAAGGCTGCACATGCACAGACTATCGGTCTGACGATGTATCCTACTTATCCGGCTGGTGCTTTCGAAAGTAAAGGTATGTATCCGTATGGTTACCAGAACGGTGGCGACTGGACTTGGTTTGGTGCACGTATGATTCAGGCTTTGATAGAAAACGGCATGATTGAAGAAGCTTACACAGAGTTGGAACCGATGTTGACACGTGTTATTGAAAACAATTCGTTTAACGAATGGTATACTCCAGCGGGTGAACCGATGGGATCGGGTACATTCAGAGGTGAGGCTGGTGTGCTTTATACTGCTATCCAGATGCTGCGTGACTGGGCAGAAAATAATTGATAAAAGTTTTTTCTGAATAATCTGAAAACAGAATATTATGAAATGGTTTGGTACTTTGATAGCATGCCTTATTTCGGCAACTGCCCTGGCGCAGGGATATGATAAGGTGGAGAAACGTGAGAAGGTGGATTTTGAAAATATACATAAATCTACGGTGCTTTTCACTTTCGGACAGTCTAATTCGGCCAACCATGGACAGTGGTCGCATTTGTACACCCCTGTGCACGAAGTGTATAATTATTTCCAGGGAAATCTTTATAAGGCAAAAGACCCGTTCTTAGGGGCAACCGGTGAAGGCGGAAGTGTATGGGGTATTGTTGCGGACGGACTTATAGACAAGAAGTTGGCAGAACGTGTCACCGTAGTTCCGATTGGTGTAGGCGGCGTGGAAATCGGTGCCTGGGCTAAAGGGGGCAACTTGCATGAATTGCTTTGCTCTACTGTACGTCAGCTTGTAGAAAAGAAAGTTCATGTTGATTATATCTGCTGGCATCAGGGAGAATCGGATAATATCCGCAATACGTCTACCGAAGAATATATCAGTCAGTTCCTGACTATTCGTGAAGTATTCCGTAGCAACGGTATTGATGCTCCGATAATTGTGGCTGTGGCCAGTTATCATCCGGACTGTATAGGCGAGAATTTCGGCTGTTCGGATGAAATCAGAAATGCGCAGATCCGTCTTGCAGAGGAATACGATGATATTTATCTGGGACCTGATACAGACCAGTTGAACCAACTGTATCAGCGTGCAGACGGAGTTCATTTTTCTTACCTGGGGCAAAAGGAACATGCCAGACTATGGGTTGAATCTGTATTGCGCATAAAAAAATAGGTTTTTTTCAAAATTATGCATGTTTGTTGTAAGTAAAAATGTAGGGGAACCCCTATTCTTGAATAGGGGATTTCTCTGCATTTTTTTTATCTTTATTGCTATATTTGTAATGTGAAATAGTAGATAAACAATAAAAACAGCATAACTATGAAAAAATGGATATTGGCATCGTTGGTATCTGCATGTTTGCCTTTTATGGCAATGGCTCAGGTGGCCGATGATCTTTATTATGTTCCAAAGAAAAAAGAGGCTGTAAAGAAAACGGAGAAAAAGGTTGAAACATCGCCGGTTGAATCACAGCCTGTGCAGACAACAAATGTATATGCAGCACCCGGAACGACTGTTGTAGTCAAGGATGCGGCAGGAGAAATACGTGATGTGGATGAGTATAACCGCCGGTACACATCGCGTGAAAATACTTTCTCATTCAACAATGACACGCTCGTTGTTCAGGAAAAGCCTTATACGGAAAGAGGCGAATGGGTAGGCGGCGAATTTGTGGGTTCGCAGTCCGATTATGAGTACGCTATGCGTATTGTGCGTTTCCGTAATCCGCGTTATGCCATTCCGGTGAGCAGTCCGCTTTATTGGGATGTGGTGTATGGCGGAATGTATCCTTCGTGGGACTGGAACGTTTACGATGACGGCATGTATGCGTATGTCTTTCCTACTTATACCAACCGCTTATGGTGGGACTGGCGCTGGAATTCGTATGGACCGGGATGGGGATTCAGCATAGGCTGGACTTCGCCTTGGTATTATGGCTGGTATTCTCCTTATTATTGCGGATATTGGGGAGGTTACTGGGGACCGGGTTGGCATCACCATCATTATCCCTATTACGGTGGATGGTATGGCGGTTATTATGGCTGGGGACGTCCTGCCGACAGAAATCCTTCGGGACGTTATCACGGAACAGGCAGCTACCAGCGTCCGAATAGTGGCGTAAACGGTGGACGTTATTCGGGTGGTGACGCATATCGTCGTCCGAACAGCGGATTGGCTTCGGGCAGAACGGTTTCTACCGGATCGGATATCCGGGTAGGCAATACGACGGGTGGACGTAATTATTCTTCTGTCCGTACGGACCAGACAGGTAGGGTACGCTCTACAGGTCGTGTCGTGAATCCGACTTCCAATTCGAATATGACGAGTGTACGTCCTGTAAATTCGGGTGTAGTGAACCGGGCAGACCGTACAGATCCTCGTAGAAATATCTCATCGGGTACTGTCAACAATGCTGCACGTTCGGCTTACAGTCGTCCGAATTCTTATATCCGTCCGAGCTCTTCTTCTACCATGGAGGGAACAAGATCAACTTATACACGTCCTAGCAGTACGCGTTCGAGTGTGAACCGGACATCTACTCGTTCTTATAACAGAAGTGGTTTTAATAATTCGAACAACAGTTCTTACCAGCGCTCTAGCAGCAGCTCTTCGTTTAGAAGCAGTGGTAGCAGTTACAGTGGCGGTGGACGTTCTACCGGTACAGGTGGCGGTGGTGGCCGTTCGTCAGGTGGTGGCCGCAGGTAAACTGACTGGGTGTATAGGTAGTAGTATAAATCTTTATTCATGATAGCGCAATGAAGAAAAAACAATATATATGTATGGCTGCACTTCTTTTGGGAAGTGTGCCGGCTGCTGCACAGTTTTCGTATGATGCAGCACAGGTTTCAGGAAAAGAATTGAACGGTACGGCAAGATTCGTTGGTATGGGCGGTGCAATGAGTGCCTTGGGAGGTGACCTCTCGGTGATGCGGAGTAATCCGGCTGGTATTGGTATTTACCGTAGTCATGACCTGGCTTTGTCGTTCGGATTTAACAATACGCGGAATTCGGCTACCTTTAATGAAGTGAATATGACGCAAAACCGGAACCGGGCTTCGTTCGATCAGGTTGGTTTTGTCTATTCCAATCATATCGGTAACAAGACTGCTTTGCGTTTTGTGAATTTCGGATTCAATTATCATAAGAGCAAGAATTTCAACAAGCTGTTTAATATGGGCGGCAATCTGGGAGGTACTTCCCAGACGTTCCAGATGGCGGAGATGACCAATGCGATTTCTGATTTTTCATCAAGTGGCTTTGGTGCAAATGACTATACGGCTTTGATCGGGCACGATAACCCTTATACAGACCGTACGTGGGACGATGTTTCTACACTTACTAAAATGGGTGTACGTACCGGACTGGTGGAATGGAGCAATGCAGATAATAAGGCCATCAGCTGGCTGGGTAAATCGAATGAGTACAACAGTCGCGAGGAAGGTGGAATCAGTGAGTATGACTTTACGGCTGCATTCAATGTGTCCGACCGTTTTTACTTTGGCGTAGACCTGGGTGTTTATGACCTGAACTATACAAAGAGTTCGTTGTACCTGGAAGACTTGCTTACAGATGATATGGCAAGCGATAACGGTGGATACCAGATGAAAAATTATTTCCGTGCCGAGGGAACGGGTATCGACTTGAAGCTGGGTGCTATCATCCGTCCGTTTGAGTATTCACCTTTCCGTATCGGTCTTGCGGTGCATACGCCGACTTGGTATAATGTGACCTACTCTTATTCATCACGTATCGATTCTAGTATTCCGCTGGTTGATAATGGAGCCAATCTTTATCAGGATACGTATGATGCACTGGGACGGAACTTTGTCTACGATTATCAGATTCGTACTCCATGGGTTTTCAATGCAAGCTTAGGAACAACTTTCAGTGGGGTTGTGGCTGTAGGTGCTGAATATGAATATCAGAATTACTCGACTTGCCGCTTTGCCGATGTAAATGGGGTAGAGTTTCTGGATTCTACACACGAAATTGAAAATAACTTGCAGGGTGTGCATACAGTACGCTTGGGTATAGAATCTAGTCCTGTGGCTGGTTTGTCTGTTCGTGCAGGTTATAATTATTCTACAGCTGCATTTAAGGATGAGGCCTACAAATATATGGCTTATTATGAAACCCGGACAGATACGGAATACAACAATACAAAGGCGCTGAATACAGTTACCGTTGGTTTGGGATACAGATGGAAGATGCTTTATGCGGATTTTGCATATAAGTATGATATATATAAATCAGACTTCAGACCTTTTGACGATGTACAATTGCCTGTTACGGAGGTAGACAACGAACGCCATCAGGTATTGTTTACGCTGGGTGCCCGTTTCTAATTTGTAGTAGATGAAATAAAAGTGGGCTTAGCCTGAATATAAAAAACAGCTCCGGTCTTTACGGTATGACGAAAGATCGGAGCTGTTTTGTCTTTAATGGGGATTCGTTATTTTTTACGGTATTCTTTTTTCTTCCAGAAATTAAATCCGGCATAAATGCGGAGGGTGCCGAAAGAGTTCGTCATCGAGAAATTGTCCTTTCTGTAATCGTATGTGTGCAGCACGAGCGAAGCTCCAACATAGTATTTGCTGTTGTTCCATACCAGTCCGGCACGGGTTATGAGGTCGAAGTTAATATCTTTTATCCAGTCAGTCCAGACCGACTGCGTGTTGTTGGTAGAGTGGCCGTTTATTTTGGCTTTTTTATAGGCAATGGCCGGCATGAGTGATACGTTAAGCAGACAATTCTTGGCAAAGACCCAGTTGTATCCATAACCCAGGCTGAGATTATAGTCGTTGTATTTTACATTGTGCATTTTGAGCGAAGGCTTTAACTGTGTGAGCAGTTCTTCTGGTAACTGGGTATAATCGAAACTGATGTTATGCTGTGAGAATGAGAATCCGGCCATCAGTGAGCCTGCACTTTTACGTTGGTTCGTAGACTGGCTGTAGGCTGCCGGATACGAAAAGCGCTTGTGATTGAAAATCCAATAGGTGTTGAATCCTTTGATATTACTCTGGAATCCGTTGAAGCTGCTTCCGGTCAAATCATCTTTGATATGGAAGTTTTCGTAAGAGCTTATCTTAAAGTCACTTCCGGTCTTGCGGTAGTAAAGGTCGACACCGAATTTAGAACTGTACAGATTGAGTACCAGTTCTTTCTTGGGAGCCTTGTTTTTGTTTTTCCCAAACAGGTCTTTTATGTCAAACGATAATCCCAGAAAAATCCATCTCCATCCGAAGTAGACTCCTATCTTTGTGTTCATGTTTGGAGCAAAGCTTATGCTTTGAGGACTCTCTTCACGGTTGGTTCCCAGTCGATAATGCTCATACCATACGCTGTGTTCGAGCATGAAGGCCAGATTGTACAGATTGGGAGAGATGTAGGTGCTGTCTACATCATTGAGTTTCTTTCCTGTCTTCTTGATTTCTTTTCCTGCTTTTTTTATGGCATCTGTCACTTCTTTAGGCAAAATGGCATAAGGATTTTTCTCTGTCTGTGCTTGGGAAGACAGACAGAGAAAAACCAGACATGCAGATAGATATAGTTTAAAGAACTTCAGTTTCAAACAGGAATAAGTTTATAGTTTGTTCAGAATCTTGTCAAGTACCCAATTGGTTGGAGTGGCACTGATTCCATCGCAGGTACAGATTGCTTTTCCTTGCAAGTGTTCCACTACCTTTTGTATAAGCGGTAATTGGACGTGTGGAGGATTGGCAGGTAGGAATTCTTCGCGTCCGCGTTCTGTGTGCAGGACAATGGGCTCGTAAGTAAATACAGAGAAACAAATCATTCCTTTGTCGCCGATGATTTCAATCCGGTCTTCTTTGGCCGATTCGTGGGCAACAAAACACCAGGAACCGGAACCTGGTAAACCTGATTCGAAGCGGAAGCAGGCACTGATGGTATCTTCTACCGGATAGAGTCCTCCCAGATTGCACTTGTATCCTTCTGCCTCCAAAATGCATCCGAACATTTCTTGCAGCACATCAAACTGGTGGGGAGCCAAGTCGTAGAAATAACCTCCTCCTGCAATATCGGCTTGTACTCTCCAGGGGAGATTCTTGCTGTTATAGTCCAGGTTGCGGGGAGGCTGTGCAAAACGAATCTGTACGTTGATGACATTTCCGATTTCCCGCTTGTCGAGAACCAACTCTTTCACCTTTTCAAAGTAGGGAAGGTATCTTCTGTAGTAGGCTACAAAGCAAGGTATTTTAGTTTCCTGGGAGATACGGTTAATACGTGCGCAGTCTTCGTAACTGGCTGCCATAGGCTTTTCTATGTATACAGGTTTACCTGCTTTCATCGCCATTATGGCGTATGTGGCATGAGAGGAAGGGGGAGTTGCTATATATATGGCATTTACGTCCTCATCACCGATAAGCTGCTGAGGATCGGTGTACCAGCGGGGAATGTGGTGTCTCTTGGCATACGATTGCGCCTTTTCGGCATCACGGCTCATGACTGCTACAACTTCCGAACCTGGTATCAGTGTAAAAGCCGGACCACTTTTTTTTTCGGTAACTTCGCCGCAGCCGATAAATCCCCATCTTACTTTTTCCAGAATGTTCATGGTCTTATATCTTTAATTAAAATAGCGTTTGCAAAGTTTTTTGTATTCTTTAGTTTGGGTATATCGTTCCAGCCAGCAGTTCAGTGTATCCAGTAAGACAGGAGATGATTTGCTGACTCCCCAAGAATAGAACTGGGTAAAACTGATGTCTGTTTTTATGTCCAGATTAGGGAAATCTTGCCGGGATGCCAGTGCAATGCTTTCATCGCACACGGCGTAATCAATATCTTTATTGGCTACCATAGCCAGAAGCTGCTCTGGGCCATAAAGCTCTACTTCCTTAATGTAGATACTGTCTGCAATTTCCTCCATCAAGTGGTGCAAGCGTAATATTGAAGGGGAACCTTTGACAATATACAGCGTTTTCCCAGCCAGTTGTAGCTGACTTTTGATATAGGCAGAATCCGTATCTGACGGTGCAATGCGTTGTACCAGTACTTGCTTGCTGAGTTGGATGGGACGGGTAAATAGCAAGGAGTCTTTAGAGGTACTGTTTACAAGCGTACCAGTGGCCAGTATATCATACTGTCCTTTCAGAACACTTTGCAGTCTGTTGGTAAAGCTCATTTCGGGAGTAATGCGTGCTTCCAGTTTCTTTTCTTGAGCAAATGCCTGGAGCAGTTCGTAGTCGAATCCGGTGATTTGTCCGCTGTCGACGTGATAACTGATGGCATTGTATTCAGTAACTGCATTCAGAATACCCGACGCCACAATCTCAGGATAGTCTCTTGGCGTAAAGTTCTCCTCGGGATGCGTGCGGGAAAGAAGGATACCACCTATCAGAGCGATAACTGCAAATGCTGTAAGTATGTAGCCTATATTTTTTTTCATAATATGCTTAGTCAAAAAAGTTCCAAGATATACCGATCTTCAAAATTCTTGGATTCAAAGGATAATGTGGAGCTAGGAAATAGCTGTATCCTGTGTTTCCTTGAATCAGATTATACATTTGCAGGAAGATGCGGGTCCGTTTCAGATGCATGTTGACATATGCATTTACAAGCGGATAATTTCCGATTTTTACACGCGTATCTTTGTTTTGAAGATAAAACTGTCCCATCGCTGGAGAGTAATCGGGAGCATAGTAGGATGTAAAGTAACGTACATCGGCTCCCATATCAATTGATAAAACTTTTTTGGCCAATCCAAAACGGAGGTAAAGATTATGGTACAATGAAAGTTCCGGCAGGGGAAGAATATCTTCGTTGCTGGATTTCTGATAAATAATTTCGTTGTCCAGATGTAAGATTCCTAATTTGAAATCTTGACGGAGCATGGCACTCAGGACCTGTATGTTTCCTCCATATTGGCTGACGTTTAAGTCGTTTTTATATGAAACGTTATCCGTCTTGTCTGTGTATTTTACGGAGGTATTGTCAAAGTAGGTATAGTTCTTGATGTTTTCTATTCCTACACGCAACTCTGTTTTCCAGCGGTCTATCGCTAGTTTTCCTTCTATACGGGTACGCATGATTTTAGATAAATCTTCGTTATCCCACCAATAATGTTTGGAATGAAAATGGCGGTAATAAAAAGTGGGATTTAAGTTCTTGATATAGGCATTTGCCATAAAGCGTACGGTATCGTTGAACAGGCGGAAGTTCAGGTCACCGTTTCCTTCCAGTGTAAACTGTCCGGCATCTTCTCCTAACACCGCTATTTCACCTATTACGTTGTAGTGCAGTGTCTTACCCTGTTCTTTCAGTAACTGGCCTCCAACTGAGACGATATTTTCAACATAAGGTGTATAAATACGTTCATTGGGGGTAGTTGTTGTATCTGTCAGCGTAAACTTACGGTATTCGTGGCTGATAAAAGCTGTAAGTCCGGCTTTGGCCCATTTATTAAAACCTTCACGCAGGGAGATTCCTAACGTGTTTTTTACGGCAACATAGTCGGTACGGTCTGTTGAGTCGTTCAGCAGATAGTTATTATTAAAATAAGCTTGATTTTGCTCTGCGTCGTACGAAATATATTTACGCTTGCTGAAATCCAGTTTTAATGTGTGCACAAAACTGGTAACTGGTACAAACTCCTTGGTGTCGGTTGTATCCTTGGGGTTAGTATTGTCGCGGTAAAATCCCAGATTGTAGCGGTGAGTCAGGAAACCGTGATAGCCTGTGTTTTTGTTCCAGATTTCAGAAAGATTTGTCGGTATTTCATATGTCGCATATTCCTTCTTTCCTTCTGCCATATCAATTGGATTTGTGATATAGCGGTCGTCAGTAATACCTCCGTTTTCTGCAACTTTCAGGTTCTCGTTTACAAAACTCATGTGCATATCGTAATGGTCACCACGATAGCTGCCAAACAGTCCGCCGTTGAAAAGTGCGGTAGACTGATTTGCATATTTTCCACGTCCGTATGTATAATCGATGAAGAAGCCGACGCCCAATCGTTTGTTTGCATTGACTGCAAAGTATGATTTAAAACGTTCTTCACCATAACGTCCGTCTCCTTGCTTGTAGTAGGTAAGGTTAGTAAACGGGGACTTGGTATTGGTGTATATAATATCTTTAGGCTTTCTAACTGTAAAGTCGTATGGGTCTGTAAAAATAAACTGGTTATGGTCGTTTCTTTCAAAAAAGATATGAGACAGACGGGGAGAGCCCAAGTTACCGAGATAATTGTAATGTCCGGTACTTCCTCCTGTGTCATTGGAGTTCTGAAACATGTACTGAAGGGTATCAACCGGAACATTTGACACGGTTCCGAGTCTTTCGTCTATAGTCCATGAGTAAAGCGATATGGGGACAGTAGACGCGTCATTAACGGCCGTACTGTCGATCGGATTTCCGTTACGGTCGTATTTGTTTCTGTCAGTTCCTGAAGCGGAACTTCCTAACTGACTATATTGGTTTTGAATATTGCCCAGCTGTGCCGATGCTGTGATGCTTAGCAACAGCAACATCGTAAAAAATAGAATTCTTTTCATAACGGGGCAAAGATACAACAATATGCGAAAAAGAGGAAACATCCTCTTAAGAATGCTCCTCTTTTCGTTATAAAATATATTAGACATTATATAGAATAAGGTTTTAGGGTACTGATAATCATAATCCCTGTTCCTTATTCTATATAAGCTCTATTAGAATGCGTTTATTCTTCCTTTATAATGTCCATTCCTATGCGTATGGCTTCTTCGTTCATAGGAATAAGATGATGATGACGTTCTGGAAGTGTCTTTCGAAGGGCCTTCAATATACTTTCGGTAGAAACAATAGGACGGATTTTCAAAAGTCCACCTAAAATAATCATGTTAAACGTTTTTGCCATTTTACGTTCGTTGGCTTCGTCCATGGCATCAATGCGGTATACATGAATGTCCTTACGGGTTGGAGGATTGATAATACCGTATCCGTCATAAATTAATGTTCCTCCTGGTTTGATTTTAGATTCAAACTTAGCCAATGAAGGTTGGTTCAGAATAATGGCTGTGTCGTATTTGCTCAGAATAGGTGATGAGATACGTTCATCGCTTACTATAACAGTAACATTGGCTGTTCCACCTCTTTGTTCAGGACCGTATGCAGGCATCCATGTTACTTCTTTATTTTCCATAAGTCCGGAGTATGCAAGAATCTTTCCCATGGAAAGAACGCCTTGTCCTCCAAAACCGGCTATGATGATTTCTTCTTTCATACTACTTCATTATTTAGCTTCAACATCTTTCATATCTCCCAGCGGATAGAAGGGGAACATGTTTTCTTCCATCCATTTGTTGGCTGCATCCGGTGTCATTTTCCAGCCGGAATTGCAGGTTGCTACAATTTCTACCAGATTAGAACCTTTTCCTTGCATAGAGTATTCGAATGCTTTGCGGATAGCTTTCTTAGCACGACGGATGGCTGCTACCGTATGTACTGCCTGACGTGTTACATAGGCTGTACCCTGCAGTTGGACTGCCAGATCGCTGATTTTTAATGGGTAACCGTGGATTTCAGGATTACGGCCATAAGGACATGTGGCTGTTTTCATTCCAACAAGTGTAGTAGGAGCCATTTGTCCTCCAGTCATACCGTAAATGGCATTATTGATAAAGATGATGGTAATATTATCACCTCTGTTGAGTGAATGGATGGTTTCTGCTGTACCGATACATGCCAAGTCACCGTCTCCCTGATAAGTAAATACCAGACGGTCTGGCCATAAGCGTTTAATGGCACCTGCCAGTGCTGGCGCACGACCGTGAGCTGCTTCCTGACAGTCAATATCCAAGTAATTATACATAAATACAGCACATCCCACAGGGCTGATACCGACTGTCTTTTCAGTCATGCCCATCTCTTCGATAACTTCGGCAATGAGCTTATGTACTACTCCATGGCTACATCCCGGACAATAGTGCATGGGATTGTCATTGAGCAGTTTTGGTTTTTGATAAACCAAATTCTCGGGTTTGATAATATTTTCTTTTGTCATAGCAATTTCTTTCTAAAGATTAACGTAAGAGGAAACGTAACACAAATTCCATCATTTTCAGGAATAAGGATGCTCCACATACATAGAAAAAGATGGTTTTATTGTCTGAAGAGAAATACAGAACAATTGAAACAACTGCTCCTATCATGAACAGGACGTTCAGTATAGTTCTTATGCGGTCTATATTATCCATCTTTTTTTTATTTAATAAGTTTAGCTTTTAAAGCTTCAATCACTTCATCTGGATCAGGAACAATACCACCTAGGCGGCCAAAGTGTTCTACTTGAACAGAACATGCTACAGCCAACTTAACATCTTCTATCATCTGTCCGCTATTGAGCTCGACTACCAGGATGCCTTTTACCTGTTTGCTTCTTTCCAGCAATGCTTTTTTAGGGAACGGCCAAAGTGTAATAGGACGTAACAGACCGACTTTGATGCCTTCTTCGCGGGCATGCTCCATGGCTTTCTGGGCAATACGGGCACTAGAACCAAATGCAACAATCAGGTATTCTGCATCTTCGCAATCGATTTCTTCGTATCTTACTTCGTTAGCTTCGATTTCTGCATATTTTTGCTGAAGATGAATGTTGCGCTGTTCCATCACTTCAGGATTCAGTTCCAATGAGGTGATGATATTGGGTTTACGGTTTTTACGGCCAGTTGTTGCCCAAGGACACTGTGCGATAATTTCTTCTTCCGTTCTGCGTGGACGCGGTTTTGGAAGAACTACTTTTTCCATCATCTGACCGATAACTCCGTCTGCCAGGATGATTGCCGGATTGCGGTATTTGAAAGCCAGTTCAAATGCAAGACCTACAAAGTCTGCCATTTCCTGAACAGATGCAGGAGCCAATGCTATCAGGCGATAGTCACCGTGGCCACCTCCTTTTACGGTCTGGAAATAGTCAGCCTGACTCGGTTGGATAGTTCCCAGTCCGGGACCTCCACGCATTACATTTACAATGAGGCAAGGCAATTCTGCACCTGCAATATATGAAATACCTTCTTGTTTAAGACTAACTCCGGGGCTGGAGGAAGAGGTCATTACCATTTTACCGCTGCCTGCACCTCCATATACCATATTAATAGCAGCAACTTCACTTTCTGCTTGAAGAACAACCATACCAGTGGTTTCCCAAGGTTTTTGTTCTGCCAATGTTTCCAAAACCTCCGACTGCGGAGTGATAGGGTAACCGAAGTAACCATCAACGCCTATACGGATTGCGGCGTGTGCGATGGCTTCATTACCTTTCATAAGAACTACTTCTTCTGCCATACTTAATTTATTTAGCTGTTGAGCACATTGGATTTATTCTTCACATTTAGCTCTGTATACGGTAAGACAAGCATCCGGACATACAGTCGCACATGAGGTACAGCCGTTACAAGTATCTTCCAGTACCTGCTGTACATAATTATATCCTTTTGAGTTTACTTTGGCGGTGAGGCTAAGAACATTTAGTGGACACGCAACCACGCACAAATTACAACCTTTGCAGCGGTCTGTGTTCACAACTACTGCACCTTTAAATTTTGCCATAGTCAGTTATTATTGATTAAACATATCTTTGTTATAAAAATTCAAAATATCCAGAACCATCTGTCTGGCAGCATGTGCTGGACTTTCAGGGTTTATTGCAATAGCTTCCTGGTAGTTGTTTAGTGCTTCCTGCCAATTCCCCAGTTTCCTGTAAGCGTTTCCCAACAGATAATAAGCTTCGTCTGATGGGGTGTTTTTCAGAATAAAGTTTAGCTCTTGAATTGCACGTTCAACTTCTCCAAGATGTATTGCTTTTTTTATTTCTTCCAACTGTTTTGTCATTGCAGTTTTTATATAAGAGATAGGCAAAGATAGTTTTTTATTTTATACGAGCTGATAAAATCACAATAAAATTGCAATACAAACACGATTTTATTACTGCTTGTCTTTGTTATTTGTTTGATTATCAGTTGTGTATTGTATGTATAAGATTGTTTCATTTGAAACAGTATGCTTTTTGACTATAGCTGCTTCCAAATATAAAAGTTAGACAGTAAAACAGGTCTGTATTTCATTATTCGGATTTGCTGTCAGAACTTTTGAAGCAGCATTTACTTTTCCTGAATGAAAATAAATGGAAAAATATACGGAATAACTAGGCGGAAATATATATTTTTGCATTCTGTAATATAACTTTTCATTAACAGTTTATCATGGAAAAACAAACATCTAATTTTATGGTTCCGTTGGCTTTTATAGGACTTATGTTCTTTGCCATAGGTTTTGCTTTAGGTATAAATTCTGTATTGGTACCTGTACTTCAAGGCTCGTTGAGTATAACTTCAGCCGAATCTTATCTGATTATTGCTGCTACGTTTATTCCTTTTCTGATTTTTGGTTATCCGGCAGGAATGACTATCAAAGCGATTGGTTATAAAAAAACAATGGCGCTTTCATTCCTTATTTTTGCAATTGCTTTTGGCTTGTTTATTTGGTCGGCAGATGCTAAAAGTTTTTCAATCTTTTTGTTTGCGGCTTTTATCAGTGGTGCAGCCAATACTTATTTACAGGCTTCTGTAAACCCTTATATCACTATTTTGGGACCAATCGAAAGTGCTGCCAAACGAATCAGTATCATGGGTATCTGTAATAAATTGGCATGGCCTATTCCTCCTTTGTTCCTAGCTTTGCTGATTGGTAAGGATGTTAAGGATATTGGCGTAGAAGATTTGTCGTTACCTTTTTATGTAATTATTGCGGCCTTTATTGTTCTTGGAATTTTGGCTTTGGTAGCTCCACTGCCCGAAGTGAAAGCTGCAGGTGAGGATGATTCTGATGAAGCTGCGGCTGCATGTCCGTATGCCGAGGGAAAAACATCTATCTGGCAATTTCCGCATTTGTTATTGGGATGTCTTGCCTTATTCCTATATGTAGGAGTTGAAACAGTATCATTAGGTACATTGGTCGACTATGCAAACGCATTGGAATTACCTAACGCCGCCAACTATGCGTGGATTGCTCCTATCGGTATTGTAATCGGTTATATTTGCGGTATTATCTTTATTCCGAAAGTAATTTCACAGGCTACTGCCTTAAAGATTTGTTCTTGGTTGGCTATTGCAGGTTCGCTGCTGGTTGTATTGACACCTCAGAATATATCTATTTATTTCATCTCTTTTATGGCATTGGGATGTTCACTGATGTGGCCTGCTATCTGGCCTTTGGCAATGGCCGATTTGGGTAAGTTCACCAAAGCTGGTTCTTCGCTGCTCATTATGGCCATGTTTGGTGGTGCTGTAATTCCGACCGTCTTTGGCGCCTTGAAAGATGCGTTTGGTGCACAAAATGCATATTGGTTATGCTTGCCATGCTTCCTGTTCATATTATATTATGGTGTATACGGTTATAAAATTCGTACTAAATAAGCATTACATTCTTTTGTAGTATCAGGCCGATAAAAGCGAAATTTTCCTTTTATCGGCCTTTTTTATAATAGAATCAAACGATTTTGTATCAAAAAGTATTTTTTGATTTTGTTTATCGATTTTTTAATATTAGTTTTGCAGCAGTCTTTATCATTTTGATGAATAAGCGTGAAAATAACTAACTTATAGTAATATAGAATGAATAAAATTATTTCGAAAGAGCATTTTTCTGAAAAGGTCTTTAAACTGGTTATTGAGGCCCCTTTGATTGCAAAATCTCGCAAAGCAGGTCATTTCGTGATTGTACGTGTGGGCGAGAAAGGAGAACGCATGCCATTGACCATAGCAGAAGCTGATCCTGTAAAGGGTACGATTACTTTAGTGGTACAGGAAGTAGGTTTATCATCTACACGACTATGCGAGTTGAATGAAGGTGACTATATTACCGATGTAGTAGGTCCTCTGGGTAAGGCTACTCATATTGAAAACTTCGGAACAGTAGTTTGTGCAGGAGGTGGAGTTGGAGTCGCTCCGATGTTGCCTATTGTGCAGGCTTTGAAGGCTGCCGGTAATCGTGTGATTACAGTTCTGGCTGGTCGAAGCAAGGACTTGATTATTCTTGAAAAAGAAATGCGTGCCAGCTCGGATGAAGTAGTTATTATGACTGACGACGGTTCTTATGGTAAAAAAGGACTGGTCACAGAAGGTATTGAAGAAATTATCAAGCGTGAAAAGGTAGACAAATGTTTTGCTATTGGTCCTGCCATTATGATGAAGTTTGTCTGCTTACTGACGAAAAAATACGAAATTCCTACAGATGTCTCTTTGAATACCATCATGGTAGACGGTACAGGTATGTGCGGTGCATGCCGTATTACAGTAGGTGGCAAGACTAAATTTGTTTGCGTGGATGGTCCGGAATTTGACGGTCACCAGGTAGACTTCGACGAAATGCTGAAGCGTATGGGAGCGTTTAAAGACATTGAACGCGAAGAGATCCATAAGTTGGAAGTACACCCGAATACTTGCGAAGCCGAAAAAGAGCCTAATGGACGCGATGCAGCATGGCGTGTAGAATTGCGTAAAGCAATGAAGCCGAAGGAACGTACTGCTATTCCTCGTGTAAAAATGAATGAACTGGAACCAGAGTACCGTTCACACAGCAGAAAAGAAGAAGTAAACCTTGGTCTGACCGAGGAACAGGCACTTGTAGAAGCTAAGCGTTGTCTGGATTGCGCCAATCCAACATGTATGACGGGATGTCCGGTAGGCATCAATATTCCTACTTTCATTAAAAACATTGAACGTGGTGAATTCCTGGAAGCTGCCCGTACTTTGAAAGAAACCAGTGCATTGCCAGCTGTATGTGGCCGTGTTTGTCCTCAGGAAAAGCAGTGTGAGTCACAGTGTATTCATCTCAAGATGGGACACGAAGCTGTGGCTATCGGTTATCTGGAACGTTTTGCTGCTGATTTTGAGCGTGAAAGCGGTCAAATCTCTGTTCCTGAAATCAAAGAAAGAAACGGCATTAAGGTGGCTGTTGTCGGTTCAGGTCCTGCAGGATTGTCGTTTGCCGGAGATATGGCAAAATATGGCTACGATGTTACTGTCTTCGAAGCATTGCATGAAATTGGGGGTGTATTGAAATATGGTATTCCGGAATTCCGTCTGCCTAACCGTATTGTTGATGTCGAAATTGACAACCTGGCCAAAATGGGTGTAACTTTTGTGAAGGACTGCATTATCGGTAAGACAATCAGTATTGACGAACTGCAGGAACAGGGCTATCAGGGCGTATTCGTAGCATCAGGAGCCGGTTTGCCTAACTTTATGAACATTCCGGGAGAGAATTCTATCAACATCATGTCGTCTAACGAATATCTGACTCGTGTAAACTTGATGGACGCTGCCAGCGAAGACTCTGATACACCTGTTACTTTCGGTAAGCGTGTAGCAGTTATCGGTGGCGGTAACACTGCAATGGACTCCGTTCGTACGGCACGTCGTCTGGGAGCAGAGAAAGCCATGATTATCTATCGCCGTTCGGAAGCTGAAATGCCAGCTCGTCTGGAAGAAGTAAAACATGCCAAAGAAGAAGGCGTAGAGTTCCTGACTTTGCATAACCCAATCGAATATATCGCTGACGAAAAGGGACGCGTAAAACAAGTGGTATTGCAGAAAATGGAACTGGGTGAACCTGATGCTTCAGGCCGTCGCAGTCCGGTTCCTGTTCCGGGAGCAATCGAAACAATAGATATTGATATGGCGATTGTCAGCGTAGGTGTATCTCCTAACCCGATTGTTCCTTCGTCTATCGACGGATTGGAATTGGGAAGAAAGGGTACGATTGCCGTAAACGAAAACATGCAGTCGTCTATTCCTACGATCTATGCAGGTGGCGATATTGTGCGTGGTGGTGCAACTGTTATCCTTGCGATGGGTGACGGAAGACGTGCGGCAGCTGCTATGCATGCTCAGCTTCAGCATAAATAATTCGTCTGAACAAAGACTTGAAAAGTTTTGAGATATAAAACTAGGTCTGCAAGCATTCCTTTACATGATATTGCTTGCAGACCTTTTCTTTTTTTATTTATCTTTCTGATAAGCTATACGGGGAGTTCCGTTGGCTACATAAATGATTCCACAACGCACAAATCCGTTTTGTTCCAACAGATACTGCATAATATGGTTATCTTCGTGCGTATCTGCGCGAAGGCAAGGGTGCTGGGCGAAGCACCAGTTGATACACAGTCGGGCAATTCCCTTGTGACTGCCGTCCGATGCCAGGCGGTGAATGACGTAATAAGGTTTGTCGTTGGGCCAGCTTCCTTTCTCAATCAGCGCATAAGTAGGGTCCGGACCTTTGATAAAACAAAACGTTGCCACAACTCTTTGCGTTTCGTCTGTACACACATAACAATGCCCCGATTCAATCTCCTTTTCTATCAGTTCTTGTTGCGGGTATCCATTAATCCATTGTCTGCTATTACCGTTCGCAGCCATAAACGTACGTGCTTTATCGAAAATAGGCATTATAGCTGCCAGGTCAGTCTTTGTTGCTAGTCGTATATTCATCCGTTTATTTATTTTGTTTTATGTTGCAAAGAAAAAGAAACAGCGCTTTAGCTACAATCTTTTACGACTTAAAATTTGCTGTACGGCAAAAAACAATCAGAAAGAGCGGATTAGCTATAGATAATTTTGTACATTCTTTGCTTTTTGTTTAATTTTGCCGCTAGAACATGTAAAAACCCTTAATATAATAAACTTATCATGAAAAATTACTTTTCTACACTTTGTGCAGGAGTTGCTTTGACTTTTCTTGCATCATGTGGTGGACAGCAGGGTGAAGTGAAACCTTACAACGAAGGTATCAACATTATCCCTATGCCTCAGAATCTTGTTCAGAATCAAGGTGTGTTTAAATTATCCAGTGGAACTTCTTTTGGTGCAACAACAGATGAAGCTAAGACTGTAGCCGAATTCTTTGCTGCTAAAATGAGAAATGCAACTGGTTATAACATTTCGGTTTCGGACAAAGGAGACATTACTTTGACTCTGGATGCAGCTCTGGATGTAAACGATGAAGGTTATACACTCGATGTTACATCGGAAGGCGTAACAGTAAAAGCTAAAACTCCACAAGGTTTGTTCTACGGTATGCAGAGTTTTATGCAGTTGCTTCCTGCTGAAATCGAAAGTGCAGAAAAAGCTTCAGGCATTGCATGGCAGGCTCCGGCTGTCAGCATTAAAGACGAGCCTCGTTTCGGTTATCGTGGTGTGATGCTTGACGTTTGCCGTCATTTTATTCCAGTTGAAGACATCAAGAAACAGATTGATGTTTTGTCTTTGTTCAAGATTAACCGTCTGCACTGGCACTTGACAGAAGACCAGGGATGGCGTATTGAAATCAAGAAATATCCTAAACTGACTGAAGTTGGTTCTAAACGTATTGATGGCGAAGGTACAGAATACAAAGGATACTATACGCAGGAAGAAATTAAGGAAGTAGTAAAATATGCTCAGGACCGCTTCATTACCATTGTTCCTGAATTGGAAATGCCGGGTCACGAGTTGGCTGCCATTGCTGCTTATCCGGAATTGTCATGTAAAGGCGAAGCTATTACTCCACGTGTAATCTGGGGTGTTGAGGATATCGTAATGTGTCCGGGTAAAGAAGATATGTTTGTCTTCCTGGAAGATGTTATCAAAGAAATGGTTGAACTGTTCCCGGGAACTTATTTCCATGTAGGTGGCGACGAATGTCCGAAGACCAGCTGGAAAAACTGTCCTACCTGTCAGGCCAGAATCAAGAAAGAAGGCTTGAAAGCTGACGGTAAACACACTGCAGAAGAACGTCTTCAGAGCTACGTAATTACCCGTATGGAAGGCGTGCTGGCTAAGTATGGTAAGAAAATCATTGGTTGGGATGAAATCCTCGAAGGTGGTTTGAGCCCTGATGCTACAGTAATGTCATGGCGTGGTGAAGAAGGCGGTATCGCATCTGCTTTGCAGGATCACGATGTAATCATGACTCCGGGCGGAAACGGTATGTATCTTGACCACTATCAGGGTGACAGCAAGATTGAACCGGTTGCTATCGGTGGATATACTACTTTGGAAAAGACTTATAGCTACAATCCTACTCCGGATACACTGGTTGCAATGAAGAAAGATCATTTTGTGAAAGGTGTACAGACAAACATCTGGACAGAATATCTGTATAATGTAGACCTGGTAGAATATCGTATGTATCCTCGTGTACTTGCTTTGTCTGAAATTGGCTGGACTAACGTTGACCGCAAAAACTTCGATGATTTTGCTCGCCGTATCAACAATGCATACGTACGTCTGGACGAGCATGCTGTAAATTATCACATTCCGCAGCCTGAACAGCCTAACGGTTCATGCAACTTCGTAGCTTTTGTAGACAGCACTTCACTTGAGTTCAAGACTACACGTCCGGTGAAGATGGTTTATACCCTTGACGGAACAGAGCCTACAGCTCAGTCTGCTGAATATACAGCTCCTTTGACATTCACAGAAACTACTACACTGAAGATTGCTTCTGCGCTGCCTTCAGGTAAATTGAGTCCGGTTCGTACTATCCAGGTAGAAAAACAGGCTTTGGCTCCTGCAAAAGAAGTTGCCAAAACTACTCCGGGATTGAATATGCAGGTATTCGATGGCATGTATCTCAATGTTGAGGCTTTGAAATCGGCAAATGTTCAGCCTAAGACTACTAAGGTTATTAAAGAAACCAAAGAATTGAGAGAACAAGTTCAGACCAGCGAATCTATGCGTGGTGTTAAACAGTATGCTGCTGTTGCCGAAGGTTATGTAAATATCCCCGAAGACGGTGTGTACTACATTTCTTCTGATTTGGAAGAAGTATGGATTGACGGTAAGCTGCTGATCAACAATGGCGGTGAAGTAAAACGTTTCTCACGTCATGACAACTCAGTTGCATTGGCAAAAGGCTTGCACGAAATTAAAGCAGTGTTCTTGGGACACATTATTGGCGGATGGCCTTCAAACTGGAATGATGGAAGCATCAACCTCCGTAAGGCAGATGCCGATAAGTTTACTAAGATTGACGGAAAAATGCTTTGCCATTAATTTTTAGGCAATTAAAATAGGTATAGTCATTCCAGACACGATGAAGAATTTTCTTCGGAATGTCTGGAATGACTTTTTTTATTAATTTTGCAGTGGTTTAAACAAAATATAAAATATGAAGAAAGCAGTGAATAAATGTCTGCTGACCATGATGTTGGGAGCAGCTATGTTTTCTTGCTCACAGAAGCAGGAAGGGTATGTAATTCAGGGAGAAATAAAAGGTGTTTCGGATGGTATGGTTTACCTCAAACAATATACCGATAAAGGTTTTACTGATGTAGACTCTGCTATGGTTTCTGCCGGTAAATTTTCTTTTGAAGGAGTGGCTGCAGAGCCGATGGCTTATGCTGTTTCTACAGTAAAGGAAAACAGACGCCCTTTGGTATTCTTTCTCGGAAACGAATCGGTGAATCTGGTAATGGATGAAGCTGATAAAACCATCCAGGTGACAGGCTCTGCTTATAACGACCTTTACAGCCAGAATGCAGCGGCAGTCCGCACACCGGGTTATCGTGTAGACAGTCTGGTCGTTGCTCATCCAGCTTCACCTGTAAGTGCGTACATCCTTTTGAAAGATTTTTCATCACAGATGGGTTATGAAGAACTGAAGGCGTTGCGTGATAAATTCGATGCATCTTTGAGTACTTCGGCTTATGTAAAACAAATCGATGTAGTGATAGAGCGTCTTTCAAAATTACAGATTGGTGCAGTTGCTCCTGATTTTACATTGCCTGATACCGAAGGAAACCCGGTTTCTTTGTCTTCATTCCGTGGAAAATATGTCTTGATTGATTTTTGGGCTTCATGGTGCCCTGACTGCCGGAAAGAAAATCCTTCTATCGTAGCAGCCTATAATAAGTTTAAGGACAAGAATTTTACGATTCTGGGTGTTTCACTCGACCGCAAGAAAGAACCTTGGTTGCAGGCTATCGAAAAAGACGGACTTACCTGGACACACGTTTCAGACTTGAAAGATTGGAAGTCGGAAGTAGCTGTGCAGTATGTCATTCGCTGGATTCCTAATAACTATCTGCTCGACCCGGATGGAAAGATTATCGCATCTTCTTTGGAAGGTGAGGCTCTCATGGAAAAACTGCAGGAGGTACTGAAATGAAGATAAATACTGTCATGAATAAAAAAGTACTGTTGTTTGCTGCACTGCTGGGAATCTCTGCCGGCGGATTTGCTCAGAAAAAGGGATTTAGCTATAAGTTCTATGGCCAGGTACGTACCGATGTATTTTACAATTCGCGTGCCAATTCCGAAACTGTAGACGGACTGTTCTACATGTATCCTAAAAATGTGGCACCTGATGCCATGGGGAACGACTTGAACGATTATATGAACAGTGGTTTCTACATGCTCTATTCTCGTTTGGGAGTGGATATTGCAGGACCGATGATTGGCAATAAGATCAAGACATCTGCTAAGGTTGAGGTCGACTTTAGAGGTTCGGGTACTACTTACTCTTTGTTCAGAATGCGTCACGTGTACTTTAACTTGAACTTTGGTAAGTCGGACTTGCTGGTAGGACAGACCTGGCATCCGCTTTACGGTGATGTAGCTCCTGAAATACTGAACTTGAATATGGGTGCTCCTTATCAGCCGTTTAGCCGTGCTCCGCAAATCCGTTATCGGTTTACTTCGCCCAATTTTATGCTTACTGCTGCTGCTGTTTGGCAGTCTCAGTATCTGTCTGTTGGTCCGAAATCGAATGCAGCCGGTGAAACAGGTACTGCAAAAAGCCAGAATTTTATCAAGAACAGTGGAGTGCCTGAAGTTTATGTAGGTGTTGACGGTAAGTTCAACGGGCTCATGCTGGGTGTCGGTGGCCATGTATCATCTATGGTTCCCCGTACACAGTCTGAAACAGAAGGCAAGGTGTATAAGGTGAGCGAACGTATTACCAGTGTTTCGGCCGAAGCACATCTGAAATACAAGAAAGAGAAACTGTTTGTGGCTGCAAAAACGGTTCTGGGTTCTAACTTGACACAAACCAGTACCGTTGGCGGATATGGAATCACTTCTATTGATAAAATAACAGGAGAACAGTCGTACACACCTCTGCGTGCTTCACACACTTGGTTTAATGTGATGTATGGAACAAAATGGCGTGCCGGAATCTTCGGAGGATATCTCAAGAACTTGGGTGCAACCGAGAATGTGGTGAGTGTATTGGGAACCGGCACCGACCTGGACCAGTTGCTTACCGGCAGTTTCGAGTTGACTTATAATTTGCCTAACTGGAAATTCGGTGTAGAATATTCTTGGGTAGGAGCTTATTATGGTAGCCTTACCGAAAAAGGTAAAGTGACAGATACGAATCTGGTAGATAATCATAGAGCAGTTTTAACGGCTATCTTCCAGTTCTAACTTTCAGTCTGTAGTTTAATTTGTGTAAAATAATAAGAAATTGATGGTTATATAAATATTTATTCTTATATTTATAAGAAAGTATTCTGAGAAGAATTGTTTACTTTTCATTATTAACCTTATATTTTATTGCACTATGAACGTACAGACAATCGAAGAAAGTGCAGGTTTAATTAAGAACTTGCTTCAGGGAGAAAACCGGAAGTGGGAGTATCGGGAAATAAAAGATGCTACCAAACTGCGTGACAGAGAACTTAATTCGGCTATAGGTTGGTTGGCTTGTGAAGGAAAAATTCAGTTTGAGTCAACTACTGTAGGAAAAGAAGAGTTGCTATATATTGAATTGAATTACTACATAGGGTAGAGTTACTCTCCTTATATCAGTATGTTATAAAGAAGGCCTTGCGTTTTTATATGCAAGGCCTTCTTTATTATGGGTTGTATTTATTTGGTTTTGAGTAAATAGTCTTCAATCGCTTTTTTAAATGTTTCTTTGTCGGCTGCACCTACCATAGCCTGAGGCTTGCCTTCGGCTGGGATGAATAAAATCGTAGGGAGTGACTGGATGCCCATGTTTTGGGCCAGTTCGCGCTCTTTGTCTGTATCTACTTTATAAATAGTTACTTTTCCTTTATATTCTTTTGCCAGCTCTTGCAAGATAGGAGCCACGCGTCTGCAAGGACCGCACCAAGTGGCATAAAAGTCAATGATGGCAGGTTTGTTTCCTTTGAATTTCCATTCTTCTGCATTGCTTTTATAATCGAAAATCTTTTCGATAAACATGTTATTGTCCATCTGGATAACAGTTCCTTCTGTAGCAGCTTTCTGAGCAAACAAGGTAGTAGTCAGACTAACGAGAAGTGCAATAAATAAAAATTTTTTCATCTGGCTTTTCTTTTTTGATTAATAAATGATTCCGAGTTTGAAATTATAACAAATAACTTGCTTATACAAATTATTCAATGCTTCTGTCCTGATTTTAAACGTTTTTTATTATTTTCTATTGGAAATTATTTATTTTAGATATGATTCGCTCTTTTCTTGTTCTTATTGCTGTTCAATTGGAAATCGGTAAGAGTTGGGAAGGATATATCAATTTATAACAGGTAAGAAATATGCCTATATCTTGAGTTCATCATTGCAATGGTGAATCTGTGGCATTTTTCAGACAAGACTTTGCCATAAAAGTGCCGTGACTTTCTCATAAGTGAGATAAGGACAGACCGTATGGTTACGTATTTACCATGTCCAGATTCTAATGAATGTTATTCAGATACCGTTTTGAAGAAAAAATGCATAAATATAATTAAACGATTTGTTTTGCTACTGATTCTGTCTATATCTTTATACAGTTCAGAATTGTAATCATTATTAATTAACTCTTATTTTAATACTTGTGTTATGAAGCGATTTTTATTTTTATTAGGAGTGAGCTTATTTTTCTCGTTCACAGCATTTTCGCAAGAAACTGTATATCAGTTGTCTAGTCATATACTGGACATTAATATAGGTAAGCCGGCATCCGATGTGGTAATTTCATTGTCGAAGAAAGTAGGAGATGACTGGAAAGTTATAGACGAGAAACGTACCGACAAGGATGGACGGGTGAAGGACTTTCTGGATAAGTCAAAAGGAAGCAATGAAGGAATATACAAGCTTACGTATCATGTAGCACCTTATTTTGAGAAACAACAGCAGGATACGTTTTATCCTTTTATAGAAGTGGTGTTTGAGATAAAAGATGATAAACACTATCATGTGCCGATAACACTTTCTCCTTTCGGATATTCTACTTATCGGGGAAGTTGAGAGAGTGAATCAGCTAAAAAAAGCATGTGAAAATTGTTTTCACATGCTTTTATATTCTCTGTAAATCTGGATTATTTCTTTTCAGAACTTGGAGTGTAACGGGCATTCAGTCCGTCTACGATTTCCTGTGTAATGTTATAAGCTGGATTACCGTACAGCAAGTTGTCGAAACCGGTGTTGCTGATAATCAAGTCGTAACCTTTAGTCTGGTTATACATTTTCAGGAAAGAATTGATTGAGTCGCGCAACTGCAAGCTGTTTTTCTGGTTTTCTGCCTGCAGTTCTGCAGTTAACTTCTGCTGCAGTTCCTGCAAATCCTGCTGCTGCTTGATGATACGCTGATTTTCCTGCTGAGCACGTTCTGCACTCACAAAACCATTGTTTTCATATTTACGCTGGAACTCTTTCATTTCAGCTTCCAGTTTTTTAGCTTTTTCGTTGAGGGTAGTACGGATGTTTTCCTCTTTCTGTATCATAATCTCGTTCAGGTCGTTCCAGAAACGGTATTTGGTAAGCAGGGAGTCGATTTCAACATAAGCAATTTTCATGTTAGACGATCCTGCTGCGGCTGGAGCTGCTGCCGAGTTGGTTGCTGTATTAGTTTGAGGATTGTTGCATTGAGCAAACATCATGATAACAGCAAGTGCTAAAAAACCCTTGAGGATAAAGTTTCTTCTTTTCATTGTATTTATCAGTTTTTATTTATTCATCTGCATCGGTTGATTTTACCCGCTCCGAAATAGAGTGAGGGTTTATTTTCTGCGCCTCGCGGTCTTGCGACTGTACGCAGCCTATTCCTTTTTTACGCAACGCTTTGTTGCCGCTAACGTGGGTATTAGGAAACCTGCCGTTTTTCTTGAATAGGATTTTTACAGATAATAGTGCTATACAGATTGCAACTATTAACAATGTTATCAGTATTGTCTTCAGCATTTCTATTAAATTTGTGGTGCAAAGATATATTATTTGTACGCATACTATGCCTTTTTTACTTTGAAAAAAGAGCAAGTTATCGTTATAAACTCTTTTATTTAACAATTATTGACTAAATTGTAATTTTATAATCTATATAACAGAAACTAGTATGGAAAAAACAGTACTAAAACCAGAATTGGTCTTTCATTATTTCGGTGAAATATGCCAAGTTCCTCGTCCGTCGAAGAAGGAAGAAAAAATAAGAGCGTATTTAATTGCTTTTGCTCAGAAGCATAACCTGCCTTTCAAGGAAGATGAGGCAGGCAATATCCTGATTGAGAAACCGGCTTCGGCAGGAAAAGAAAACCTGAAGAAAGTGGTGTTGCAGTCGCACATGGATATGGTGTGCGAGAAAAACAATGAGACTGTTCACAATTTTGAGACCGACCCGATTCAGACTTACGTAGACGGTGAATGGCTGAAAGCGAAAGGTACGACATTGGGTGCCGATAACGGTATCGGAATGGCTGCCGAGCTAGCTGTTCTGGCCGATGATACCATCGAGCACGGTCCGATAGAATGTCTGTTTACAGTAGACGAAGAAACAGGTCTGACCGGTGCGTTTGCGTTGAAGGAAGGTTTTATGAGCGGTGATATTTTGATTAACCTGGACTCGGAAGATGAAGGAGAACTGTTTATCGGTTGTGCGGGTGGTGCCGGTACCGTAGCGGAGTTCCCTTGTCCGATGGAAGCTGCTCCTCAGGATTATTTTTATTTCAGTGTAAAGGTGAAAGGACTTACCGGAGGCCATTCGGGAGATGACATCAATAAGGGACGTGCCAATGCCAATAAAATCCTGAACCGTTACCTGACCGAGTTGAACGAGAAATACGACTTGCGTATCTGTGAAATATCGGGTGGAAACCTGCATAATGCCATTCCACGTGAGGCAGCTGCCGTATGTGCTGTGCCTATGAAATATAAAGAATCGGTGCGTGTAGACTTGAATGTATTTATTGCTGATGTGGAAGGTGAGTATAGCGTGACGGAACCTAACTTCACTATGGAGTTGGAATCGGAACCTGTTCAGGCAGAAGTGATGGAGAAAGAAGCAGCCGTGAAGTTCCTGAAATCGATTTATGCAGTTCATAACGGTGTTTATGCGATGAGTCAGGATATACCGGGACTGGTAGAGACTTCTTCCAACCTGGCATCTGTCAAGCAGAAAGACGGAAAGCTGGTGGTCGTAACCAGTCAGCGCAGCTCTATTCTTTCGTCTCGTAAAGATATGTCGGCTATGGTGCGTGCCGCATTCGAGCTGGGAGGAGCAACCGTGACAATTGGCGACGGCTATCCGGGCTGGAAACCAAATCCGCATTCCGAAATTCTGGCTGTTACGGTGGCAAGTTATCAGAAACTGTTTGGAGTGGAACCTAAAGTGAAAGCTATCCATGCCGGATTGGAGTGTGGCTTGTTCCTCGAAAAATATCCGTCATTAGACATGGTTTCGTTTGGTCCGACTTTGCGAGGGGTTCATTCGCCCGATGAACGTATGCATATTCCATCGGTCGACAAGTTCTGGCGTCATCTGCTTGATGTGCTGGCTTCGGTACCTGTAAAATAAGTATGGCTGATGCGTAAAACATTAATTTTCATGGTAGGATTGTTTTGCACGGTCCTACCTGCTTTTTCTCAGTCCGTTTTTCGGGTGATGGAGTACAACGTCGAAAACTTGTTTGACTGTGCAGACGACTCGTTGAAGAACGATGAGGAATTTCTTCCCGGCAGTGGCCGCGGATGGACTACAGCGCGTTATTGGGAAAAACTGAACCGTCTGTCGAAAGTTATCGTAGCTGCCGGACACGAGCATGTTCCCGATTTGGTGGGATTATGCGAAGTGGAAAGCGACCGCTGTATGAAGGATTTGACTCGGCGTTCGTTATTGAAAGAAGCCGGTTACCGGTATGTGATGACAGCGTCGCCGGATGCCCGAGGGGTAGATGTGGCTTTGCTGTATCAGCCGTCCACATTTAAAAAACTGGGTGTACAGACCATTCGGATACCACATGAAAAAATAGACGGGATGCGTGCTACGCGCGATATTCTGCATGTCACCGGGAAAGTGCTTTCGCAAGATACGCTCGACGTGTTTGTCTGCCACATGCCATCCAGAAGTGGTGGCGAGCAAAAAAGTGAACCTTACCGGTTGCTGACTGCATCGGTTCTGAAACAGACCGTTGATTCGGTGATGGCAGCAAGGCAAAATGCCCACATTGTTATAATGGGAGATTTTAACGATTATCCCGACAACCGCTCGATAGCAGAAGTCCTGAACGCAGTAAAGCCAGAGGGAACTGTAGAGCCTGCGCAACTGTATGATTTGATGGTAGGACGTGAGGGAGGTACTTATCGTTTTAAAGGCGACTGGGGATTCTTGGATCACTTTATAGTTTCCGGCACGTTGCTGGATGAAACGCAGAAAGGTGTAAAAACGTCATATGAGCAGGTGAAGGTTGCAGACTTTCCTTTTCTTATGGAGGAAGACGACCGTTATGGCGGATTGTCGCCTTTCCGGACTTATAAAGGATGGAAATATAACGGTGGCTATAGCGACCATTTGCCGGTATGGATGGACCTGCTGATTTATGAGCCTTAATAAAAAAATCCTCTTTGTCCTGTTGTGTTGCAGGCAAAGAGGATTTTTCTTTTTGTATCGTGGATACTATTATTTCCCGATAGTCTTCAGCATTTCCTTAACGGCTACTTCCAGTTGTTCGTCTTCTCCCTTAAGGACTTTGGAAGGTTCGTTGTATACTTCAATATCCGGATTCAGCTGCATATTCTCGGCATATTCTTCGCGCATGTTCATGCATCCCACCTGAGGAATACCGAAAACGATGGACGGGTCTATTTGTCTTTCCCACCAAACAGCAGTCATGGTACCCGGCACGGGAGCACCGATAAGCTTACCGATATTCAGTTCTTTGTAAACCCAGGGGAATCCGTGTGCATTACTGTAGTTGTCTTCGCAAATCAGTACGCATGACGGTTTGCACCACTTGTTGAACGGGTCGCTGCCGATATACTGGCCACGTGGAACAAAGCGCTGGTATTCTTTTCCGCTGAGCAGGGTCGCAAGGTCATCGTGCAGCCATCCGCCTCCGTTGTGGCGTGTATCTACAATCACAGCTTCTTTATTGCGGTTTCGTCCCAGCAATTCACTGTAAACGGTCCGGAAACTTTCGCTGTCCATACCTTTTACATGCACATATCCCACTTTGCCATCGGATAGTTTCTCTACAATCTTGCGGTTGCGTTCTACCCATCGTTTGTACAGCAGTTCGCTTTCTTCACCACTGCTGATGGCTTTGACTTTCGTATCAAAGCGTTTGCCGGTCTGCGGATTATATACAGACACCAACACCGGTTTTCCGGCTTTTCCGGCTAGTAACGGGAAGTAGTCCATATTTTCTGTTATCGCTGTGCCGTCAATTTTTTCGATGATACATCCGGCAGTCACGTCTGTCTTGCGGATGGCAAACGGACCTTTGGCAAGTACTTCACTCACTTTCAGACCTTTTCCCTGATAGGAAGCGTCGTAGAACAATCCCAGTGAAGCAGTGCTCAATGTTGCTCCCGGTGCATAGTAACGGGCTCCGGTGTGCGAAGCATTCAGTTCACCCAACATTTCGCTCAGCATTTCCTGGAAGTCGAAATTGTTGTTGATGTAAGGCAAATAGCGTTTGTAGGTTTCTTTGTATCCTTCCCAGTCTACACCGTGCAGGTCTTTTACGTAGAACTTGTCGGCCACCTGTCTCCAGATATGGTCGAAAATATACTCACGCTCCTGATAAGGGCGATGGTTGAACAGAGCTTCGAACGCTACAGGCGTAACTTTTCCGTCGGCTATCTTAATCTTTTTAATGCTTCCGCCACTGCACAAAAACAGGTTTTCTCCTTTTTCGTCAGCCTGGAAAGCGCCACCACCGATTTCTTTAGAGATAATTTTGCTCTTGTCTTCTTTCAGGTCGTGTTCCCATAAGTCATAGCCTCCTTCGAAACGTGACTGGTAGTAAAGTTTGTCACCTTTAGGAGTCAGGTATGAGTCGCCCAGGAAAGAAGAGTTTACAGTAAGACGAATGACACGGTCCTTGCTGTTTTCCAGATCAAAGACCAGCGGTTTTACTTCTTTTTTCTTATCCTGCTTTTTATCGTCTTTCTCTTTTTTATCTTTCTTATCTTCTTTCTTGTCGTCCTCTTTGGCTTCTTCTTCCTTTTCCTCCTTCAAGGCCAGCTCTTCTTTGCTCATGCAGAATTGCTCATAAGCATCCAGGTCGAAGAACATGATGTAAATATCACTTTCAGCTCCCCAGCTGCCGTGGCTGCGGTATCCGGCACGGTCGCTTTCCCAAATCATGGCTTTTCCGTCCAGTACCCATTTGGCATTGCTGTCGGTGTAGCCGCTTTCTGTGAGGTTATGTATTTCTCCGTTTCCGGAAGCATTGACAAGGGCCACATCATTATTGTTCCATCCACCTATGCCGATGTATCCGCTTAGCAGCCACTTGCTGTCCGGGCTCCATTGGAACCATTGGTCTCCATCCGAATAAGAATATTCGTATTGTCCGTCCATAACTGTCCGTACTTTTCTGGATGCAAGATTCAGTACTCGTAAGGTAGTCCGGTTTTCGAGGAAGGCGACTTCTTTTCCGTCCGGACTGTATTGGGGCTGGAAAGAGGTAGCCTGCGATGTGGTTAGTCTTTCTTCTTTGATTTCATTGGCATATGTAAAGAGCTTGTCTTTCTCGTCAGCCGGCTTAGCCTGATAAATTTGCCAAAGTCCGTCGCGTTCGGAAGCATATACCAGTGCTTTTCCGTCGGGAGCAAAATCGATGCTTCTTTCCTGTTCCGGAGTATTGGTTATCTGTTTGGTAGTTTCGTATTCTACAGAAGTCACATAGATATCACCTCGCAGAATAAATGCCACTTCTTTACCTTCGGGAGAAAGCGCTATTTCTGTAGCTCCACTACTTTTAATTTCGTTTATGATGTCACGTTCGCTTTTATCTGTAATGATTTCGATGTTGACCTTTTGTGGCTTTTCTCCTTCTTTCAGCGTATAGATTTCGCCGTCATATCCATAGCAAAGCGTATTGTTTTCTGCCATGGAAAGAAAGCGGACCGGATGCTTGGTGTAGTGTGTAAGCTGCGTCTTCTGCTGGCCCGTAAGGTCTTTCTTGAATACGTTGAAGCTGCCGTTTTCTTCGCTCAGGTAGTAGAACGAGTTACCGTCTGCACTCCAAATCGGGTTTCTGTCTTCGCCGGCGAAGTCTGTCTGCTTTTTATAAGTTCTTTCGCCATCGGTATTGCTCAGCCAGATATCGCGGGTGATTGAAGAACGATGGTGCTTGCGCCAGGGGTCCTCGTATCCTTTCTTGTCGTGGTAAACAAACTTTTTACCATCCTTGCTGAAACAGATGTCCTCCATGGGCAGGTCGGAAAATAAGGTAGCCCGTCCGCCGGCAATGTTAACTTCGTATATTTGTGGGAAAAGTGAGCTGGGGAACAGCATGTTGTCTTTTTGAGGCATGACGTTGGCCGAGAACAACACGTGGTCTTTATCCTTGAATGCAATTGGGGTTTCGGAACCCGAGTGTGTGGTAAGTCTTGTGGGAGTACCACCTTCTTTGTCGACTATGTAAATGTCCATGCTTCCCATGCGGTTGGAAGCAAAAGCCAGTTTCTTACTGTCTGGACTCCATATCGGATGCGTGTCATGCGCTGCATTGGTAGTAATTTGAGTTGCTTTTCCACCGGCAGCCGGAACGGTATAGATATCTCCTTTATAAGTGAAGGCGATGGTGGTACCGTCGGGTGAAATTGTGCTATAACGCATCCATAACGGATGCTCTTGGGCATAAACTGTTGCTGACAATGCAAGCATTGCCAGTCCTGCAATTCTTTTTCTCATATTGTGTTATTTAAAACTCTTTCTTTTTTTAGTAAAAGCAAAAAATGTGCGTATCCGTTTGAATATCTTGATGCCTGTCATCAGGCCATCGTAAGCAGCGATTCCTGCATTGATGTTTTGCATGATGCCATCAAACCCGTTCTGGGGTTTTACGGGAACAAACAGGTCTTGTGTGATTTTCATCATTCGTTCCCGGGATTTTTCGATTTCTTCCTTTTTCTCACCTTTCTTTTTTCTGATATCTTCCAGTGTAATAACAGTGGGAAGAGGGGCAGGTGCATTTTCTATAGTTGTATTCATAAGTCCTTTATGTTATTTGTTGTTCAAAAACAGATGGCTGATAAAGTTTACCATGGGCTGAATAATGAGTTGCTTGCGGAACAGATAAGAAAGCAAGGCCAGCAGTATGATAACTCCTGAAATCAGTGCATAGCTTGCAGTAAGTCCTCCTACTATCGGTTCCAGAATGTAAGCAAGGGTGAATGAAAGGTAAAACAGAGCCATCATTCCTAATATAATAAGGATAAGTATCAGAATCAGGGTAGAAAGCAGAATGGTGAGTTTCTCTACCAGGTCTAGTTTGAGATAATCCTTTTGAAGCTCCATGTATTTTTTACATTCGGCGAGCAAGTCTTGCAGATTATCTATGCTTTTATCGTTTGCAAACATAACAGTTGTTGTTAGAATATGAATAATATACGCACTCGGTCTTAATGACAAAATAAAAGGGCAGACCTGTTTCTAAACAAGAGTCCGCCCTCAATAATGTCTTTCCATCAGGTTATACATCTTTTACTTCTGATGCAATCTGTTCAACTAAATCGTCCATTTCATCACGGCTCAGTTTGATACCTTTTTCGCGCAAAAGAGCGGCAATTCTACGACGAGTGTCTTCACCTTTTTCAGGAGCGAACAAAACTCCAGCTGCTGCGCCAAGAGCCAAACCACCCAAGAATGCAGCTACAACGTTTAATACTTTCATAATCTTATGAGTTTTAGTTATCACATTGACAAATATAGGGAAAGAAGTGGAATATCATATCATTTTTCATGAAAAATTTCAGGAATACCTGAGATTCATGTATTATTAACAGATTTTAATAAGCGGACTCTTTATATATTGCTATTTTTGCAACCAAATATGATAAAATAAATCTGGATTAATCATTTAAAAAGTAACAATATGAAAAAGTTAGGTTTGTTAAGCCTGGGATTGTGTGTTGCACTGGCCTTTACTTCTTGTAAATCGAGCGAAAGTGCTTATAAAAAAGCTTACGAAAAAGCAAAACAGCAGGAATTGGCAGAGAGCCAGAATACGCAGGAAGAAGCTCCTGCCGTAGAACCTGTTCCGGTAGTTACAGCTCCTGTAGAAACTACTCCTGTTGCAACAGCTCCTGTTCGTGAAGAGAAAGTTGAGTTGGTATCTGGTGATGGCTTGAAAGCTTACAGCGTAATTTGCGGTAGCTTTGGGGTGAAAGCTAATGCTGAAAACTTGAAAGCTTTTTTGGATAACGAAGGATATAATGCAAAGGTTGTTTACAATGCAGAAAGAAACATGTATCGTGTTGCAGCCGAATCTTTCGACAATCGTAGTGATGCAGCCCGTGCAAAGGAAGCTTTCAAAGCAAAATATCCTAGCCGTAAGGATTTTCAGGGAGCATGGTTGCTGTACAGAGTGTATTGATTTGAAATATTTTTGGTAAATATTATAGAATTACATTCCTATATAGCAGGAAAAAAAAGCGATGGCGATATGCTTTCGCTTTTTTTTGTACTTTTGAGGCAAAATTGATTGAAGGTATTATGAAACTGAAGAATTTTTTATTGGTATTAGGTTTGATGCCGCTGGGACTGGGAGCACAAGAAAAGGTGGTTCCTTTCAAGTTCGGAGATATGGACCAGTGGATTACGCGAAAGATTGAAGAATCTTCTATAATCGGTGGTAATACAAAACTGCTTTATGAAGTAGGACCTACTCAAGAGGTGGTAGGAAATATAGCATATACCAATTTGGGAGGTTCGCCATGGGCTACTTCCAATGTTATGGCAAAGGTTGTAGGAATTGTAAAGACGAATACTTCTGTGTTCCCGGAAGCTCGCGACGGAGGGTATTGTGCACGTCTGGAAACTCGTATTGAGAGTGTAAAAGTGCTGGGAATGGTCAATATAACAGTGATAGCTGCCGGTGCACTCTATTTAGGTGATATTCAGGAACCTATTACTAGTACAAAAGGTGGAGAAAAGGCAGTTAACTCGGGAGTCCCGTTTACCAGTCGTCCTAAAGCTATACGCTTTGATTATAAGGTGAAGATGTCTGGTGAAGAAAACCGGTTGAAAATGACTGGATTTAGTAAGAAAGCTACTATTCCTGGAAAAGATTATGTGGTGATGACTTGCCTGTTGCAGAATAGAAAAGAAGATATCCATGGTAATATCCTTTCAAAGCGTGTAGGTACGGCTGTCGTTCGTTTTGATAAAAATCAGGACTGGCAGAATGGAGCTACTTTCGAAATTATGTATGGCGATATAACTTCCCGTCCGGAGTATGTGGAAGAGTATATGGGGTTGTCGTCAACTAATTTTTATGCGCGTAACAAGGCTGGTGAGAGTGTGAAAATACAGGAGGTAGGCTGGGCAGCTCCTAATGAAGCTCCTACTCATTTGCTTTTGCAGTTCTGTTCCAGCCATGGTGGAGCGTTTGTAGGTTCTCCGGGCAATACTTTCTGGGTAGATAATGTAGAAATGGTATATTGATATATTGTAGGACTACGGTTTTGGTGTAAAAGTTTTGATGTTACAGCAAAACCGTAGTTTCTTTTTTTCGTGTTTAAAAGGCTTCAAAAACTATAATTAAGGGTTTAAAGGCGAAAAGAATCGAATTAATTTGTAAATTTGCCAACTGTATGGGCAGAATATTAGCTATAGATTATGGAAAAAAACGGACGGGCATTGCTGTGACTGATCCGTTGCAAATCATTGCGAATGGGTTGACAACTGTGCCGACTCATGAACTTATGAACTTTCTGATGGAGTATTTAAAGAAAGAACCTGTAGAAAGAATCATAATTGGACATCCTAAACAAATGAACAATGAAGACTCTGAAAATATGAAAAACATTGTTCCTTTTATAAATAGGTTGAAAAAAGTTCTCCCTGATATGCCGGTAGAATTGGTCGACGAACGATTTACTTCTGTCTTGGCACATCAGACTATGCTTGCCGGAGGATTGAAGAAAAAGGACCGGCAAAATAAGGCACTGGTCGATGAGATTAGCGCTACTATTATTTTACAGTCTTACTTGGAGTCTAGAAAATTTTTACATTAATACAATAATAAATAAAAATGATTTTACCAATTTATGTATATGGCCAGCCTGTTTTACGTGAGGAGGCCAAAGATATCGACAAAGATTATCCGAATTTGAAAGAACTGATTACCAATATGCACGAAACAATGGATCGTGCTGATGGCGTAGGACTGGCTGCACCTCAGGTAGGATTGCCTATCCGTGTAGTTGTCGTTAACTTGGATGTTTTGTCGGATGATATGCCTGAGTTTAAAGGTTTTCGTCGTGCTTACATCAATCCGCATATCCTGGAAACAGGCGAAGAGGAAGTTTCTATGGAAGAAGGTTGCTTGAGTCTGCCTGGTATTCACGAAAGTGTGAAGCGTCCTACCAAGATTCATGTAAAGTACCTGGATGAAGAGATGAACGAACACGATGAATGGGTAGAAGGTTATCTGGCTCGTGTAATGCAGCATGAATTTGACCATTTGGACGGTACTATGTTTATCGACCATCTTTCTGCATTGCGTAAACAGATGGTTCGGGGAAAACTGAACAACATGGTTAAAGGTAAAGTACGTTGTGCCTATAAGGTAAAAACTGTAAAATGATCAGACATTTATTTAATATCATTTTGTTGGGAGTGTTGCTTCCTGTCGCTGCCTTTTCACAGATTAATACGGATAAGGTTATGACGGTGGGACGCAATGCTCTTTATTTTGAGGATTATGTACTGTCTATTCAATATTTCAATCAGGTTATTGGTGTAAAACCTTATCTGGCAGAACCTTATTTTTTCAGGGGATTGGCAAAAATCAATCTGGATGATTATCAGGGAGCCGAGAAAGACTGTTCCGAAGCTATTCAGCGAAATCCTTTTGTAGTGAATGCTTATCAGATACGTGGTATTGCCCGTATCAGACAGAATAACTTTAAGGGAGCAGTAGCCGATTATCAGCGGGCTTTGAAACTGGATCCTGAAAATATCAGTCTGTGGCATAATCTGGTGTTGTGCCGTATGAAACTGGAGGAGTATCCATCTGCTAAAAGTGGGCTGGATTCCTTGTTGCAGATTGCGCCGCGCTATACCGAAGGTTATCTGATAAGAAGTGAGGTGATGCTGAAACAGCAGGATACCATTGCTGCGATGAAGGATTTGGATAAGGCTATTGAAATGGACCGTTATAATCCTGCTACATGGTCGGCACGGGCTTTGCTTTTCTTGCAACGGAAAAAGTATGCTGATGCGGAGTCTGACTTGGATGAGGCTATACACTTGTCTTTCCGCGATCCCAATGTATATATAAACAGAGCACTGGCTCGTTATTATCAGAATAACTTGCGAGGGGCAATGGGCGACTATGACATTGCGCTGGAGATTGACCCGTCCAACTTCTTGGGACATTACAATCGTGGCTTGCTGCGTGCGCAGGTAGGTGATGATAACCGGGCTATAGAGGACTTCGACTTTGTGCTGAAAGTGGAGCCGGATAACATGATGGCTACTTTTAACCGTGGATTACTTCGTGACCAGACGGGTGATTATCAGGGAGCAATTGCTGACTACTCGAAAGTAATTGACGAGTATCCGAACTTTTGGACAGGCTATCAGTACCGTGCGCAGGCTCGCAAGAAAATCGGTGATTTAAAAGGTGCTGATGAAGACGAATTTAAGGTCTTGAAGGCTCAGCTGGATAGACAGAATGGTAAGCAGACTGCCAGCAATTCGAATAGTAATACTTCAAATCAGGCTGATGATAAGGATAAAACCCGTAAAAAGTCTGATAAGAATATGAACAACTATCAGAAACTGGTTGTCGCAGACGAAGAATCACAGGCTGATAAGTATAAGAGTGATTACCGGGGACGTGTTCAGGATCGGAATATCAGTATCCTGCCGCAACCTATGTATGCTTTGACTTATTATGAGCGTTATAGTGAGGTCAGACAGCAAGTCAATTATTCTAAAGATATTGACCAGCTGAATAACCGCAGGGTATTACCACATCGTTTGCTGATTACAAATAGTGAAGCTGCCTTGACGGAAGAGCAGGTTTCACAGCATTTTGCAGCTATTGATGAGCATACTAAAGCTATAATGGGAAATCCGAAAGATGCTGTTCAACGTTATGCCCGTGCACTGGATTTTTATCTGGTACAGGACTTCGATAACGCGCTTACCGATCTGGATGAGGCTATTGCATGCGATTCAACCTTCTTCCCGGCATATTTTACCCGTGCGCTGATAAACTATAAGAATATAGAACTGCGCAAGCAGGATAATAGTAACGCTTACGAAGGAGTAACGAATAAGCCAGCACTGCCGACTAAACCGGCTGACTATGTGCAGATAAAGGCCGATTTGGATAAGGTTATCGTTTTGTCGCCCGATTTTGTTTATGCATATTATAATAGAGGAAATATTGCTGTCGTCATGAAAGATTATCGGGCTGCGATTGCTGATTATGACAAGGCAATTGAACTTGATCCGAAATTTGCAGATGCATATTATAATCGTGGACTTACCCATATTTTCTTAGGTAATAACCGGTTGGGAATCGAAGATTTAAGTAAAGCAGGCGAGTTGGGACTTTTCTCTGCCTACAATGTAATAAAACGATTTACCGTGACTCACGAATAACATTTTTTTGTAAAAAAGAGAAAGTCTAAAAAGATTTGTATATTTTTGCGCTTAATAAAAAGATAAAAACATAATACGTATGATAAAAATAACTTTTCCTGATGGCTCTGTTCGTGAATATAACGAAGGAGTTACTGGTTTGCAGATAGCAGAAAGTATCAGCTCTCGTCTTGCACAGGACGTGCTGGCTTGCGCTGTAAATGGTGAAACTGTTGATTTGAATCGCCCTATCGAGCAGGATGCTGATTTTGTTCTTTATAAATGGGATGATGAACAAGGTAAACATGCATTCTGGCATACAAGTGCTCACTTGCTGGCTGAAGCTTTGCAAGAACTTTATCCGGGTATCCAGTTTGGTATCGGTCCTGCTATCGAAAATGGCTTCTACTACGATGTTGATCCGGGTGAAGCTGTGATTAAGGAAGGTGACCTGCCTGCTATTGAGAAGAAAATGGAAGAACTGGCTGCCAGAAAAGAAGCTTTGGTACGTCAGAGCATTTCAAAAGAAGATGCCCTTAAAATGTTCGGTGAAAGAGGCGAAACTTATAAATGTGAGCTGATCTCTGAACTGGAAGACGGACATATTACTACATATACACAGGGCGCATTTACCGACTTGTGCCGTGGTCCGCACTTGATGAGTACTGCTCCGATTAAAGCTATTAAGTTGCTTTCTGTAGCTGGTGCTTATTGGAGAGGACAGGAAGACCGTAAGCAGATGACTCGTATTTACGGTATTACTTTCCCGAAAAAGAAAATGTTGGATGAATATCTGACTATGCTGGAAGAAGCCAAGAAACGTGACCACCGTAAGATTGGTAAGGAAATGGAACTGTTTATGTTCTCGGATACAGTAGGTAAAGGTCTTCCGATGTGGTTGCCTAAAGGTACAGCATTGCGTCTGCGCCTGCAGAACTTCTTGCGCCGTATCCAGGCTCGTTACGACTATCAGGAAGTAATGTGTCCTCCTATCGGTAACAAGTTGCTGTATATCACTTCAGGACACTATGCAAAATATGGAAAAGATTCATTCCAGCCTATCCATACACCGGAAGAAGGTGAAGAGTACTTCTTGAAACCGATGAACTGTCCTCATCACTGTATGATTTACAAGAACTCTCCTCGTTCATATAAGGATCTGCCTTTGCGCCTGGCTGAGTTTGGTACAGTTTGCCGTTATGAGCAGAGTGGTGAGTTGCACGGATTGACACGTGTACGTAGCTTTACACAGGATGATGCACACTTGTTCTGTCGTCCGGATCAGGTGAAAGATGAATTCCTCCGTGTAATGGATATCATTTCTATTGTTTTCCGTTCTATGAACTTCGAAAACTTTGAAGCACAGATTTCATTGCGCGACCAAGTAAATCGTGAGAAATATATCGGTAGCGATGAAAACTGGGAAAAAGCAGAACAGGCTATCATCGAAGCTTGTCAGGAAAAAGGTTTGCCTGCTAAGATTGAATATGGTGAAGCTGCATTCTATGGTCCGAAACTTGACTTTATGGTTAAGGATGCATTGGGTCGTCGCTGGCAGTTGGGTACCATCCAGGTAGACTATAACTTGCCGGAACGCTTCCAGTTGGAATATATGGGTTCAGACAACCAGAAACATCGTCCGGTAATGATTCACCGTGCACCTTTCGGTTCAATGGAACGCTTTATTGCAGTATTGATCGAACATACAGCTGGTAAGTTCCCATTGTGGCTGGCTCCGGATCAGGTAGCAATTCTGCCTATTTCAGAAAAATTCAATGATTACGCTAATCAGGTAAGAATGGCGCTGAAGATGCAGGATATCCGTGCTATCGTGGATGACCGTAATGAAAAAATCGGCCGTAAAATCCGTGATAATGAGATGAAACGTATCCCTTACATGCTGATTGTAGGTGAAAAAGAAGCCGAAAATGGTGAAGTTGCAGTGCGTAAACAGGGTGAAGGCGATAAAGGAACCATGAAAATTGAAGATTTTGCAAAAAATATTGCAGAAGAAGTTCATAATATGATAAATAAATGGTAACTTTGCACCCGTTTCAAGAGTCAACCTCTTTGTGGGGCACAATTGAAGTAATTGATAAAGATTTAATATTTTATTTATAACTAAAAGACAAACAGGAAGTACATATTTTTAATGAAGAATGACAATTTAAAAGGGCAGCATAGAATCAATGAACAGATTCGTGCCAAAGAAGTACGTATTGTGGGAGATGATATTGAACCAGCAGTATATCCAATTGCTCAGGCCTTGAAAATGGCTGAAGAACATGAAGCTGACTTGGTTGAAATTTCACCGAACGCTGTTCCTCCAGTTTGTAAGATTATAGAATATTCTAAATTTCTTTATCAACTGAAAAAACGTGCCAAGGAGCAGAAAGCAAAGCAAGTTAAGGTTAATGTGAAGGAAATCCGTTTCGGACCTCAGACTGATGAACATGACTATAACTTCAAATTGAAACATGCTATCGGCTTTTTGCAGGATGGTGACAAGGTAAAAGCATACGTGTTCTTTAAAGGACGTTCTATTTTGTTTAAGGAACAAGGTGAAGTGCTGTTGCTGCGTTTTGCAAACGATTTGGAAGAGTATGCAAAGGTTGAACAGATGCCGTTGCTGGAAGGTAAACGAATGACTATCTCATTATCTCCAAAGAAAGCATCTTCTTCTAACAAAAAAGCTGCAGCTCCGAAAGTAGCAAAACCTGAAACTACAGAAGAATAAAAATAGTGCGTAGCGCGCCGGTATAGTGCGCTACCACAACTTTAATAATAATTTTAAATCAATTAACAAGATGCCAAAGATCAAGACTAACTCCGGTTCTAAAAAAAGATTTGCTCTTACCGGAACAGGTAAAATCAAAAGAAAGCACGCTTTTCACAGTCACAT
>CAJKDC010000003.1 GCA_905198575.1 uncultured Bacteroides sp. | reverse complement strand
AAGTTGGTAAAGTACGTCGTGCTAAATTGTACTACTTGCGTGCTCTTACTGGTAAAAAAGCTAGAATTCAGGAAAAAAGAGCTAACTAAGACGTATTATTTTTCCTACATAAAAAAGGCTTCTGTTTCTTTGAAATGGAAGCCTTTTTTATGTTTCTGCCGGTTTCATAGAAAGAAAGCTATTGTTTTGACGGAACGGATTAACCTTATCTTTATTGAAATACACTTTCCACATTGCTAAGATAAACTCTGATCATTTTTATGCTATAAGTATATCTCAATAATGCTGCAGTAAAATCTCGCTGTTATTTTTAATGGGCTTCAAGTATGAGGCGATGCTGAAATATAATAATTTCTTTGTCTGACATTTTTTCAGCGTTCTGAAGTTTTGTCCGATGTATCCCCCAATTACGAGTGTTTTTATTGTGAAAATATGTTTTGCAACCTCTTTAAAAGTTTATAATTATTAAATTATATGCCATAAAATATGTTTTTCAGCATATTTTCAAGAAAAGGTCGTATATTTGCAGTGTAATAAACGAGAGATAAGTAAAAAGAGTTATAAAGTGTATAACAACCGGTTCTCCAAATGGGAGGCCATAAAAACAGATGCAAATTATGAAAACAACGAAGATGAATGAAACAATTGAAATGTTGCAGTACAAGTTGATGCGTTACAAAGCTATGCGTAAAGGCGCTGCTTGCCAGTCACTGCAATACAGAATCCAGAAAATGATGGATTCACGTGCAAATGCCTGATAGGGCATATTTGATTGAGAGCAAATAATTTATTCTATAATGTAAAGGCGAAGATGAAATTCCATGTGGAATACATCTTCGCCTTTTTTTTGATGATAGATGTGGATAAAAAAATAGCCAACTCAATTGAGTTGGCTATTGATATTAGTAGGTTTTTATTTGTATAAGTGGAAAATACGATCCATTAAATGCCATTTTTCATCTGATTTTAGATTGGGGTCTTCACCTTGTAGTTTCGCTACACGAGCTTCCCACTCTGCTTGACGGGGCAAGGTTGCAAATTTTTCCATTGCTTTGTCCCAGTCAAAATCCAACGGCGTTTCAACAATCATGAATACCTGGATTCCACATGCATAGATTTCCATTTCCAGAATTCCTACATCATGTATATTCTGTAAGACTTCATCCCAAACACTCGCTTGTGAATGGCATTGTTTATAAGCTTCTATCATTTCTTTGTCATCGCATAGATTTAGAACTTGACAGTAGCGTTTAACAGGCTGATGGTACTCTTTTACAGTATAACCTAGTTTCTTATTTTCCATTATATTGCACTTAATTATTATGCTTCTCTAACTTCCCAACCTAATGCACTGGCACCCAATACGGCAGCATCTGCGTCTTTCAGCTGTGACAGTAACAATTTGGTTTTGCCAGCATATATTTTCAGGATATTTTCGTCGATAGCCTGCTGGATAGGTTTCATGATATAGTCGCCAGATTTAGCCAATCCACCGAAGAGGATGATAGCTTCTGGGCTAGAGAATGCGATGAAATCAGCAATTGCTTCACCCAAAATCTTACCAGTATATTCGAAGATGTCCTGTGCCAGTTTATCACCTTTTACTGCTGCATCGTATACATCTTTAGATACGATTTCTTCAGCAGGGATATTTCTCAACAAACTTGGTTCTGAACGTGCAATCAGGAATTCGCGTGCTGTACGTGCAACTCCGGTTGCAGAACAGTATGTTTCCAGACAGCCTTTACGGCCGCATCCGCACTGACGACCGTCACGACGTACGATTACGTGACCTAATTCGCCTGCAAAACCATCGTGTCCATATACCAACTGACCGTTGATTACGATACCGCTACCTACACCAGTTCCCAAAGTGATCATGATGAAATCTTTCAAACCACGTGCAGCACCATAAGTCATTTCACCGATAGCAGCTGCGTTAGCGTCGTTTGTCAAAGCGGTAGGAATACCTAATTTTTCTTCGAACAAAGCAGCCAATGGAATTACACCTTTCCAAGGAAGGTTTGGTGCAAATTCAATTGTACCATTATAATAGTTTCCGTTAGGTGCACCTACACCCATACCCTTAATTTTATCAACACCACCGATAGCCTGAATCAGAGGAAGTAATTTTTTGCATACTGCATCAACATAATCCTCAATTTTAGCATATTGCTGTGTCTTAACAGAATCTGTAGATAAAACGTTACCACGAGAGTCTACAATACCAAAAACTGTGTTTGTACCACCAATGTCCATACCCACTACGTAGGGCTTTTCCATGCTTGTTGTCATGATATTTTATATTTAGGGTTAGTTATAATGACAGCAAATGTAATGAAACCTTAAAAAGAGAACAAATTTTTTTTCGATTATTTCATGCGGGTTGGCAACTTTTTGTATCTTCATTTCGTCTAATGCATAAATTAAAGATTATTGACGACAATGATTCATTTAAAAGGTATTAATAAGACATATCACAACGGAGCACCGTTGCATGTCTTAAAGGGCATCGACTTAGATATTTCTCAAGGTGAATTTGTTTCTATTATGGGGGCATCGGGTTCGGGTAAATCTACGCTGTTGAATATTTTGGGGATACTGGATAATTATGATTCGGGAGAGTACCTTCTGGACGGGGTTCTGATAAAAGGCTTGAGTGAAACGCGAGCTGCAGAACTGCGCTGCAGGATGATTGGATTTATCTTTCAGTCGTTCAACCTCATACCGTTTAAGAATGCCATGGAGAATGTGGCGCTGCCTTTGTTTTATCAGGGAGTAAGCCGGAAAAAAAGAAATCAGCTGGCTTTGGAATATCTGGATAAACTGGGATTGAAGGAGTGGGCACACCATATGCCTAATGAGCTGTCTGGCGGACAGAAGCAGCGTGTGGCTATAGCACGTGCATTGATTTCGAAACCCAGGATAATTCTTGCCGATGAGCCTACCGGAGCACTGGACAGTAAGACTTCGGTAGAGGTGATGAATATTTTGAAAGATTTGCACCGGCAGGAGGGACTGACCATTGTGGTAGTAACCCATGAAAGTGGGGTGGCTAACCAGACCGACAAGATCATTCATATAAAGGATGGACTGATAGAACGGATTGAGGAGAATTTGAACCACGATGCTTCTCCTTTTGGTGTAAATGGTTTTATGAAATAAGCAATGCTATGAGGGATTTGTTACAGGAAATTCTGGGCACTGTGATGCGTAATAAACTGCGTACGGTGCTTACGGGGTTATCGGTGGCATGGGGGATTTTTATCCTGATTGTGCTGCTGGGAGCCGGAAACGGATTGATTCATGCGTTCGAGCTGAACTCGGGCAATGTGGTGATGAACTCGGTAAAGGTTTATCCGGGAACTACAACAAAGCCTTGGCAGGGAATGCAGGAAGGCCGGAATGTAGAGCTGGAACAGGAAGATTGCAGATTGACTGCTGTCCGTTTCCCGGACAATATTATGGAAGTCGGGGCAACAGTAAGCCAGAATGCAGTAGATATAACGTATGGAAAAGACCATGTTTCCATTACATTAGAAGGAGTAATGCCTTCGCTGGTACAAATTGAGGGAATCAAGTTGGTGGAAGGACGTTTTATTAATCAGCTGGATATGCAGGAAAACCGTAAAGTGATGGTGTTGCACAAAAAGACGGTAGAGATGCTTTTTCCCCGTGAGTCGGCCTTAGGAAAGATGATCAAGGTCAATGGTCTGGCTTTTAAAGTGGTAGGAATATACGATGACCAGAACTTCTTTTCTCCTTCGGTGTATGTTCCTTACAGTACATTGAGCCTGCTATATGCCAAGGGTAACCTTGTGGATAATCTGATGTTTACAACCCGAGGTTTGACCGATGAAAAAACGAATGATCGTTTTGAAGACGATTTCCGTACGATGCTGGCTCACCGTCATCAGTTTGACGCTTCGGATAACGGAGCTGTGTGGATATGGAACCGCTTTACGCAGTATCTGCAACAGCAGCAGGCTACTTCCATCCTGCACATCGCTATCTGGGTAATCGGTATCTTTACACTTATCAGTGGTATCGTGGGTGTCAGCAATATTATGCTGATTACCGTGCGCGAGCGGACGCATGAGTTTGGCATCCGCAAGGCTTTGGGGGCAAGTCCGTTTTCCATCTTGCGACTAATTATAGCCGAGAGTGTGCTTATTACTACATTTTTTGGTTATGTGGGTATGGTAGCCGGTATTCTGGCTACGGAGTATATGGACCGGTTGTTCGGTCAGCAGACAGTGGATGCAGGTGTTTTCTCGGCTACGGTTTTCCATAATCCTACGGTAGATATAAGTGTAGCCATACAGGCTACGCTGACATTAATCATTGCCGGTACATCAGCCGGATTCTTCCCTGCCCGCAAGGCGGTGATGATCCGGCCGATAGAGGCATTAAGAGCGGATTGATATGAGGATGGATTTAGACAGATGGGAAGAAATAGGGGTTACCATTACGCGTAACAAAACCCGCAGTCTGCTTACGGCTTTCGGGGTGTTCTGGGGTATTTTCATGCTGATTGTACTGATGGGAGGTTCCGAAGGTATGAAGGATATGCTGTCGGCCAATTTTGAGGGATTTGCCACGAACTCGGGTTTCCTGGTAACCAATGAAACCGGTAAGGCTTATAAGGGTTTCCGGAAAGGACGCTACTGGGAACTGGTGAATGCGGATGTAGAAAAGGTGCGCCGCAGTGTGCCCGAGATTGATGTGGTATCACCTAATCTGGCCCGATGGGGAGTGGGTGCGGTGTGCGGCGAGAACCGTACGTCGGTCACGCTCAAGGGGCTGTATCCGGAGTATGCGCGGATAGAAGAGCAAAGGCTTTCGGAGGGACGTTTTATCAACGACACGGATATACGTGACTATCGGAAGGTATGTGTGATAGGCAAGCGCGTGTACGAGTCGCTTTTTCCGCAGGCCGGACGTGCGTGCGGGGCTTTTATCGCTATCGACAGTATTTACTACCGGGTAGTGGGGGTGAGCATGGCTACCGGCAACATGTCGGTGCAGGGACAGTCGGAAACGAGTATCATCATCCCTTTCAGCACCATGCAGCGCAATTATAACTTCGGACAGCAGGTGCAGATGCTGGCCTATACGGCACTGCCGGGATTTTCGGTAAGTGAGATTGAGAAGAAGGTGGAGCAGGTGGTGAAGCGGGCGCATACGGTGCATCCGGACGACAGGCAGGCGGTGATAAAGGTGAATGCCGAGGCGATGTTCAGCATGGTGGACAGTCTGTTTACGGGTATCAACCGGCTGAGCCGGCTGGTGGGCCTGGGCACGCTGCTGGCCGGTGTGGTAGGGGTGAGCAACATTATGATGGTCACCGTGCGCGAGCGTACGGCGGAGATTGGTATCCGGCGTGCCATCGGGGCCCGTCCGCGCGATATCCTGGTGCAGATTCTGTCGGAAAGTGTGGTGCTTACGCTGCTGGCAGGTATGGCGGGTGTATGTCTTGGCGTTTTTGTGCTGAATCTGCTCGAAATGGGAACCGCTGCCGGTGGTTCTCCTGCACATTTTCAGATTAGTTTCCGGGGAGCGATAGGGGCTGTATGTATGCTGATGGTGCTGGGGGTATTGGCCGGACTGGCACCGGCATACAGGGCAATGGCTATCCGGCCTGTCGAGGCGATGCGCGATGAATAGGGATAAACGGATCAATTAAATTTGTATAGATTTAAAATGAAACAAGGATATGAAGAAGTATGTAAAAATTGCAGTGCTGGTGGTGATTGCGCTGATTTTTGTGGGAACATTTGTCTTCCTTTATCAGAAATCGCAGCCGGCCGAGGAGCGTTACACGGTTTTGAAGGCGGAACTGTCCGACCTGAAGCGTACGACGATTGCTACGGGAAAAATCGAGCCCCGGGATGAGATTCTGATTAAACCGCAGATTTCGGGGATTATCGCCGGGGTGTATAAAGAGGCGGGTCAGACGGTCAGTGAGGGTGAGGTGATAGCCAAGGTGAAGGTTATCCCCGAACTGGGTACGCTGAATGCTGCCGAAAGCCGGGTACGTCTGGCCGAAATAAACGGCAAACAGGCCGAAGTGGATTATGAACGCATGAAGAAGCTGTACGACAGTAAGCTGGTGAGCAGCGAGGAGTATGAGAAAAGCCTGGTGCAGGTAAAGCAGGCGCGTGAGGAGTTGCAGGCGGCAAAGGATAATCTGGAGATTGTGAAGGAGGGTATCACGAAACGCAGTGCGGAGTTCAGCAGTACGCTTATCCGCTCTACCATTACGGGGCTCATCCTGGATGTGCCGGTGAAAGTGGGAAACTCTGTCATCATGAGCAATACGTTCAACGACGGTACTACCATCGCTACGGTGGCCGATATGAACGACCTTATCTTCCGTGGAAATGTGGACGAGACGGAGGTCGGGAAAATCAGCGAGGGCACTCCTGTTTCCATTACGCTGGGGGCGCTGCAGAACATGAAGTTCGATGCCGTGCTGGAGTATATCGCTCCGAAGGCTACCGAGAAGAACGGTACCAATCAGTTTGAAATCAAGGCGGCCATACAGGTTCCTGACGGGGTTACTGTCCGTTCGGGCTACAGTGCCAATGCCGAAATCGTGCTCGAGAAGGCGGACGGAGCACTGTCGGTTCCGGAAAGTGCCGTGGAGTTTGTGGGGGATTCGACTTATGTGTATCTGCTCACCGATTCGGTTCCGCGCCAGCAGTTCGAGCGCAAGGCGGTGCAGACGGGCATCAGCGATGGTATCCGCATCGAAATAAAGAAGGGATTGAAGCAAGGGGATGTCGTACGTGGTGTAAAGGAGATAGGACATGAATAAGTGGATGATAGGGATAGCTGTCTGGGCGATGGCGCTCCCGGTCCGGGCACAGGATGCCTGGGATTTGAGGCGGTGTATAGAATATGCCGTAGCGCATAACCTGACGGTGAAGCAGCAGGAGGAGGCATGCCGGCAGAGTGAGACGGAACTGAGTACGGCGCGCTGGAGCCGTCTGCCCAACCTGAACGGAAGTGTGTCGCACTCGTTCAACTTCGGACGGAGCTTGCAGGCGGACAATACGTACCAGAGTGTGAATACGCAGAACACGGCGTTTAATCTTACTACCGGTGTTCCGCTGTTTACCGGGATGCAGATTCCGAACAATATCGCGCTGGCCCGGCTGAATCTGAAGGCGGCCGTGGAGGACTTGAACAAGGCGAAGGAGGATATCAGCATTCAGGTGACTTCGGCTTATCTGCAGGTGCTGTTCAACGAGGAGCTGGCGAAAGTGGCCTGTGAGCAGGTGGGGCTGAGTCGTGATTTGCTGCAGCAGAAGGAGGAGTTTTTCCGCAACGGCAAGGCTTCGGAAGCGGAGTGGCGCGAGGCGGAAGCGCGTCTGGCGCAGGATGAGCTTTCGGCTGTGCAGGCGGACAATAACGTGCGGCTGGCGTTGCTCGACCTGAGTCAGCTGCTGGAACTGCCTTCGCCGGAAGGATTTGAGATAGTTGCTCCCGATACGGCGGCGGTCAGTGTGACGGGCAGGCTGGTTTCTCCGTCTGAAGTTTTCGGACAGGCGGTACTGTCGCGACCTGAAGTTAAGGCGGCTCAGTATAGGGTAGAGGGAGCGCTCAAGAGCGTGCGCATTGCGCAGAGTGCTTTCTATCCGCAGCTCAGTCTGGGAGCAGGGTTCGGTACGAATTATTACAAGTTGTTCGGACGCGACAATATCGCTTTTGGCAGCCAGTTGCGCGATAATTTCAGTCAGTATGTAGGCTTTTCGCTCAGTATTCCTGTGTTCAATCGTTTTGCTACGCGTAATCGGGTGCGCTCGGCGCGTATCCAGCACACGTTGCTCGGCTGGCAGTTGGAGGAGCGGAAGAAGGTGCTCTATAAAGAGGTGCAGCAGGCATATTACAATGCCGTGGGTGCAGAAGCTCGCTTTGCCAGCAGCAGTAAGGCGGATAAGGCTGCCAAGGTCTCTTTCCGCTTGATGGAGGAGAAGTACCGTTACGGGAAAGCAACGGCTACGGATTATAACGAAGCCCGTACTAACTGGATGAAGGCTGTGTCGGAATCTATTCAGGCCCGTTACGATTATCTGTTTCGCATGAAGATTCTGGATTTCTACAGGGGAATTCCTCTGGAACTTTAACAGGTTGGGGAGAAAATCATAAAGAACCGCATCAGGGCTCAGGTTGAAGTGTGAGCTGCGGTGCGGTTCTCTTTGTTTTGGGGAAGGTATCTGCTTTCGGGGCAACATTGGCTGTGCCTGCTGAAAGTAAATTATAGACCTTCTTCTTTTCGATTTTTTATAGTTGGTTTATCGGCTTATAGTACGTTTTTTATTATCCTACGGCAAAAAAAATCTATACGGCTAGAAAAAAAAGTTATTCAGCTAGAAAATTTTTTTATACGGCTAGAAAATTTTTCCACCAAAACACGATTTTTTTTGTCCGGCAAGAAAAATTTTTATGCGGCAGGGGCGTTAGCTTTTCCGCTTGTTTTCCGGCTGTTTTTATAGTTCACGCACGGCTTGTGTCCTGCGTGGATTTTCTTTTACAGCTTTTCTTCCTCCACCGGCATTGTTCTGCCTGTTGTTTTTGGCCGGTTCACGGCGCTCTGCCTTCGGTTTCCGTTCCGGACGGCTGTCCGGCCGTCTGAAATCCTCCGTAGCGGGCCGTTTATTCACAGGTCTGGACGGCTGCTGGGGCCGTACTGCCGGATGTGTAGGACGGCGGTTGGAGTGGGGCGGATGGTGCAGGGCTGCCGGTTTCCCGCCGATGATGTAATCCTGACGCTTGTGCTCGGGACGACAACTCACAGAACCGGTGTATGGATTGTGGCGATAATGCTCTTTATAGTGCTTGCGGTAGTAGCTGGCACCTCCGTAATGGCTGCGGCAGTGTGCACCGTGGTAGGTAAGGTAGTGGGCCGGCCGGCGGAAATGGAAGTGGCTGTGGTCGGTATATACACGGTATACACGCAGGTGGCAGCTGTGGTCGATGATGCACAGCGGACGGAAAAAGTAGTCGATGCGCATCAGTCGGGTGTAGATGCTTCCGGCCAAAACCCAGCGCAGGTCATCGTTGCGCATATCCAGATAGCGGTAATAGCGGTCGTAGGCATAGCGGTAGCCGCGTGCCATATCGTCGGTCAGCGGGTCGACCGCCGTGAGAAAGTCAAAGTTGATTTCGAAAACGTCGTTGTACTGCTGCGGACTGAGGCGCAGTTCATAGGCCATCCTGTCGGTCAGGAAACGGGCGTGCAGGCGGATATCACCCAGACGCGAGGCCAGTGCGGGCAGCGAGAATATCAGAAGTCCTGCCGTAACGAGAAGGATGTGTATCTGTTTCATAAGTGCTGTTTTTTAGAAATGATGTTTTCTTGAGTGCGAAAGTACTTCCGGATTTTTTCTTTTTCAACAGATTCTCTCCAATTCTCTGTAGGGTATTTCCTATTTGTGATAGGGAAACTGGTGGCAATTATCCCCCTGCTCCATCTTCCTTGTCTGTGCAGGAAGCCGGAACAGGGGGATATATACAATGTGCAGTCCCTGCTGTGGTGTATGTCTGCGTTAGTCGGCCAGGCGTATGCCGTCAGGCTCCAGCACGATGAGCCGCTGGCGGTAAAGCTGGCCTACGGCCCGCTTGAAAGTTTTCTTGCTCACCCCGAAGGCGGCGTAGATGGCGGCGGCATCGCTGCCGTCGTGCAGACCGATGTGTCCGCCCTGCTGCCTGAGGTGCTCCAGCAGTGTGGGGGCAAACTCTTCGATGCGCTCCATACCGTCGGGTTGCAGCTCGAGGTCCAGCTTGCCGTCCGTCCGCACGCGGCGCACGTAGGCCTGCAGCTTCATGCCGGGAGCTACGGAGGTGAACAGCTGGTTGCGGTAGAGCATGCCGGCATAGCGGTTGTCCACTATCACGCGGTAGCCCTGCTCGGCGGGCTGCCATACGGTGATGTCTACACGGCTGCCGTGCCTGTAGGGAGGCATCTCCTTGCTCAGGAATTTCTCTACCTTGGCCGAAGCGGCTATGCGGTAGCTTTCATCGTCCAGGTAGATGTATACCATGTAGCTGTGGCCCTGCTGCATCTTCTGCCGCTGCTCGCGGAAAGGCACGAAGAGGTCTTTCATCAGTCCCCAGTCCAGGAAAGCGCCATGCCGGTTGACCCATGCCACACGCAGCCAGGCAAACTGACCCACGGTGGCGTGCGGATGCAGGGTGGTGGCTACCAGACGCTCGTCCATGTCCAGATAGACGAAAACTTCGAGCTCCTGTCCCACGCGGCAGTCTTCGGGCACGTAGCGGCCGGGCAGCAGAATCTCGCCGTCGTCGCCGCCGTCCAGATACATCCCGAAGTCGACTTCTTTTACCACCTGCAGGCGGTTGTATTGTCCCAGTGCGATGTGACTCATAGGCGCAGCGGGGTTATACGTAAGTTTCCAGGAATTTGCACTGTCCCTGCGGAGTTACTTCCAGTTTGCCGGTAGTGGCCGGGAACAGTACCGATTCGCCGGCACGCAGTGCCACGGTGTTGCCTTCGTTGTCGGTCACGGTGCAAGCGCCCTGCATACAGATGTAGATGACGAATGAGTCGAGCTCTGTGTAATCCATTGTCATCGGCTCGGTCAGGTCGTATACGCTGGTAGTGAAGTAAGGACAGCTCACCAGTTCCACCGGCCGGTTCTGTGCAGGGGTGTAATGGGTGCGGTAGTCGTCGAGTACGGTGTAGTCGATGGCATCTTTCGACAGTTCGGTGTGCAGTTCGCGGGTGTTGCCGTTCTTGTCCTTGCGGTTGAAGTCGTAGATGCGGTAAGTCACGTTCGATGTTTGCTGTATTTCTGCAATGAACGAGCCGGCACCGATGCTGTGGATACGGCCTGCAGGCAGGAAGAATACGTCGCCCGGACGGATGCTGTAGTCGCGCAGGGCATCGCAGATGGTGTTGTCGGCAATCATCCGGGCATACTCGTCGGGAGTGATGCTCTTCGACAGGCCCGAGCGCAGGTGGGCATCGGCAGTGGCGTCTACCACGTACCACATTTCGGTCTTGCCCATGGAGTTGTGGCGCTGCATGGCCAGCTTGTCATCGGGATGCACCTGGATGGAGAGGTCCTGCTGTGCGTCGATGAACTTGATGAGCAGCGGGAACTTGCCCCCGAAACGTTCGTAGTTGGCCTGTCCTACCAGTGCGCCGCGGTATTCGTCCATCAGCTGGCTCAGGTTCTTGCCGGCATCGGCTCCTTCGGCCACTACAGACTCGTCGCCCGGAACGTCGGAGATTTCCCAGCTTTCGCCTACCTGTGTCTGGTCGCTCTGCAACTGCTTGAACGGAATGATTTTCTCGCCACCCCAGATGGTGGATTTCAGAATGGGTTTGAATTTTAATGGATACATAAGCTTTTCGTTTATAAGATTGTAACTACAGGCAAAAATACGATATTTTTTGGATTCGCGCCGTGCCGCAGGATAAAAAAAGTGCCCTCCCGTACTCCGGAAGGAGCAGGAAGGACACTTGCATAGATGAAAAAATAAAAAGTCTGATATATATTACTTACACAGCGGCAATATATTGGTACACGCTGCTGCACACGCCCATGAGCATGATGCTAAGCAGGCATACCAGCAGGCATACCCGTGCGGGCAGCGGACTGCGGAAAGCGGCCACCGGCGCGTCGCTCGGCATGATGTACATGGCCTTTACCACCAGCAGGTAGTAGTAGAGCGAGATGATGGTGTTGACCAGCGCCAGGAATACCACGGCCCAGTGCCCCGTGTGGAAGGCTGCCGCAAACACGAAGAACTTGCTGAAGAATCCCGCAAACGGCGGAATACCTGCCAGCGAGAACAGCGCGATGGTCATCACGAAGGCCAGTCGCGGATTGGTGGTATAAAGGGCGTTGCATGTGCTGCGTTCCACCGCTGCGCCCGTCTGCTGCTCCAGCAGACCGATGACACCGAACACGGCCAGGTTGGCCATCAGATACACGGCGATGTAGTACACCAGCGATGTCGTGCCCTGTCCCGTCTCGCCCAGCACGGCCAGCATGATGTAGCCCGCCTGCGAGATACTACTGTAGGCCATGAAGCGTTTCAGGTCGTGCTGCAGGATGGCAAACAGATTGGCCACGGTGATGCTCGCCACCAGTACGATGCTCACCAGCAGGTCCCACGACTGCAGCATCGGCGCAAACACGTGGTGCAGGATGCTGATCAGCGCAAACGCCGCCGCTCCCTTCGAGATGACCGACAGATAACCGCTCACGGCAGCCGGCGCACCCTGATACGTATCGGGTGTCCACATGTGGAAAGGCACCAGACTCAGCTTGAAGCCCAGTCCCGCAAAGAACAGCACCAGTGCCATCACCTGCAGCGGTGTGCCCGTGAGGGCCGGAGTCAGCTCGGCGAAGTAGGCCGTTCCGCACGTGCCGTAGATGAACGACAGGCCGTACAGCATCAGCGCCGACGAGAACATCGAGTTCAGGATGAACTTGGCGCCCGCCTCGGCACTGTGGTGGCGGTACTTGTCGAACGCAATGAGGCACGCCATAGGGATGCTGGCCAGCTCCAGGCCCACGTAGAACAGCAGGAAGCTGCCCGCGCTCACCATGAAATACATACCCAGCAGCGTACTGAGCGTAAGTACGTAGAACTCGCCCGCCTTGTGCCGCGTATCTTCGCGCTCCAGCCACTGCGACGCCTGCATGAACACCAGCAGCGTACCCAGCGTGAGCAGCGATTTCACCGTGCAGGCCATGGGCGTAGTGTGATACATGCCCCCGAAGGCTGTCGCCTCGAACGGACGCAGGTTCAGTGCGATGTGCAGTGCCAGCAGCACGTACACCGTCTTCTGCAGCCTCTTGTGGTTGGGCTCTTTTCCTATCAGGTCGGCCAGCAGGACGATAACCAGCACGGCCACCAGACTGATTTCCGCTTGTAGCGAAAGAAGTATATCCATATTCCAGTACGATTAAACAGTTTACAAAAAGCTAAATTACAGCGCATGGCCCAGCAGCTGTGCGATGACCGGCGCCACACTCTCGCTGATAAGGTTGCTCATCCACAGCGGAGCGATACCCAGTCCGGCCACTGCCGCAATCAGGCAGATTACCGCAAAGCGTTCGTCCCACGTAGCATCCGTCAGTTTGAGGTGCGCCTCGTTGGTGCACGTGCCGTACAGGATGCGGCCTACCACACGCAGGATGTACACCGCCGTGATGACGATACTCATCGTAGCGATGAGCGTACAGGTGCGGTGGAACGTATCAGGATGTTCGAACGAACCTACGAAGACCGTCATCTCGGCCACGAAGCCGCTCAGCCCCGGAAGTCCCAGATTGGCCAGACCGGCGATAACGTAGCCCACCGACAGGAACGGCATGATGCGCATCAGTCCCCTGAGCTGGCGGATGTCACGCGTATGCGTCCGTCCGTAAATCATACCGATGAGGGCAAAGAACAGTGCCGTCATCAGTCCGTGGCTCAGCATCTGCAGGATGGCACCCGTGCAGCTGGTACGCGTCATCATCAGCAGGGCGAAAAGCACCAGACCGCAGTGGCTCACCGACGAGTAGGCGTTGATGTATTTCAGGTCGGTCTGTACCACGGCACTGAACGCGCCGTATACCACCGAAATGGTTGTCAGCACCAGGAAGAAGTTGCCCCATTCGGCCGCCCCTTCAGGCATCAGATACATGGCCACGCGGAAACAGCCGTAGCCGCCCAGCTTCATCAGTACGCCGGCATGCAGCATAGATACAGCCGTAGGCGCCGAAGCATGACCGTCGGGGCTCCATGTGTGGAAGGGGAAGAGTGCACCCAGTACTCCGAATCCCAGGAATACCAGCGGGAAGAACAGGCGCTGCATGTCGTACGGGATGTCCCGTTTCACCAGCTCGAGGATATTCATCGTGTCGCCGCCCGCACCGTAGTAGATGCCCAGAATGCCGATCAGCAGGAAAGCCGAAGCCCCCATCAGCATCAGGGTAAGCTTCATGGCCGCATACTCCTTGCGTCCGCTGCCCCACACGCCGATGAGCAGATACATCGGGATGAGCGCCACCTCGTAAAACATAAACATCGTGAAGAGGTCGGTCGAGATAAAGAACCCGAACACCCCCGTGCTGAGCAGCGTGAACCACAGGAAATACTCCTTGGTGAGCGGCTGGAGCCGCCACGAGGCGAACGTGCCCGTAAACACGATAATGGCACTAAGCAGCAGCATGGCCACCGAGATGCCGTCCACCCCCACCGAGTAGCAGATGTGCAGCGGCGCATACCACGTGATGCTGTCCGTAAAAAGCATCTCCCGTGCCGCTCCCGCATTGCGCTGGCCGATGTAGGCCACCGTGAGCCACACAGCCGCCGCCAGCAGCAGCGATGCCCCCGTTACCATTACCCCCCGCACCTGGTTCAGGGTGCGTGCCAGCCACAGGCCTGCCAGCATGAGCAGGGGAATCAGTACGAAAAGACTCAGTATATTCATTTTTTGAGTTTTTTAAATCTAAGTTTTTACTATATGAATCAGTTATCATCAGCAAGCCAGCAGCACCAGCGTGAGCACCACGATGCCCCCCAGGAACCACAGCGTGTAACTCTGCACCTTTCCGCTCTGCACGGGCTGCAGCTCCTCGGCACAGGCATTGGCACTCCAGGCCATGAAATTCATAAACTGGTCGATGACGCGGCGGTCCCACCATGCCAGCGGTGCCGACACGCAGCGGAAGATGATGCGGCGCGTCACGAAAAGCCATGCCTCGTCCATGTAGAAGCGGCGGTAGGCTGCCCGGTGCAGTGCCGGGAAGCGGCGTGCCAGCGCGTCGGCCACCGGCTGCTGCGGACGGGCATACATCCACGTTGCCAGCGCGATGGCAATCAGTGCCACAATCACGCTGACCGAAGCCACCGTAGCGTCAATATGAATATCGTACGCCTCGCCGTTGGACGAGATGAAGTGTCCGAAAGGCATCCATCCCACTGCCAGCGTCAGCACGGCCAGTATCATCAGCGGCGCGGTCATCACCAGCGGACTCTCGTGCGGACGGTGCGCTTCGTGCAGCGCCTTGTTCTCGCGTCCCCAGAAGATGCCGTAGTACAGGCGGAACATATAGAAAGCCGTCATCCCGGCAATGAACGTCATGATCCAGCCGATTACCGGACTGTAGGCGAAGCAGGCCGCCAGAATCTCGTCCTTCGAGAAGAAACCCGAGAATCCGGGAATACCCGCAATGGCCAGACACGCCACAAGGAAGGTGATGTGCGTAACCGGCATATACCGGCGCAGGCCGCCCATGGTGCTCATCTCGTTGCTGTGCACCGCATGGATGATAGAACCCGCCCCCAGGAAGAGCAGCGCCTTGAACAGCGCATGCGTAAACAGATGAAACATGGAAGCCATGTACCCCAGTCCGCCCTCATGCGGAAGCACCGACGTACACACGCCCAGCGCCACCATCATGAAGCCAATCTGCGAGATGGTAGAGAAAGCCAGCACACGCTTGATGTCCGACTGTACGCAAGCCACCGTAGCCGCGTAGAATGCCGTAACCACGCCTGCCACCGCCACCATGTGCAGCACCTGCGGCGCATAGCCGATGTAGAGCGGAAACAGGCGCGCCACCTGATACACCCCTGCCACCACCATGGTAGCCGCATGGATAAGCGCCGATACCGGAGTAGGGCCCTCCATGGCATCGGGCAGCCAGATGTGCAGCGGGAACATGGCACTCTTGCCCGCACCGCCGATAAACATCAGTCCCAGTGCCCGGGGCAGCATCATTCCCCCGCGCATCAGCCCCTCCTGCGAAGGCGAGAACGAGAACGTCCCCACGTAATACCCGTAAATCAGGATGCCGATAAGGAAACCCAGATCGGCAAAGCGCGTCACGATGAACGCCTTCTTCGAAGCCGCGATGGCCTCGGGACGCGTATAATAGAACCCGATGAGCAAGTACGACGATACCCCCACCAGCTCCCAGAACACATACATCTGGAACACGTTGGCAGCCACCACCAGTCCCAGCATCGAAAACGTAAAGAGCGACAGAAACGCGTAGTAACGCTGAAAGCCCCGTTCACCCTTCATATACCCCAGCGAGTAGATATGCACCATGAGCGACACCCCGCTCACCACCACCAGCATCATCACGCTGATAGGGTCCAGCAGCATCCCCATGTCGATGTGCAGACTGCCTCCCAGCGGCAGCCACTCCACATTAAACGGAATCTGCGCAGGCAGCACCCCGTCGGCATTGCGGGCCGCCGTGAAGAAACGCCACGCCGTTGCCCCGCTCAGCACCGTAGTGACGGCCATGAGCAGCGTCCCGGTGAGTCCCGCAGCGCGGTGACTCATGCGCATGCCCGCCAGCGCCGGCAGCAGGAATCCCACCGCCGGACAAGCCAATATAAACAAAGTAAAATCCATAAATCCCAAAAAACAGTTTTTGAACAGTTACAAACTCCGGACACCCTTACCCCTTGAGGCCGGTAATATCGTCCGTCTGCACGTGACCGATGTTGCGGTACACATTGATAATGATGGCAATGGCCACCGCCGTTTCGGCCGCCGCGATGGCAATCCCGAACAGGCTGAAGAAATGCCCCTCGAGCGCGTCGGGGAACAGATAGCGGCAGAACACCGCAAAGTTGATATTCACGGCATTGAGCATCAGCTCCACCGAGATGAGCAGCGCCAGCAGATTCTTCCGTGTGAAGAAGCCGTAGATGCCGCACGCCATCATCACGATACCGATAATCAGATAATGAATTACATGTACTTCCAGTTCCATAATCGTAAATCAGCTAAAAAAAACACACACACGTCACTCCCTCTTGCGGGCAATCACAACCGCCCCGATCATACACGCCAGCAGCAGTACGCTGGTCACCTCGAAAGGCAGCACAAAGCCGCCGTGCCCCGTAGCGGTAAGCGCCGTGCCGATGCGCTCCACCGGCAGTTCCACTCCCTGCGGAATCATGTTCAGCGCAAAGCCGTTGGTCACCGTGAGGAAAACCATCAGCGCCGCAGCCGCCAGCGTCGTAATCAGTACCGAAGCCAGCTTGCCCCGCGCGATGCGGTAGCGCATGTTGCGGTCCGACCGTGTGAGCAGGATGGAGAACACATACAGCACCACGATACCTCCCGCATACACCATGAGCTGCACGGCGCTGAGGAACGTATAGCCCAGAATGCCGTAGAGCGCCCCCGTGCCCAGCAGCACGAACAGCAGATAGGTGGCCGCCCTGAGGATGCGCCCCGTGGTGACCGCCAGCACCGAGCAGACGATGATGCACGCCGCCACGGTGTAGAAAGCAATTTCTTGTAGAGATATATTCATAACACCTAACATCTATGTAAAAAAACAGCACGTTAAACTTTATTGAGCGTCAGCACCAGCCTGTCGCGCCGGAACACCGCCTGCTCGAAGTCGTTCGTAAAGCGGATGGCATCGTGCGCACAGGCATCCACACACAGGGCGCAGAACATGCACGAGCCCAGGTTGTACTCATAGCGGCGCAGCACCCGGCGCTTGCGACCTTCCCCGTCGGTCACGGTTTCCGATTCGATGCGGATGCTGCCGTTAGGGCACGCAGCCACGCACAGGCCGCACGCCACACACGCGTTCCGTCCCTCCTCATCAGCGGGCATCACCAGCAGGGCGCGGTGCCTTTCGGGCACGTGCAGCGTAGTGTGCCGGTTCTCCGGATACTGTTCCGTCACCTTCTTGCGGCAGAACACCTTCATCGAGGTGCGCATGCCCGCCAGCAGGCTGCCGATGCCTGCCGCATAATCCTTCAGATACGTTTTCAGTGAACTCATAAAAACTTCAATAATAAATAAAAAAACCGTGTCAAACCGTTCAAATCACCCATCCCGCCGTAACACAGGCCGTCATCACCAGCAGGATAAGCAGCGAGAGCGGCATCAGATACTTCCACTCCAGCGTGAGCACCTGGTCGATGCGCAACCGCGGGAACGTCCAGCGAATCCACATCAGCACAAAGACGATGGCAAACGTTTTGCCCACGAACCACGCCACGCCCGGGATGAGGTCCGTCACGCCGTTCAGCGCGTCCAGCCCCGGAATGTGCAGCGGCATCCATCCGCCCAGGAAGAGGGTGGCGGCGATGCCCGCCGTGATAAACAGGTTGAGGTACTCCGCCAGATAGAAAAAGCCGAAGTGCATGCCCGAGTACTCCGTGTGATACCCCGCCGTGAGCTCCTGTTCCGCCTCGGCCAGGTCGAAAGGCGCACGGTTTGCCTCGGCATTGCCCGCAATGAGATACACGATGAACGCCGCCAGCGCCGGCACATGCCCGCGCACGATGTTCCAGCACACCTCCTGTCCCTGCACAATCTGCTGGATATCCATCGTGCCGCACAGCACCACCATGGCCAGCACGCTCAGTCCGATAGACAGCTCGTAGCTGATAATCATCGCCCCGCTTCGCACCGCCCCGATGAGCGTGTACTTGCTGTTGCTGCTCCATCCCGCCAGCAGGATGCCCAGCACCCCGATAGACGAAGCCGCCAGCACGAAGAAGATACCGATATCCATGTGCAGCACCTCGCCCCCCTTGTTCCAGGGCAGGCACGAGAAAGTAAGGATAGAAGCCAGAATCACCAGAAACGGCGCCAGCCCGTACAGAAAGCGGTCGGCACGGTCGGGCGTGAAAATCTCCTTCGTCAGGATCTTCACCACATCCGCCGGCACCTGCAGCAGTCCGCCCCGTCCGCCCACGCGGTTGGGCCCGATGCGGCACTGAAACGCCGCACACACCTTACGCTCCATATAGATAAGCACGATGGCCAGCACGGCATACATCAGCAGGATGAACACCCCCACGGCCAGTCCCTCCAGCGTGAGCGCCAGCCCCTGCGGCAGGAAAGAAAGCAGCCACCCATGCACACCCATGAGCAGCGGCTCCAGATTATAATAGTCTGCAATCATATTCAGTCCAGTTTATTTTAGATACAACAAAATCCGGAAATCCTCATCGGTCGATATCCGGGATGACAAAATCCAGCGTACCCCCGATGGCAATCAGGTCGGCCAGTTTCGCCCCGCGGCACACCGTGTCCATGGCATGCACCAGCGGCAGCCCCGTAGAGCGGAAGTGCAGGCGGTACGGCATACGGTCGCCGTGACTCTCCAGCATCACCCCGAACTCGCCGCGGCTCGATTCCACCGAAGCCGAGAAGTTACCCTCCGGCAACCGCAGCACCGGCTTGATGCGCGTGCGGAAATCCCCCTCGGGGATGCGGTCGATAAGCTGTTCGATGATGTGGCACGACTCCATTATCTCGTCCATACGCACCAGATAGCGTGCCATCGAGTCGCCCTCCGTGCGTACCACCTCGCGGAAGTCCACCTGGTCGTATAGTGTATATGGGTGATGCTTGCGCACATCGTTGGCCCATCCCGAAGCACGGCCCGTGCCCCCCGTGGTACCCAGCGCAATGGCATCCTCACGGCTCAGCACACCCACACCCTCCAGACGCGAGCGGGCAATCACGTTGTCCGTAAAAATACTGTGATATTCCCCGATCACCCGGCGCAGATGCTTGATAAACTCCTTCACCTTCGTGCAGAACGACGGATGCAAGTCCTGCCGTACCCCGCCGATGGTGTAGTAATTCTGGATAAGCCGTCCGCCCGTCGTTTCCTCCATGATGTCGAGCACCATCTCGCGCTCGCGGAACCCGTAGAAGAACGGCGTCAGTCCCCCCATATCCATCACCAGGCACGAGTAGAACAGCAGATGCGAGTCGATGCGCTGCAGCTCGTCCATGATGGTACGGATGTACTGCGCCCGCAGCGGCACCTCGATGCCCGCCGCCTGCTCGATGCAGAGGCACAGCGCATGGCGGTTGTGGTGCGCGCTCAGGTAGTCCAGACGGTCCGTCATGGGCAGCGTCTGCACATACGTCAGCCCCTCGGCCAGCTTCTCGATGCCGCGGTGGATGTATCCCAGGATAGGGTCCACACGACGGATGCACTCGCCGTCCAGCGACGTACGCATACGCAGTACTCCGTGCGTGGACGGATGCTGCGGACCGATGTTCACCACAAAATCCTCGCTGCCGAAGACAGGCCGGCGGCTGCCCGTGAGCCGTCCGTCCGGCTGTAATGTATACTCTACGGTATCGTCGGCATTCACCTCGTTGTCCATACGCAGCGGGTTGCTGTCCATATCATAATCCTTGCGCAGCGGGTAGCCCACCCAGTCCTCGCGCAGGAACAGGCGGCGCATGTCCGGATGTCCCGTGAAGCGGATGCCGAAGAAATCCATCACCTCGCGCTCCTTCAATTCTGCCGTGCGCCAGATGCCGTATACTGACGGCAGCACCGGAACTTCTTGGCGTGGTACCGCCACACGCAGTGTCACACGGCTGCCTGTGCGTGTACACTCCAGATAATACAGCGCCCCCAGCTCCGTGCCCCAGTCCATGCCCACGATATCACGCAGATAGTCCATCGGCTCGGCGGCATCCGTGCGCAGCGCCTGCGCTACTTCCGGCAGACGGTCGGCGGGAACCGATACAGGTGCATCTGTGCCGGCACCTACAGGTGCATCAGGCAACAGTGCTGCCAGACGTACATTCACTCCACTCATGGCTGCACCTCCTTTCTGTTTACACCCCCGAAGAAGCGTTCTACTCTGATTTTACGTTGCAACTGCATCATTCCGTAGAAGAAAGCCTCCGGTCGTGGCGGACAGCCCGGAATGTAAACGTCGACGGGCAGAATGCTGTCGATGCCCTTCACCACATGATACGACCGAGTGAACGGTCCGCCAGAGATGGTACATCCGCCCACGGCTATCACATACTTGGGATCAGCCATCTGGTCGTACAGACGTCGCAGCACCGGCGCCATGCGGTACGTAATGGTTCCCAGCACCATGATGAGGTCTGCCTGTCGTGGCGAGTTACGTGTTACCTCGAATCCGAAACGGGCCATGTCATAGCGTGCCGCGCCCAGCGCCATAAACTCGATGGCACAGCAGCTGGTGCCGAAGGTAAGGCTCCACAGCGAGTTGCTGCGTGCGCAGTTTATCAGCTCGTCGGCCCGTGCCAGCACCACGCCTGCACCGTCGGCATTGAGGCGTGCGGCCATTTCCTCCAGCGAGGCATTGTCTTTAAATTCGTCGTAGCGCATGGAGCGCACACCGGCCACCCGTTTTACTTCCATAGCAGCGCTCCTTTCTTCCAGGCGTAGGCCAGCCCCAGCACCAGCACTGCCAGAAACACACACACACATGCCAGGGCATATCCGCCGGCACGTCCGGCCGTCACTGCCCACGGAAACAGAAACACGGTCTCGATGTCGAACATCAGGAAGAGGATGGCGAAGAGGTAGTATCCCGCTTTAAATTGTACCCATGAATTACCACGGGTGGGAATACCGCATTCATAAGGCTCACCCTTCTGCGGATTGTAGGAGCGCGGACTGATCAGCTTGGAAATGGTCATAGCGGCTACTACAAGCGCTATTGCCGTAAGGATAACGACAATTAAGAATGTAAAAAACATGATGATAAAAATTTAGATAATGAGTATAAATGTATGTGCCACACAGCGCTGTGCAGCATAACATGGAATAGAAAATATACAAGATTTTCAGATTTCGGTATTGAATATACCGAAACTAGTATTGAACCCGCTGGCTAAATACGTATTTTTTTTAATGTAAAGATATAATACAGCGTAGGGGTATGACCATAAAGCATCGAAAAAGCGTGCAGTTTATGCGGATGGAATACATCGGGATTAAGGGCTGTACGCGTATCCGTAAATCTGTATGTAGCTGATGCTTTAAAATCATGACCTGTGTATGTTGATACACACCAAGCTGCAGGCGGCAACTCAGCCCAATCATTGTTAAGCAGATAGTTAAGTGTTCTCTCTGCTTTATCCTGTGGATTCTCAAAACAAGTTTGAGTGGTTGTTTCTGTATATTCAGTGTCAGATTCAGCAATTTGGGCAGATACATAATTCGCTCCCCCTATAATTGCAATTATAAGGTACATAATTATGATAACCACTCTTTTTACCAATCCACTCATCTTTACCTATCTTGAAAACTTTCGCAAAGTTATAGTTTTTTTCTACTTTACAAGAAATATGTGCGTTAAAAAAAACGGCAGTTTGCCAGACTTCAAAGCAAACTGCCGTTTAAGCGTTATAAATAAGCTGGATTTAGTTGAAAAATTTCTCCAGTTTTTTAATCATCATTTCCAAAGAGAAAACCACAACATGGTCATCGGGTTGCACAATTGTATTACCAGTTACCAAGATACCTTCACCATTACGAATCAGTCCTCCAATAGTTGCTCCCTTAGGAAGTCCCATATCTTTTATGGCGCATTTTGTAATGCGGGAGCCGGGTTTAACAATAAATTCTGCTACATCGGCATTCGCAATGGTCAGACATTTAACGTTTGATACATCTGCGTCCAGCATCATCTGGTAAATGTGGCTGGCGGCTATGAATTTTTTGTTGATTACGGTTCCTATGTCCAAGCTTTCAGCCATGTTGATATAGTCTACATTCTCTACCTCGGCTACAGTTTTGGTTACTCCCATACGTTTGGCAGCCAGACAGGCCAGAATGTTGGTTTCTGAGCTGTCGGTCAGTGCAACGAAAGCTTCCGTATTCTTGATGCCTTCTTCCATCAGCAAGTCCATGTCGCGTCCGTCACCGTTAATCACCATCACATCATCGTCCACCAGCTCCGTCAGTCGGTTACACCGGCTCATATTACTTTCTATGATTTTAACCTTCATGTAATCCGGCATATATTGAGTAGCCCGTACAGCAATGCGGCTGCCTCCCATTATCATTACATTCCGGATGTCTGCATAGTGCTCTTTTCCGGAAATTTTCCGGATGTATGGGATATATTTTTTGGTTGTTGTAAAATAAACGATATCATTTAGCTGGATGGTATCATCACCTCGCGGAATGATGGTCTTGTTGCCACGTTTAATCGCAACGATGTGAAACGGAATATTTCTTCCACCCAGTTCGTGCAGCGGGACATCCAGAATTTCAGCCGTAGAACGCATTTTTGTACCAATCAGAATCAGGGCACCTCCGGCAAATTCCCACCACTGTCTTATCCAGCTCATTTTTACGGCATCTACGATGTCTTTTGCGGCCAGCATTTCAGGGTAGATAAGTGAGTCTACTCCCAGTTTGGCAAAAAACTCCTTATGTTTAGGCAGCAGATACTCGTAATTGTCTATTCTGGCTACCGTCTTTTTTGCACCCAGGCTCGTAGCAAGCATACAGGCAGTCATATTTCTACTTTCATCGGGAGTAACCGCAATGAACAAGTCGGCACCGGCTACACCTGCTTCTTTTAGTCCTGAGATGGAAGTGGGTGAAACATTGACAGTCATCAAGTCAAAATTGGATTCCATTCTGCTTAACTTCTCCTCATTTTCATCCATCAGGATAATATCCTGTTTCTCTCCAGAAAGGAGCTTGGCCAAGTGGGTACCTACAGCACCAGCTCCAGCAATAATGATTTTCATTTTTCTTTTTGTTCGTTGTTGAATGATAATATGGCATCGCAGATACTGTCTTCATCCATACCACATATTTTATATAAGTCCTTTACAGGGCCATGTTGGATGAAGTGATCCGGTACACCGATTCTTCGGACTTCCGGATGATAATGATTGTCTGCAAAGAATTCAAGTAATGCGCTTCCCATACCTCCTTTGAGTGTGCCATCTTCGACTGTTATTACCTTATTAAAGGTCTTGCCTACGTGGTGTAATAGCTCTTCGTCCAAGGGTTTCAGGAAACGTAAATCATAATGCGCTACAGACAACATCTGCTTTGCTTCTGCCATTTCGATAGCTTTCATTACTGTATTTCCTATTGGACCAATAGATACTACAGCTATATCGGTTCCCGATTTTAGCGTTTGTCCTTTTCCAACCGGAATCGCTTCGAGGGGACATTTCCAATCCGTCTGTACACCACGTCCCCGCGGATAACGTATAGCAAACGGTCCCATATCAGGCATCTGAGCTGTATACATTAGGCGTCTTAACTCTTGTTCGTTAAGGGGAGAGGCAATGGTCAGATTCGGAATTGTACGTAAATAGGCAAGGTCGAACACACCATGGTGTGTCGGTCCATCTTCACCAACAAGTCCGGCTCTGTCCAGACACAATACTACGTGTTGTTTATAAATAGCCAGATCGTGTATAATGTTGTCGTAAGCACGTTGCATGAACGAAGAATAGATGTTGCAGAAAGGCACCATACCCTCCTTTGCCAGTCCTCCGGCAAATGTAACGGCATGTCCTTCGGCGATACCTACATCAAAAGCCCTGTCGGGCATTTCTTCCATCAGGTAGCTCATGGAGCACCCGGTAGGCATGGCAGGAGTAATTCCTACGATTTTAGGATTCTGTTTGGCAAGCTCTACCAGTGTATGCCCAAATACATCTTGAAACAAAGGAGGCATTCCTTCGGTATTGGCAACAATTCTTTTTCCGGTTTCTTTGTCGAAGATACCCGGAGCATGCCATATTGTCGCTGCTTTTTCTGCAGGCTCAAATCCTTTTCCTTTGATGGTATGGATATGAAGAAGCTTAGGACCTTTCATTTCTTTGATATCGTTCAAGGTCTTGATAAGTCCCAATACATCATGGCCGTTTACAGGTCCAAAGTAGCGTATGTTTAGTCCTTCAAAAATATTCTGTTGTTGGGTTAATATCGATTTCAGACTGTTGTTGAAGCGCAACAGGCTTTTTTTCCTTTCTTCATTCAGCCATCCCAATTTATGGAAGGTTTCAGAAAGTTTATATCTCAGTTGGTTATATCCTTGTGAAGTTTGTAAGTTCAGTAAATACTGTTTCATACCGCCTACACTGCGGTCTATAGCCATGTTGTTGTCATTCAGTATAATGAGAAGGTCATTAGGCGTAGAAGACGCATTGTTTAGTCCTTCGAAGGCCAGTCCTCCACTCATTGAACCGTCGCCGATTACAGCGACTACGTGCCGTTTTTGTTCCCCTTTCAAGGTAGCAGCTACGGCCATACCTAATGCTGCAGAAATGGAATTTGATGCATGACCGCATGTAAAAGTATCATATTCGCTTTCTTCCGGTGACGGAAAAGGGCGGATACCATTTAGCTTTCGGTTCGTACAAAAACGGTCGCGTCTGCCAGTCAGAATTTTATGTCCGTATGCCTGATGTCCTACATCCCATACAATGCGGTCATACGGGGTATTAAATACATAATGTAAGGCTACAGTAAGCTCTATCACTCCTAGGCTTGAACCGAAGTGACCCGGATTACGCGACAGTTCATCGATGATTTTTTGTCTGAGTTCCGTACATACTTCCGGTAATTGCTCGGGGGGCAGTTGCCGTAAGTCTGCAGGACTGTCTATCTTGTTCAACAATTCGTATGAAGTGTATTCTTCCATTCTACATTGTACTTTAATAATACAAAAGTAGTATAAATATATGTATAATGCCTATTTTTGTATTTAAAAAAATAGTTGTATCTGGTTGAATATGGATTTTAGAACGAAAGTAGAATTGCCTATAGGGACTGCCGAAATTCGTCATAACGAACAAATTTTGCTGTTCGGCTCATGTTTTTCCGAGCATATTGGAAATAAATTGTTATCCTCAAAATTTTTGTGTGACCTGAATCCTTTTGGCGTTTTGTACAATCCTTTGTCGATAGCGAAAGCCATGCGTGAATTGCTGGAAGGTAAGATTTACAAAGAGGATGAATTGGTAATGCGTAATGGCTTGTGGCATAGTTGGATGCATCATGGCAGTTTTTCCATGTCTTCTTCTCAGGATTGTTTGGCAAAGATAAACAGTCGTATGGCCTGTTCTGCCAGTAATTTGGCCCAAGCTTCCTGGATTTTGATAACCTGGGGTACAGCCTGGGTCTATGAAAAGAAAGAAGACGGGCAAATTGTGGGGAATTGCCATAAATTTCCCGAAAAAATGTTTTCACGCAGACTTTTGGATGTTAATGAAATTGTAACTATATATACAGACTTGATTACCGAGATACGTAACCGTTTTTCGGATAAGGTTTTGAAAATATTGTTTACCATCAGTCCGATTCGTCATGTAAAAGACAGTATGCACGGCAATCAGATCAGTAAATCAGTTTTGCAACTGGCTGTTCATCAGTTATGCAGTCGTATTCCGGACTGCCATTACTTTCCTTCTTATGAAATTATGATGGACGAATTGCGCGATTATCGCTTTTATGCCGAAGATATGATTCATCCGTCTAGCGTAGCTGTCGATTATATATGGCAATGTTTTGCCGATTCTTACTTTTCTTCTGACACTATGAAACTGATTGAAGCTTTCGGAAAAATACGTAAAGCATTAGAACATCGTCCATTTTATCCCGATTCGTCGGCTTATTACCAGTTTATAAGTCAAAATCTGTTAAAGATACAAGAACTTAAAGAAAAATTCCCGTATTTAGACGTCCAAAATGAGATAACACTATGTCAAGCAATATTGAAGAAATAGCTTCCATAATGGGAGCAACGCGGGTTGGAACGACACCTGCTCATGTCGATTGGATTCTTACAGACAGCCGTTCGTTATGTTTCCCCGAAGAAACTTTGTTTTTTGCTCTGAAGACCAAGCGAAACGACGGACACAAATACATTTATGATTTATATACACGTGGAGTACGCAATTTTGTAGTGAGCGACCTTCCCGAAAAAGCAAGCGAATATAAAGATGCCAATTTTCTGGTATTAGATCGTCCGCTTAAAGGGTTGCAGAAACTGGCTACTCATCATCGCGAACAGTTTCAGGTTCCGGTTGTGGGAATCACCGGCAGTAATGGTAAGACCATTGTGAAAGAATGGCTTTATCAGTTGCTGAGTCCGGAAAGGGTAATCACCCGTTCTCCCCGAAGCTATAACTCTCAAATCGGTGTTCCGCTTTCTATCTGGCTGATGAATGAACATACAGAGCTGGGTATTTTCGAAGCCGGCATTTCCGAAATGGGTGAGATGGAAGCCCTCAAACCGATTATACAGCCTACCATCGGTATCCTTACTAATATAGGTGGAGCCCATCAGGAAAATTTTTCTTCGGTGGTAGATAAATGTATGGAAAAACTGCTGCTGTTTAAAGACTGTGATGTCGTTATTTACGATGGCGATAATGAAGTTATAAGTAGCTGTGTGACCAAGTCCTTGTTTACAGCCAGAGAAATCGCATGGTCCAGAAAAGACAACGAGCGTCCGTTGTTTATCGAAAAAATAACCAAAGAAGAGACTCACACTACCATCTATTACAGATATATCGGTCTGCCCAGCTCGTATACCATTCCTTTTATAGACGATGCTTCCATCGAAAACTCTATTCATTGTCTGGCCGTTGCACTTTACATGATGCTTCCTCCGGAACAGATAGCCGAACGTATGGCAAAACTGGAACCGGTAGCCATGCGTCTCGAAGTGAAGGAAGGCAAGAACGGCTGTACCTTAATTAACGACAGCTACAATTCGGATTTGGCTTCACTGGACATCGCATTGGACTTTATGCAACGCCGGTCGGAAGATAAAATGCGCAAGCGCACGCTTATCCTTTCGGATATATTGGAAACAGGCCAGACCAGCAAGTTGCTTTACAGACAGGTAGCCGACCTGATTCACAGTCGTGGCGTAGATAAGCTCATTGGTGTAGGCGAAGATATCGCTTCTTCTTCCTCACGTTTCGAACTGGAAAAATATTTCTTCCGCTCTACGACTGAGCTGCTTAACTCCGGTCTGCTCAACCAGTTGCACGATGAAATCGTGCTGATTAAAGGTTCAAGAACTTTTCAGTTTGATAAGATAACCGATTTGCTGGAATTGAAAGTCCACGAAACCACTCTGGAAATCAATCTGAACGCATTGGTCGACAATCTGAACTACTATCGGAACAAACTGAAACCGGATACCAAAATCGTATGCATGGTAAAAGCTTCAGCCTATGGAGCCGGTTCTTATGAAATAGCCAAAACATTGGAAGACCAGCGGGTAAACTATCTGGCAGTAGCCGTAGCCGACGAGGGTTCCGAATTGCGAAAAGCCGGTATTACCAGCTCTATCATTATCATGAATCCCGAACAGACCGCTTTTAAAACCTTGTTCGATTACAAGCTGGAACCGGAAGTCTACAGTTTCCATTTGCTGGAAGAACTGATCAAGGCAGCCGAACGCGAAGGTATCACCAATTTCCCTATCCATATAAAGATAGATACCGGTATGCACCGTCTGGGTTTTGCTCCGGCCGAAATTCCGCGTCTGGTAGAGCGCCTGCACAAGCAGACTTCCGTCATCCCCCGTTCGGTATTCTCGCATCTGGTGGGAAGTGATACCGAGAGACTGGATACCTTTACCCGCCGTCAGATAGAAGTATTCGAGGCAGCCGCTGCCCAGTTGCAGGAAGGCTTCAGCTTTAAGATAATCCGCCATATCTGCAATACAGCCGGCATTCAGCGCTATCCCGGTGCACAGTTCGAAATGGTGCGTCTGGGAATCGGACTGTATGGTGTAGACCCGTTTACGAACGAAATGCTGCATAATATCAGCACACTGCGCTCCACAATATTGCAAATCCACGATGTGCCCAAGGAAGAAACCGTAGGCTATGGCCGGAAAGGCATTTTGGAACGCGATTCCCGAATTGCAGCAGTTCCTATCGGTTATGCCGACGGCTTGAACAGACATTTGGGCAATGGCCGGGGCTATTGTCTGGTGAACGGTAAGAAAGCTCCTTATGTAGGCAATATCTGTATGGACGTTTGCATGATTGATGTAACCGACATCGACTGCCGTGAAGGAGATAAGGTGATTATTTTTGGTGATAACCTGCCCGTAACAGTGCTTTCCGACCTCTTGGATACCATTCCGTACGAAGTGCTTACCAGCGTATCCAATCGTGTGAAACGTGTTTATTTCCAAGGCTGATAATTTTTTAGTAGTATGAAGATAACCCGATTAATTGTTGTTTTAGGATTATTGTTTTTAACTGTAAAGGCCGGTGCACAGCAACGCTTGCCCGAATATTTGCAGGCCGAGAAGTTTACCAAAGAAAAGTTGGACCATTTGCTGTTTTCTACACTGGTCGACCCACACTGGTTCCAGCAGGGAAACCGTTTCTGGTTCGAATATAAAACCAGTGAAGGAACATTCTGGTACGTAGTCGACCCTTCTGCACGCAGCAAGCAGCTGCTGTTCGACCGTGAAGAGCTGGCAGCACAGCTTACCGAAATCGTGCAAGATCCGTTCGAAGCCCGTCATCTGCCCATCGAGAACCTGAAGGCAAAGGAAGACGGACGTACATTTACTTTCCAGGTAACTTCTACACGCGAGTGCCCTGCTAAGGACGACCCGAAGAAAAAAGAAAAGAAAGTATTTTATTTTTCATACGATTCTTCCAGTCGCAAACTCACACATCTGGTAGATGCCGAAGAACCGCTTAAAGACTTAAGTTGGGGAAATGTTTCACCGGACGGTCAGACGGTAGTCTATGCAAAAGACTGCAATCTGTATAAAATGAGCATTGCCGACTACGAAAAACTGAGAAAAAACGAAAAAGACAGTACGGTTGTCGAAATTCAGTTGACGACCGATGGCACCGAAGCTTTTGGTTACGGCATACCTTATAGCATGCTGAATACCGATACGCTGTGCAACGGCAAACGCCGCAGCGTATGGGGAGGCTGCTGGTCACCCGACTCAAAGCACTTTGCCGTAAATGTAACCGACGAACGTGCTGTAAAAAAACTTTGGGTTATCAACTCCGTAGCGCAGCCCCGTCCTACACTGGAAAGCTACCGTTACCAGATGCCCGGAGAAATGGAGGCTCCGATTGATTATCTGTTTGTTTTCGACATGACAAACAACACCCGCAAGCAGGTAAAGGTAGATGCCTACAAGCACCAGACCATCAGTTTGGAATACCGTCCGATCCAGCAGAAAGAGCGCGACAAGGAATACCGTTCTGCCGTATGGCAGGGCGACAATAACCGCTTCTTCCTGACTCGCAGCAGTCGTGACTTGCATCGCATAGATGTTTGTACCTATACGATAGGAGCCGATTCTATTGTTCCTATTATTAAAGAGCGTATGAATACTTATCAGGAAACCCGCCCCATCTTTGTATTGCAGGGAGGCAAGGAACTGGTACAGTGGAGCGAACGCGACGGATGGGCCCATTTGTACTTGTACGATGAACACGGGAATCTGAAAAACCGCATCACCAAAGGACCTTGGCATGTGGAGCAAGTCTTGAAGGTAGACGAAAAAACACGCACCATCTATTTCACGGCTAATGGGCGCAATGAGGACGAAAATCCGTATTACGAACATCTCTATAAAGTAAAGACAGACGGCAGCGGTTTGCAGCAGCTCACCAAAGGCGATTACTTCCATCAGGTAGAAGTAGACGATGAGGCTCGTTTCTTTGTAGACAACTATTCCAGAGTGAATACCGTGCCGTGTGCCGATCTGCTGGATACCAATGGTCGCAAAGTCATGACTTTGCAGGAAAGCGATTTCTCGCAGCTGAAAGCAGCCGGTTATCAGTTCCCGGAACTGTTTAAGGTAAAAGCAGCTGACGGAGTGACCGACTTGTATGGTGTGATGTACAAACCCTTCAACTTTGATTCTACCAAAGTATATCCTATCATTGATTATGTCTATCCCGGACCACAGGTAGAGGCTGTTTACTATCCGTTTACCCGTATGAGTGTACGTACCGACCGTCTGGCTCAGGCCGGTTTCATTGTTATTTCCGTAGGACAGCGTGGTGGACATCCCAGCCGCTCCAAATGGTATCACAACTATGGCTACGGCAATATGCGCGATTATCCGCTGGCCGACCATAAAGCCGCAGTGGAACAGCTGGCAGCCCGTTATCCGTTTATCGATATTGACCGTGTTGGTATTCACGGACATTCGGGCGGTGGATTTATGTCTACAGCAGCCATTTGCCAGTATCCCGATTTCTATAAAGCAGCTGTATCGTGTGCGGGCAATCATGACAACCGCATCTATAACCGCTGGTGGAGTGAAACCCATCACGGTGTAAAGGAAGAGATAACCGAGCAAGGCGATACAACCTTTGTCTATAAGATTGCTACCAACCCTGAAATCGTGAAGCAACTGAAAGGTCACTTGATGCTGGTGCATGGCGATATAGACAATAACGTGCATCCTGCTAATACCATCCGTGTGGTAGATGCACTGATTAAAGCCAACAAGCGTTTTGACTTGCTGATTCTGCCCGGACAGCGGCACGCTTTCGGTACGATGGATGAATATTTTTACTGGCGTATGGTGGATTTCTTCTCGGAATATCTGAAAGGCCGTAAGGAAGATTCGGTGGATATACCACGACGCTGATATATACGTACCGTTCTGATTCTGGATACCCCGTTATTGGTGCAATTGCTCAATGACGGGGTATTTTTGTTTTTATCCGTAAAAGTTGATTGTGTTACAGTTGAGAACAACTTTTATCTTTTTAGAGATGAAGATACCTCTTTCTTGAGCGGCAAGTTTATCTCAATAATGATGCGTTGCGGAGATACTGAAATTTCTGAAGTTTTATATAGATCGGATGTTGTTTTTAATCTTTGGGTATAGAAATTCTGAAATAGGTATATTTAGAATTACTTTTCAAAGAATTAGATATAATTTGGTAATTGTCTGAAAATTAGTGTATTTTTGACTGTGACATGTTTTTTTATTTTGCTTGAAAAAAAGATTATGAAATCTATTTTGTTATTTGTCTGGATTTTATGTTCCCTTGGAGTCATGGCTCAGTCAGGAAAGGGACAGATAAATGGGATGATAAAAGCGGTGGATGGAACTCCCGTAGATGCGGCAGTGATTTCTGGAATGAACGAACAGGGCAAAGTCTTGTTTCAGTGTATAGCGGATGGAGAGGGAAAGTTTTCGGCATTGGCTTCAGAAGGAAAGGTGCGTCTGTTTGTCAATTGTCTGGGGTATGTTGCCCGTTATACGGATTGGTTGGATGTTACAGAAAAGACAGATGCCGGAGAGATTATTCTGGAGGCGGCTTCGGTGGAGCTGGAGAATGTAGTTGTGGTGGGAGAAAAGCAGCATGCTTCCATAAAGATGGATAATGGGAACATTGTATTTACGCCTAAAAACAGTGCGCTTGTGGCAGGAGGTTCTGCTTTGGATGTACTGAAGCGCACGCCGGGCGTTTTTGTAGACGGACAGAATAATTTGCACATTGGCGGGAAAGGTGGTGTCCTGGTTTTGCTGAACGGCAAGAATACCTATATGCAGCAGGAGGAACTCACAGCCTTGTTACGCTCTACTCCGGCTGAAAGTATTGAGTCTGTTGAGGTGATGCAACAGCCACCGGCCAGCTATGATGCCCAGGGAACCGGGGGAATCGTGAATATAAGAATGAAAAAGGTTACCCGCGAGCAGCATTTGTATCTATCGGTAAACAACGGATTGTCGTATTGGCAAAAACTGAGGCAGAATACGGAGGTGTCTTTGGGTATATCGAATGAAAAATGGAGACTGTCCGGTGGCTATGGGCATACGTTCGGGTATTACAGATACGATTATGGCATGTATAGGGAGCAGGGACAACAAGTTTATGACAGTCCTACGTGGGATATGGACAAGCGCAGGACTATTTCATCCCGAATGGCTTTTGAATACGATATCCGGCCTGAACATACATTGGGGGCCGGTGTGAACCTAAATATGCTTGGAGGGCCGGGCATTACCAAAACAACAACGGCTATATCTGATAAAACAACGGGGCAGCTGTATCAGACGTTGTATGCCGAGAATGATTATTTAACGCAGAAAGCAAACCGTTATGCCACAAACTTGTTTTACAGGTTTGAACCGTCGCAGGAAACATGGTATGAGGTTGATTATGACTTTGCTTTTTTTGATGGAGGATCGGATAACAGACAGCCTAATACGTATTTTAATCCTGACGGAACTGTTACGGCGGATAAGGTTTATCGGTCTGTCAATAAAAGAGATGTGTATATGCATGCGCTGACTTATAATCAGCAGAACAAACTGTGGGGAGGCGTGTTTAACTGGGGGCTGAAATACTCATGGGTAAATGCTGATAATTTGTTTCATTTTTATGATGGTTTTGGAGCCGACCAGTGTCTGGATGTGCATCAGTCCAATCGTTTTGATTATAGGGAGCAGATTGGGGCTGCATATATACAATACAAGCATTCTATTGGTGAGAAGTGGAACGTAGAGGCCGGACTTCGGACGGAATATACTTATTCGTTGGGAGAATTGCAGCCGGTAAGTGAGGGGGCGGTGACAGACAACAAACGCAGTTATTGGGATTTTTTTCCTTCTTTGGCTGTCAATTATCAGTTGAACAGTGCGTATGCTTTGGTCTGGAACTTCAATACGCGTATAGACCGTCCTTTGTATCAGAATTTAAATCCTTTTGAATACTTGCTGGATGAACTGTCATGCTGGAAAGGAAACCCGTTTTTGAAGCCCCAGAAAAGTTACCAGGTGGGAATGTCTTTACAGGGGAATAATGGGGTGTTTAGTTTGAGATATGCACTGTTGGATGATTACAGTAGTGAAGTTAAAGAGCTTATAGAAGGAAATAAGGTGGCAATGATTCCCCGCAATGTGGGCAAGCAGCACCGGCTTTCTTTGTCTGCTGCGCAGGAAATTAATTTGTTGAGATGGTGGAATATGCGGTATAGTGCTGTGCTGTTTTATACAGAGCATGATTTGTCAATGCCGGCATACGAGGGAAGAATGAATATGCTGAGCGGGGTGTTCTCGGTCCAAAGTAACATGCTGCTGCCCTGGAAAATCCGTATGGAGATGAATGGCAGTTATACCACTAAAACGCTTGCGGGCAATGCGGTGTATAAACCTACCGGAAGTTTGGATATTGGGGTAAACCGTAAATTTTGCAAAGACAGGCTTATGTTTAATCTGGTGCTCACGGATGTATTCTGGACTTCAAGATGGGACAATTATACAGAAGATAGCACAATGAAATTATTGCATTACGGAAAGTCGGAAACGCGGCAGTTGCGCCTGAATGTGACTTATACATTTGGTAAGAGCCAGCAGAGCCATCAGGGTAAGCTGGATGCTTTGGATAGGTTATAAAAGTAAAAGCCGCTCTTGTGAAGAACGGCTTTTACGAAGGTCAATGCTTTTAGAGCAATGACTGGATGTATGCTTGCATTTCGGGTACAGCGGCCTTGGCTGCTGTATAAAGTTTGTATTGTGCTTTTGTGCGGACTAGATTGTGCTCTTTGTATTGAGTCTGGTAGTAAGTATCTCCGTTAATGTAATCGGCCAGGAAGCGGACTGCTTGCATGTAAGGGAATAGTGTAGCTGCATAAGGCAGATATTCTATTTCAATCGGAGTAAGGAAGCTGCGTGCCGATTCGATGTATCCTTTTGTGAAGGCTTTGAAAATTTCCATATTGAAAGTAACCTTGTCCAAATCCGGGTCGTCTTCTTTTCCAGTATTGGCTGCCGTACGCAGGAAATCTCCAAAATCAGAGAATATAAAGCTTGGCATTACGGTATCCAGATCGATGACGCAAAGTACATTACCGTCTTCGTCGAACAGCATGTTGCTGACTTTGGTGTCGCAATGGCAAATTCGTTTGGGAAGTTTGCCTTCACGGTATAGTTGTTCGGCACAGCACATCTGTTCGGCATCTTTTTCGATGGCATCTACTATGTCCTGTACTTTTTCCAAACGTCCGGACTGATTGGCTGCAACGGCTTCACGTAATTGCTGGAGGCGGAATTCCATATTGTGGAATTTAGGAATGATTTCGCCAATTTCTTCAGGAACGTCAGCCAGCATAGCCTGAAACTCTCCAAAGTTGAGGCCAGCCAGATAAGATGACTCAGGAGTAACGGCTTCGAGGGTTTGTGAACGTGGTATATAAACAGAAACGCGCCAATAACCTTCACCGTCGAAATAATAAGTTTTTCCGGTAGAAGCTTTAACGAACCGCAGTACTTTTCTTTCAATATCCTGTTCTCCCTTTGCTTCCAGTTTTTTACGTATGTGAGCTGTAACGACTTCGATGGTGTGCTGCAGCATTTCTATATCGGTGAATATATTGTGGTTAATTCGCTGCAAGATATAGTCGTTGGGATTATCTGATGTGGTTTTAACCAAGTAGGTCTGATTGATTAGTCCGGATGTTAGTGGCTTGATTTCTGTGATTTCACCCACCTCAGGAAATTGGGAAATAATGTCTTTAATGTTTTTCATGGTTTATCATTTTATTTTTTGCAAAGGTAATCTTTTAAAAAGAAAGAATCCACTGCCTGGGTTAAAAAATAGCCTGACAGTGGATTCAAGTGTGTTTTAAGAGCTAAGATTATGCGTTTTTAATGCTAAGCTTATCTTCCAGCAATGATTCTTCTTCTTGAACCTGTTCGGTTGATTCTTCCTGGAAGCGTTTACTTGCGCGAAGCAAATGTCTCCATACACTTACCAACTCTTGTGATTCCTGTAATATATTCAAATAAACCAAAGAAGCTCGCAGGTTGGTAGTATTGTCTTGCATACGGTTCATCTGTACCTTGCGCATAGCTGAAATTTTGTTTTTTAATTCGTCGCCTTTAACAAGAATGTCATTTGAATCTTCATAATTGTTCGTTTCAATTGCATTCTGTGTACGTCCCATTAATTCGCACATTTCGTTACGTATTGGCAGGAACTCTGTAACACAGTCGGAAGTTAGCGGGCTGAAGTTATTATCGACATGTTCCTTGCAAGGCTCGCAGATACGTTTCAAACAGTAAAGCATTTCTTCGCAGCTGTTGCTTCCCAGATGGAACCAGGTATTCTTTTCCAAAGCGATGTTGATGGAAATTTTTCTTAATCCCAACAGCTCTTTACGTCTGAGCTTTTTCAGATTCTTTTTCTGGCTGTCGGTATTATTCATGGCTTTGCGAAGCATTTTCAGGTCTTCTTTCATGAAACCGTCAGTTACCTGTTTGTATGTAGACGAACTGTAGTCCATATAGCTGGTGAAAGTCTGGCGTACGTGTTGACGAAGCAGCTCCCATGTTTCGTTTTTATCTTTGCTGTTCATCATTTGCTTGAAGATATCGTCTTTCTTCTCTGCTTTTTCTTTCTGTGAGTAAGTGATGTGGCTTCTTACTAAGATGAAAATTGCGATTGCAATCATTGCCAACATACCGATGAAGCTTGTATAGAAAATGATTACAGTAATAAGAGCACATACGGTAAAGGCAACGAATGCAGTAATGAACCATCCACCAATTACTGACAGTACACCGGTGATACGGTAAACGGCAGTTTCACGTCCCCATGCACGGTCGGCCAGTGAAGAACCCATGGCTACGATGAATGTTACGTAGGTAGTAGAAAGGGGCAATTTCATGGTTGTACCGATGATAATCAGCAATCCGGAAAGAACCAGGTTTACGGATGCACGTACCAAGTCAAATGCTGCACCATTCTCAAGAATCATTTCATCTTTATTGAATCGAGAGTTAATCCAGTTACGTGTGCTGGGCGGAATAGTCTTTACGATAAAATCATTCAGAGCGGTAGCGCGACGAACAATAACGCGAGCAACACCGGATGAACCGAACATTTCTTCACCTTCTTCCTGACGTGCCAAATCTACAGAAGTTTTAATAACGTTCTGCGCTTTCTTGGAAGTTGCCAATGCAAATACCATGATCAAACCTGCTGCAAACAAGAAGATAGGAGGGGTTGTAGCAGATGATTGCAATGAAGACATCATGAATGAGTAGATGTCGGCTCCATTGTTGTTAGCAAGATAGTCGGTATAAGCAGAGAATCCGGCCAAAGGAACACCGATGAAGTTAACCAAGTCGTTACCTGCAAATGCAAGTGCCAGTGAGAATGTTCCTAAAAGAATAATGATTTTGAATACGTTGATTTTACACCAGTGCAGGATTTGCATGAGCACTGTAAAGAATATGAAGCAGCCTATCAACAGGTAGGTAGAATTGTCGTTAATCCATGTTGTAGTTTCAGCAGAGATAAATGGAGTGCCTTTCAGACCTTTAATCAGGATAAAATAAGATAGGGCTGTAGTAGAGATACCACCGAAAAGACCGATGGTCCAAGAAAGTTTTTTCTTATAATTAAAGCTGAAAATCAGACGAGAAACGTATTGTACGAATGTACCAGCAATGAAAGCAATAGCTACTGAAAGGAAGATACCCATGATGACAGACAACGCTTTTTCTGTATTCATTAAGTCTCCGATAGATAATAATCCGGTCTCATCGCCTATGATTTTGATAATAGCCAGGATAAATGTACCACCCAGTAATTCGAATACCATTGATACGGTAGTTGATGTAGGAAGACCCAGCGTGTTGAATACGTCCAAAAGAACAACGTCGGTAATCATAACCGCCAGCAAGATACACATGATCTCGTAGAAAGAGAAATTAGCCGGTTGGAAGATACCATGACGGGCAATGTCCATCATTCCGTTACTCATTACGGCTCCAATGAAGACGCCTAGTGCTGCAACAAATACAATAGTCTTGAATTTTGCGACTTTTGCACCCACGGCGGAGTTCATAAAATTCACGGCATCGTTACTGACACCTACCAGCAAGTCGAAGACTGCCAGTACAAACAGGAAAATGATTATTCCTAAATAGACTGTTTCCATATAGTTTGTTAATTTGTTTGTGGGCAAAAGTAGATTCTTCATGTTAGAATAAAATGTCATACATATTACATTTCTGTTACAATTTCGGGGACGGGTGAAGAAACTGCCTTTCTATGAGCCTACAGAATAAATTGGAAAGCTAGAATGTGGTTTGACACAATTGATGAAAATTAAACAGTATCCAATATTATTTATTGTTTTCTGCTGTTGTATATGGTTGAAAATTCGTAACTTTGCCATCAAATATATTAAAAATATAAGAAGATGTCTGAGGCTAAAAAAATTAAGACCGCATTAGTATCGGTTTATCACAAAGATGGTTTGGATGAGATTATTACAAAACTTCACGAAGATGGAGTTGAGTTTTTATCAACAGGTGGAACACGCCAGTTTATTGAATCTCTTGGATTCCCTTGTAAGGCTGTTGAAGATTTGACCTCATATCCTTCAATTTTGGGTGGAAGAGTGAAAACTTTGCATCCGAAAGTTTTTGGTGGAATTTTGTGCCGTCGTGAACTTGAGCAGGATCTGCAGCAGATTGAAAAATACGAAATCCCAGAAATTGACCTGGTAATTGTAGACTTGTATCCGTTTGAGGCTACTGTAGCTTCAGGAGCAGAAGAACAGGCTATTATAGAAAAAATAGATATAGGTGGTATCTCTTTGATTCGTGCTGCCGCTAAGAATTTCAATGATGTAGCTATTGTTGCCAGCCGTGCACAGTATCGTCCTTTCCTGGATATGCTTGTTGAACATGGCGCTACTACAACTCGTGCTGAACGTCGCTGGTTGGCTAAAGAAGCATTTGCAGTATCTTCTCACTATGATTCTGCTATCTTTAATTACTTTGACGGAGGTGATAATTCTGCTTTCCGTTGCGCTGTTGAAAATCAGAAACAGCTTCGTTATGGAGAAAATCCGCATCAGAAAGGATTCTTCTTTGGAAATCTTGACGAAATGTTCGATCAGGTACATGGCAAGGAAATCTCTTATAACAACTTGCTGGATATTAACGCTGCTGTTGATTTGATTGACGAATTCTCTGAAACTACATTTGCTGTGTTGAAACACAACAATGCATGTGGCTTGGCTTCTAGACCAACTGTATTGGAGGCATGGAAAGATGCTTTGGCTGGTGACCCTGTTTCTGCATTTGGTGGTGTATTGATCACTAATGCAGTAATTGACAAGGAAACTGCAGAAGAAATCAATAAGATTTTCTTTGAAGTTATCATTGCTCCAGATTATGATGTAGATGCATTACAGGTTTTGGGACAGAAGAAAAACCGTATTATCTTGGTACGTAAGAAAGCCAGTCTGCCAACTAAGCAGTTCCGTTCTTTGCTGAATGGTGTTCTGGTTCAAGATAAAGATACTAAGATTGAAACTCCTGAAGATTTGAAGCAGGTAACAGATAAAGCTCCTTCTCAGGCTGAAATTGAAGATATGTTGTTTGCCAATAAGATTGTAAAGAACAGTAAGAGTAATGCAATCGTTCTGGCAAAAGGCAAGCAGCTGCTGGCTAGTGGAGTAGGTCAGACTTCACGTGTGGATGCTTTGAAACAGGCTATCGAGAAAGCTAAATCATTCAATTTCGATTTGCAGGGAGCTGTAATGGCAAGTGATGCCTTCTTCCCGTTTGCCGACTGTGTGGAAATTGCAGGAAACGAAGGAGTGACAGCTGTTATCCAGCCTGGAGGTTCAATTAGAGATGCCGAGTCTTTCCAGTATTGCAATGAACATGGTATTGCAATGGTAACTACTGGTATCCGTCATTTCAAACATTAATATTATAAACATCTATAGAAGAAGAGTCAGGGCAAGGGGAAATACCCTTTGCCCGTTGCTCTTTAATTTAAAAGAGTTATTTTAAAGTAAAATGGGATTGTTTTCTTTTACACAAGAAATTGCGATGGACCTTGGTACAGCCAATACCATCATTCTGAACAATGGCAAGATTGTCATCGACGAGCCTTCTGTGGTTGCATTGGACCGTCGTACAGATAAGATGATAGCGGTAGGAGAGCGTGCTAAGTTGATGTACGAAAAAGAAAATCCGAATATTCGTACTGTCCGTCCGTTACGTGATGGAGTTATTGCCGATTTCAATGCGTGCGAACAGATGATGCGCGGCCTTATTAAAAAGGTAAACATGGGAAACCGTTTCTTTTCTCCGTCACTTCGAATGGTAATTGGTGTTCCTTCAGGAAGTACTGAAGTAGAACTGCGTGCTGTGCGCGACAGTGCTGAACATGCTGGAGGAAGAGATGTCTATTTAATTTTTGAACCTATGGCTGCAGCTATCGGTATTGGTCTGGATGTTGAGGCTCCGGAAGGTAATATGGTTGTAGATATAGGTGGTGGTTCTACAGAAATTGCGGTTATCTCATTGGGAGGTATCGTAACTAATAACTCGATTCGTGTAGCAGGTGATGACCTGACTGCTGATATTCAGGAGTATATGAGCCGTCAGCATAACGTAAAGGTGAGTGAACGTATGGCTGAACGAATCAAGATTCATGTGGGTGCAGCGTTAACAGACTTAGGTGATGATGCTCCGGAGGATTTCATTGTACATGGTCCAAACAGAATCACAGCTCTCCCGATGGAAGTGCCTGTATGTTATCAGGAAATAGCACACTGTCTTGAAAAAAGCATAGCTAAGATAGAAACTGCAGTGTTGAGTGCTTTGGAACACACTCCTCCTGAACTCTATGCAGATATTGTAATGAATGGTATCTATCTGACAGGTGGTGGAGCTTTGTTGAGAGGATTGGACAAACGTCTGACAGACAAGATTAATATTCCGTTCCATATTGCAGACGATCCTTTGCTGAGTGTGGCAAAAGGTACGGGAGTGGCATTGAAAAATGTAGATCGCTTCTCATTCTTGATGCGATAAATCTTTTTTGATAATTGATAATTGAAAATCGGATAGAAGTTTTAGGCTTTTGTTATCCTGTTTTCAATTTTCAATTTTCAGTGTTCCGAGTGTGTTCTTTTATTTATCTATCTATTAAGTTTTGCAGTGAGGAACCTTATTAATTTTATTCTTAAGTATAACTGTTGGTTTCTTTTCGTTGTTCTTGAGATTTTTAGTTTTACATTGCTTTTCCGTTTCAATCATTATCAGGGAAGTGTATTTTTTACTTCTGCAAATTGGATAACAGGATTGATGTATGAGGCAACCAGTAATATCACAGGTTATTTTTCATTGAGAGGAATAAATAATGATTTGGTGCAAAGAAATGTCGAACTGGAATTGCAGAATGAGTTCTTAAAGAAAAAACTGGCTACTTTCGTATCGGATAGCCTGGTGATAGAGCAAATGGATACAACTGCTTTGGGAGCGTATGAGATCTTTAAAGCCAATGTGATTAATAATAGTATAACGCGTCATGATAACTACATTACCATTGACAAGGGTGAGGCGGATGGTATTCGTCCGGAAATGGGTGTTGTGAATGGGAATGGAGTGGTAGGAATTGTATATCTTACTTCACCGCATTATGCAGTAATCATATCTGTTCTTAACTCTAAAAGCAGTATCAGTTGCAAAATCAAGAAAAGTGATTATTTCGGTGTTTTAAGATGGGAGGGAGGAGATTCCCAATATGCTTTTCTTATGGATGTACCCCGTCATTCTGAATTTACATTGGGCGATACGATTGTAACAAGTGGGCATAGTGCTGTATTTCCAGAGGGAATTCCTGTTGGAGTGGTAGATGATATGCAGGACAGCCATGACGGACTTTCGTATTTATTACGTGTAAAGCTATTTACTAACTTTGCCAGCCTCAATGATGTAAGGGTAATTTCTTTTCTTCGGAAAGAGGAAATTATGAATTTGGAAAATAGTATTCATGCTAATGAAGGATTATAATATATGATTATTTATCTGCAAAGATGCTTGTGGCTTTTTGGATTGGTGCTCCTGCAAGCTTTGGTTTTAAATCATGTTCATATTTACGGTTATGCGACCCCTGTTCTCTATATTTATTTTATCCTGAAATGTAATTCGGGCATGGGCCGGAATGAGTTGATGGGATGGGGAGTAACATTGGGATTGCTGGTGGATATGTTTAGTAATACACCGGGAGTAAATGCTTCTATTGCGACGTTCCTGGCTTTTATAAGAAACCCGTTATTGAGAATGTTTACTTTGCGCGACTTGTCGGAGTCTTTCGAACCCAGTATGAAGTCAATGGGGGAATTTTCCTATATTAAATATGTTTGTATTGCGGTGTTTGTACACATCGTTTTATTGCTGCTGGTCGATTCTTTTTCTTTGCTTCATTCGTTCAACTTGTTTCTAAAGATAATTTCGGATACAGTAGCTTCAGTGATTTGTATATTGTGTGTTGATGCCATAAGAAGAAATAGAAAAAGTGGAGAGAGATTATAACCTGTCAAGAAGGAAATACATCATAGGTGCTTCGGTACTGGTCGTTGTTGTTATTTATATATTTCGTTTATTGGCATTGCAGATTGTCAGTGAAGAATATAAGCAGCATGCAGACAGTAATGCTTTCCTTAAAAAGATACGTTATCCAAGCCGTGGAGTTATATACGATCGTAATGATAAATTGCTGGTGTATAACCAGCCTGCCTATGATGTAACGATTGTGATGAAAGAGATGCAGAATCTGGATACACTGGATTTATGCAAAACACTGAATATCACTCCAGATTATTTGAAGAAAAGATTCAAGGATATTAAAGACAGACGTCTGAATCCTGGGTATTCTCCTTACACACATCAGGTACTGATTACACAGTTGTCTGCCGAAGAGTGTGGAGTTCTGCAGGAAAAGCTTTTCAAATTCCCAGGGTTATATATCCAGCGGCGTACCATTCGACAATATAATTATAGTGCTGGGGCGCATATTTTAGGAGATATTGCGGAAGTCTCTAAGCGTGAGATGGAGGAAGATGACTATTACTTGCGTGGTGACTTTATTGGAAAGCTAGGCGTAGAACGCTCTTATGAAAAGCAATTGAGAGGAGAAAAGGGAGTTGAAGTATTGCTTCGGGACGCTCATGGACGTATACAGGGGAATTATATGGATGGAAAAATGGATAAAGCTCCTGTGCCGGGTAAAAACTTAACTTTAAGTCTGGATATTGAACTGCAGCAGTTGGGAGAACGACTGTTGGAGGGTAAGATAGGAAGTATTGTAGCTATAGAACCGGAAACGGGTGAAGTGCTTTGTATGGTTTCTTCACCTAGTTACGATCCACATTTAATGGTAGGACGTGACAGAGGCGAGAATCATTTAAAGTTATCCCGTGACCCTTGGAAACCGTTATTGAACCGAGCAATCATGGGTGTGTATCCGCCTGGTTCTACTTTTAAAACCTCTCAGGCATTAACTTTCTTGCAGGAAGGGATTATAAATACAGGAACAATGTATACGTGTTCGCATGGTTTCTCGTATAGAGGCTTGCATGTAGGATGTCACTCACATGGTTCTCCTCTTCCTCTAATTCCCGCATTGGCTACTTCTTGTAATGCTTATTTCTGTTGGGGACTTTATTATATGATAGGGGCGCGCCAGAAATATGGTTCCGTACAAAATGCGATGAACAAATGGCGTGACTATATGGTATCGATGGGATTTGGTTATCCGTTGGGGATTGATTTGCCTGGTGAAAAAAGAGGTATGATTCCGAATGCCCGTTTTTATGACAAGGCTTATCGTGGTTCTTGGAACGGTTTGACGGTTATCAGTATCTCTATCGGTCAAGGTGAAGTTTCTTTGACTCCTTTACAGATAGCTAATCTGGGTGCGACAATAGCAAACAGAGGATATTTTGTTACTCCGCATGTTGTGAAAAAGATAGAAGGTGAACAACTGGATACACTTTATACACAGAGACGATATACGATGGTGGATAAAGTGCACTACGATGAGGTGGTAGAAGGTATGCGGGCTGCAGTTTTGGGAGGAACCTGTCGTGGAGCCGCAATACCTGGAATAGAAGTATGTGGTAAGACGGGTACGGCACAGAACAGAGGAAAGGACCATTCAGCCTTTATGGGATTTGCTCCGATGAACAATCCTAAAATAGCCATTGCTGTTTATGTTGAGAATGGCGGTTTTGGTGCAGTGTATGGAGTTCCTATCGGCAAGCTGATGATGGAAAAATATTTGAAAGGTGAGTTATCGCCCGAAAGTGAATTATTGGCAACAGATATTCAAGCAAGACGAATTGTTTATGGAGAACAGGAGAGATAGTATTTGGAATTCAATAGATTGGGTCACAATCGTTTTATACCTTGTTTTGGTAATCTGTGGCTGGTTCAGTGTCTGTGGAGCCAGTTATGATTACGGTGACCCTAACTTTTTGGATATCGGAACTCGTGCCGGCAAGCAGCTGATGTGGATTGTTTGTTCTATAGGGTTGGGATTCGTAATCCTGATGCTGGATGGCCGTTTGTTTGATACATATGCTTATCTGGTCTATGGTATCATGCTTCTGTTGCTTTTTGGAATGATTTTTAATCCTCATGAGATTAAAGGATCACGTTCCTGGATTGTATTGGGACCTGTGAGTATACAGCCTGCTGAATTTGCCAAGTTTGCGACTGCGTTGGCATTGGCTAAATTTATGAATGAGTATAACTTTTCCATGCAGAAGGTAAAGCATGCAGCGGTTGTAGTTTCGTTGATTTTGATACCCATGCTGTTGATTATAGCACAAAAAGAAACGGGATCTGCACTGGTATATCTTTCTTTTTTCCTGATGTTGTATCGGGAGGGCATGCCCGGCTCAATATTGCTTGCTGGGGTATGTGCTGTGATTTATTTTGTTGCGGGCATCCGTTTTGGAGAGGAATATATGTCTGATGAATGTACGCAGGTTGGTGCCTTTGCTGTATTATCGTTTATAATGATAATTACGGGTGTACTGGTGCATTTTTATTGTAAGAATGAACGAATCACAAGAGGTTTATTGATTGGGGCTGTAAGTACGATTGTACTGGCAACGCTATTCTCTTTTTACGTTATACCTTATAATATAACGACGGTATTGGTCGTAGCTTGTGCCATCTTGGTGGTCTTATTGATTTATTTTTCTATTACTCAAAGGTTTATTAATTACTTCTATATCGCATTATTTACCATTGGATCCGTTGCTTTCCTCTATTCGGCCGAACATGTTTTTAATAATGTTTTGGAGCCTCATCAGCAGGTTCGTATAAAAGTTTTGTTGGGCATGGAAGAAGATTTGGCTGGAGCAGGTTATAATGTAAACCAAAGTAAGATTGCCATAGGTTCAGGCGGGTTTTATGGTAAAGGCTTTTTGAATGGAACTCAAACAAAGCTGAAGTATGTGCCAGAGCAAGATACGGACTTTATCTTTTGTACGGTTGGTGAGGAACAGGGTTTTGTAGGTTCTTCTTTAGTCTTGTTATTTTTTATGGTATTTATTTTCCGACTTATTTATTTGGCGGAGAGACAAGACAGCCGGTTTGGCAGGGTGTATGGATATGCTGTGATGGGAATCTTTTTCTTCCACCTATTCATTAATGTGGGTATGGTTTTAGGCCTGACACCTGTGATAGGTATACCTCTTCCATTTTTTAGTTACGGCGGTTCATCTTTATGGGGATTTACCATTCTTCTTTTTGTATTTCTGAAGATAGATGCTTGCCGAAAGCAATAGGAGAGGATGCTGTTAATATGCTGTTAGCTTGATACCGATGTCTTGAATTCCCTGAATCGGATTTTTACGCATGATATGTACTATTTTTATGATGCGTTTTTGCTGTTGGGGAAGTTCGGGAACCTCTATATAAGGATGAACAGATTGATAAAGATTGCTGATATTTCCTTGATAAGGCCATCTGCCCTGTTCGTCTGTCAGATTTAATTCTAGTGTATCTGTTTTATATAAAAGAGAATCTTCCCAGTTGTTGCCGATACTTATCCATATATTCTTATAAAGATATTCGGGAGAGTTTCTTACGCCGATTTCCATTTTATATTTTCCTGGAGCTATATCTGCGGGAAGGTTAAAAATTAGTGTATCTTTCCTGTCCCAGCCACTTTCTTTTATGGACTGGTAGGAGTGATATACAGTTTTGGTTGTACATCCTACTGATAAAAAAATTATCAGTAGGATGACAACTGTAAAGTTATGCTTGTTCAGTTGGAGCATTCTTTGATTCGTTTGGTTTATTTTTGTTTTCTTTTTCATTGCCGTTTGCTTCCTTTCCCTGTGGTCTGACAGGTTTATTGGGACGGCGATTGTTTTCTTTGTTGTTTTTGGGGTTACGCTCCTTGTTATCGGGAGTAGAAGGAGTTTGAGCTTTGGGGGCTTTCTCCTTATTTCCTTCTGCATTGGATGGCATTGGCACTTTAGGCTGTTTTTCCTTGTTGTTTGGCTTGTTGCTCCGATTCTCTTGCTGTCCTTTCTCTCTGTTGTTGTTCGTAACCTTATTCTCTTTCTGAGGTGCATTTGGGCGCGGAGCTTCTGCCTGAGGATTGTTGTTATCTCCTTTTCTCTTTTTCTTCCGGTTATTTCCGTTTTTCCTTTTGTCAAATCGTGTCAAGCTTTCCTGTTCGACTAAGTCTACAGGTCTGGACGGTTCTGAATGCAGGTGTTCCGTTCCCTGAAGTTTTTCAGGCTTTTCACCTCTGCGGTTCATATTGATAATTTCGAAAGCCCTTTTCGCTGTGATAGTTGTTTCGTTGGCGAGGAAACTCTTATCTGTAGAATATGTAATCGTTCCTTTCAGGATGTCAGCCTTGAAATAATAGAATGAACCCTCGGTTGTTTCCAAAACAATCTCTTTACTAGGCAATCGCTTTTGACATTCTACATAAGCGTCCACTTCATAGTTAAGGCAACATTTTAGCTTGGCACACTGGCCGGCAAGTTTTTGAGGGTTCAGTGAAATATCCTGGTATCTGGCAGCACTGGTTGATACGGAAATAAAATTAGTCATCCAAGTAGCACAGCACAGTTCTCTTCCACAAGGACCGATACCACCTATTCTTCCTGCTTCCTGGCGGGCCCCAATCTGCTTCATTTCGATACGAACCCGGAAAACTTCTGCCAAAACTTTAATCAGCTGGCGGAAGTCCACGCGTTCATCTGCAATGTAGTAGAAGATAGCTTTGTTGCCGTCGCCTTGATATTCTACGTCACCAATTTTCATTTGCAGTCCTAAGCTTGCTGCTATCTGGCGTGAACGAATCATCGTAGCATGTTCTTTAGCCTTAGCTTCTTCATATTTTTCCATATCTACAGGTTTGACTTTTCTGTAGACACGTTTGATTTCGACATCCGGCTTGAGATTTGCCTTACGCATTTGTAGCAAAACCAGTCGTCCGGTAAGTGTAACGGTACCGATATCGTGTCCAGGACTGGCTTCTACCGCAACAATGTCTCCCTTTTCAAGTTTTAGTTTGTTGCTGTTTTTATAATACCCTTTCCGGGTGTTTTTAAACTGTACTTCCACCATGTCCTGCTCTTCTGCATTCCCGGGAATGTCTGCGAGCCAGTCATACGTGTTTAGCTTATTATCTTGACGTCCGCAGCCTTTGCAACAAAGTTTGCCACTTCCGTTTCTTAATTTAAAATCGTCGTTCATAATTTACTGAATTAAATTGAAATAGAAGATTTCTCTTCTAGGCTATTATTGTATAAGGAGCACAATCATTTTTAAGGAAAAATCGAAAAAAACCATTTTGGGGTTTACGTTTTGCTCTATATGGATTTGTGCTTCTGTAAGTTCGTTCATAATTCCTATTACATTGCGCTCGTTTATATACGGAGAAAAGCGTGAAGAAAAATTCTGTTCTTCCGGATTAAGATAAACAAGCTCTTTGTTATGGAAGTTGTATATGAAGTTTTCGCGTATCATTCTTTGGCAATAGGTGAGGAAATGCTTTTGCCTTTCCCGGCCCATAGCGGCAACTTGCTCGCTCCAAGCCTTCATTTCCCTGATTTTACGTTGATACGACAAACGCATCAGACTGACAAACAACTCGAAGAAAAGTTTGTTGTCTTCACTTAGATGAATTGTTTCCAGGGCCTTGATAAAATTACCTTCTGCACGGTGGGCTATGTTTATTGCATCTTCGGGCATTAAATAGAACTTGTCCTGAAGGACTTTGGTAATCTTATCTTCTGCAATTCGTGGCAGGTTGAATCGTTGGGTACGGCTTTGTATAGTCGGAAGAATATTATCTGCTTCTTCTGAAACCAGTAAAAAGACCGTTTTTACAGGAGGCTCTTCCAGTATTTTCAGCAACTTGTTGCTGCATTCCATGTTCATTTTTTCCGGGAGCCATATAATCATCACCTTATACCCGCCCATTCTGGACTTTACATTCAGCTTTTTCATGATTTCATCACTTTCACGCACACCGATAAGTGCCTGTTGGTTTTCGGCTCCCATCTGGTCCAGCCAGTGATGGATGTTGAAATAAGGTTGTTTTAAGACCAAATCTCTCCATTCGGGTAGAAAATCGTCACAGATAATTCCTTTTCCCGATTTTAATTTTACAATGGGGAATACAAAGTGTAAATCCGGATGAATAAGCTTGTTGAATAACAGGCAAGAAGAACAAGTACCACAAGCATCTTCGTGGGTGGGATGCTCGCAGCAGATGAACCGGGCATAAGCGATAGCCAAAGGTAGTTTTCCTACACCTTCGGGGCCACAAAAAAGCTGTGCATGTGGGATTCTCCCTTCTTTGACCTCTGTGATTAAGTGCTTTTTTGCTTCTTCTTGTCCTATTATATCTTTAAAGAACATGGTATTTTAATAAATAACTTTAGCAATTTCTTTTACACTCTGAACAGCATTGACTGTATAGAAATGAATACTTGGTACACCATGTTCAATCAGTTCCTTACATTGGTGTATGCCCCATTCTATACCGAGCTGTTTCATATCTTCATCCGATTTGCATTTTATCATTTCGGATGTAAGCTCTTGCGGAAGGTCAACCTTAAATGTTCTGGGAATAACACTCAGTTGGCTTAATCGAGATAGAGGTTTGATTCCAGGAATAATCGGCACATTGATTCCGGCTGCTCTTACCTTATCCACAAAATCAAAATATTTTTGGTTATCGTAAAAAAGCTGTGTTACTGCATACTCAGCTCCAGCTTCGATTTTTTTCTTTAGCCAGTAGATGTCTTGTTCCATATTGGGTGACTCTTCATGCTTCTCAGGGTAGCAGGCTACTCCATAGCTGAAGGTATGCATAGAAGTTTTAATGGGCGACCCATCTATGAATACACCTTTATTGAAGTCGTTGATTTGTTCTTCCAGTTCCAGAGCATGTGCATAGCCGTTAGGCTCTGGAACAAAAGATGATTCATGCTTAGCTTTATCACCTCTCAATACGAGCAGGTCGGTTATACCCAAAAACTGGAGATCCAGCAATATATATTCTGTGTCTTCGCGCGTAAAATCACTGCAAAGCAAATGGGGAACTACCGTGATGTTATATTTATTCTGAATAGCAGCAGCGACGGCTACAGTGCCAGGACGTCTGCGCAAGCGGTTTCTTTGGTAAAGTCCGTTACCCAATTCTTTATAAACATATTCACTTCTGTGCGTGGTAATGTTAATATATTGCGGATCAAATTCTCGTAGCGTATCAATTGTATTGTATAGCTTCTCAATGCCATTTCCTTTTAATGGGGGAAGAATTTCAAAGGAAAATGCAGTCTTGTCATTTTTTTTAATTAAATCTATAACTTTCATTTATTTTCTTACTTGTGTCCAAATCGGCTAATTTACATAACTGGACAAAAATAGCAAAAATATTGAACTTATAATGAATGCGGCATCGCTTTTCTTTAGTGTATGATTATTATCGTAGTGAAAATAAAAGCGGAACAGTAAGCGAGAATTTACTCTTTTACTGCTCCGTTGTTTTAAGAAAGTTATAGCAATGTTATGTTAGAATGTTTTTCCCCAATTCTTGTTGGGTTTGTTTCCCATTTTCAGAATAAGTTTTCCTCCTTTCAGCAATTCTTTGGCCGGAAATTTGAAAGAAGTAAGAGGTTTGCCATTCAATACAGCCGACTGTACATACTTGTTATGGCGCGATACATTTTCAGCTTCGATGGTAAATGCCTTTCCACGTCCATATTTTTCGTCCAAATGAATGGTTACTTTTTCAAAAATTGGACTAGCTATTTCGTATACTGGTTCAGTACTGCATCCACCGTCTGTCTGGAACAGGCCTAAGGCAGCCATAATAAACCATGCACTCATTTGTCCTTGATCTTCATCGCCCAGGTAAGCATTGGCTATTCCATATCCATAATAGCGGTCGATGATAGATCGGCTCCACTTCTGGGTCAGCCAAGGTTTTCCTACCCAGTTGAACAAAAATGCAAAATGCATAGATTGCTGGTTACCCTGCACTACAGGGAAATCCCAGTATTGGTCGTTGGGTGCATTGTATCTCCAAGGCTCGCTGGCTTCGAATCCCCATTCCAGACGGTCAATAAACCGCTTTTTACCAATTGCTTTTGCCAGAGCATTTACATCCTGAGGGACAAAATAAGTCAGCTGCCAGGCATTTCCTTCAACGTAATGTTGGTTGGCACCGGAGCGGAACGGGTCGAAATCTTTTTCCCATTCTCCCTTGCTGTTCTTCAGGGTTGCAAATCCTTCTGTAGGCTCGATGGTATTTTTCCACCAGTAGCCGCGTTCGTTGAACTGATTATAAATATCGTTCTTTCCAAGTGCTTTGGCATATTGTCCTACAGTCCAGTCATCAAAAGAATATTCCAAAGAGTTTGAGAATCGTCCTAAATCGGATGGCACATATTTGTATTGCAGATAAGCATTCAAATCTCTGTTTCCGGCATATCCTCTGTGCACTTTCTGCGAAGGAGTTTGCTGCATTTTCAGCATAGCTTCCAGTGCCTTATGCGTATCAAAGTCGCGTATCCCCATTTGATAAGCTGCTACTATCAGTGGGATTTCATGCTCGGCTACCATTACCGGGATGTAGTTCATTCCTGCCGGGCCTTTAGCCAGCCATCCGTTGGCGTCGTACATGGCTAATTGGGATTTTACCCATCGGCTTGTCCATTCGGGAGTTACCAGATTCCAGAACTGATTTAAGTTCCAGAAGGTATTCCAAAAGGCATCACATCCCAGTGCGACATCCTCCTTATTGGCCATCTTATGCACTTTATGATCTGTTCCAATCCATTCCCCGTTTACGTCACTCCAAATGTTTCGGCTGCATAATGCACGATACATGTTATTGTAGAAACGGATTTTTTCCTGTCGGTCGTTAGATTCTATTTCTACTCTTCCAAACAATTCGTTCCAAGTCTGCTTATGGAAACTGCGTATTTTTTCAAAATCCCATCCGAAAGGTTCTTCTATTTCTTCTTTCAGATTCAAGGCTGCATTTTCTACACTAACCAGAGATATGCCGGAACGAACCTGTACTACCTGATTGTTTTTTGTATCAAACTGTAAATATACGCCTGCATCTTTCAATTGTTTACCTTTGAGGTGAGTAGTTGGATAAATCAGATTATCCATCCATCCGCCCATGGCTTGAATAGGCTGGTCAAATTCCAGAACGAAGTGAACCGTGTAATCCTGTTCTGCATCGTTACTCCATACCTCTTTGGAGTACTGGTGACTTTTACCTTCGATGCGATAAGGAGATACTTGTTTTACTTCGATAGATTTCAGTTCATAATCATATTCGGTTGGGATATGTAAATCTACCAGTACCCTAGAGTTCTTGCTGTTTTCCGGGAAGGTATATTTCTGAAATCCGCATCGTGTAGTAGAGGTCAACTCTGCTTTGATATTATAATCATCCAGTAAAATAGAATAGTATCCGATTTCAGCTTTTTCATTTTTTTTCTGGATATGCGATCTGTATCCAGAATCAGGATTCATTTCGTCTCCTTCCTGAATAATCAGTTTACCGTTTGTCGGCATCATACCTAATCCTCCCAGCGTCCATTCGTGCAGATGACTGAAGCATCCTATGCTTTCGAAGGTAGGTTGATAACCAGCTTGCCATCCCATGTTTTGATTATCGGGACTAAGCTTGACCATACTGAAGGGCATCCAAGGACCAGGAGCTATCATCCATCTTGAGTGTCCTGTGCCGATACGGGTGTCTACATAGTCAGCTGGTGTTTGCAGAGTTTGTGCAGAGCGTGATACCGTTCCATTTTCAACCGTCTGTCCGTTTACTTTAATGCAATATTTACTTGTACAAGCTTGTTTTACTGCAGGCATCGAGACTTCAAAGATATAGCGTGCGGTATCTATTTTCTGGGTGAAGATATTTTTCCCGTCTAACTCAACGGATATTTCCGGGTTCTTCTCCAGTTCTTCAACATCAACTAGTAAAGGTTGGAAACGCTCTCCATTCACCATGGTTTCGTAGTTTGCTGCCGATACATTGCGGATAAAAGCTTTTTTCGGTTGAGTGACTTTAGTACCAGCAGGTCCGTCCAGGTAAACCTGATCAAACAGAATCCATGACCCTTGCAAAACAGATAAACGGATTTCATTGCCACCTTGTTTTAAATGCGAGGAGTTGAGTGGAATTTCTAAAATATGTTCTTTGCTTCCAGTCAAATCTCCGGTAATGGCATTTTCGTTTTGACCGGCTGGCATTTGGAATTTCCAGTCATGTCCATTAACACTCACTTTCAATAATGGAGGTTGCTTTACAGCATTTTCTGCTATATCAATCACAAGCTTCCAATTATCAGAAAGAGGTGCATCTTCAAGGCCGAAAAGTATGGTAGTTTCATGCGTACGCCATCCAGAAGTACCTCCTGTACCTCCCCAACCGTCAGATGGTCCTGGAATAACGTAAGGGAAATCTGTTTTTTCGTTAGAGTAACCAATTAAAAAATAGCGGTCTTCATAGCCGAAGTCATGCGCCAGAAAGTCTTTATATTTATCGGGACCCAATGCAAACTCAGTTGTTTGGTTATCGTTTTTCCCGATACTCCATATTTGTCCGTTTGCATATTGTGCAAAAGTCAATGATGCAAAAGTAAAAGCTGTAATGAGATGTTTCTTCATAAAATATAAGGATTATATGCAAAGAAAGCGTTTTTGCATATAATCCTTATAAGACTTTTTTTCGAACTGCTTGTATTATCTTCTTGTATATTACTCTTTTTCAGTTTCCGTACTTTCGCTAGAAAGTATTTCCGGTTTTCTTATGGATTCCTTTTTGCGATAAACAGATGGAGATACTCCCATTATTTTTGAAAATAGCCTGGAGAAGTATGCCGGTTCTTCAAAACCAAGTTGTACAGATATCTCACTGATTCTCATATCTGTAAGTTCAATGTATTGACAGGCTTTCTGAATCTTCAGACGTATGAAGTAGTTGATAGGTGAAACTCCTGTTTCTTTTTGAAAAAGCGTAGAGAAATGCGAGGGAGAATACTTGAAGTTGTTTGCAAATTCTTCCAGCGTGATATTGTGTTGGATATTCTCTTGCATATAGTGGATGACTTTTGTCGAAAAAGAACTTTCTTTTCTTCCGATTACATTAATATGGCGGAAAGGTTCCAGATAGATGAATGAAGAAAGAAACCGATAAAGATTCAGTGAGGCATATATCATATATTCCTTGATATATCCCATCGAAAAACATTGGTAAATTTCTTCGAAAAGATCAAAACGGTCCTGTAGCCGAGAATATTCATTAGGTATTATCGGCTGGGGATTGGGATACTTGGGTAAAAAATGCTCGCATAGACTTCCTTTGAAGTGAATAAAGTAGATACTCCAAGGATCTTCTTCATCTGCTCCAAAAGAATAAGGCGTATTGGGAGGAATAATAATATAATTGTTGGCAAGTACGGTGTAAGTCTTATCGTTAATCTTATACCATCCTTTACCGTCCGTGCAGTAAATCAGCATTGCATAGTCGGTTCCGTTTTCTTTTTGAATATAATGGTATTTGACGTGCGGAAAGAAACCTATTTTGCGGATATACAGGTTTTTTATCAGCGGATCTTTAGAATAGGCAGACAAAATATCGTCTGGCAGGGAAATTAACCGCTCCCCTCTGAATCCTTCTTTAATTTTTAGCATAATGCAGATAGTAAGAAAGTATAAGTGTTTCGTCACAAAAGTAATATAAAAAATCATATATCCTCACTAATTTTGCCAAAAAGAAAAGTCTAATATAATATGCATTCTATGAAGAAAATAAATTTTTTTGCAGCAATGTTTTTGGGGGGATTATTTGCTGCTTGCTCTAATTCTCCTCATGGCGATTTAGTGAAAAAAATTCAGGAAGACAAAACGTTGGTAACTGTCGACAGTATGGCACGTTCTGTTATCCGTCAGGGCTTGAACGCGGGAAGTGGTTACTCACAAATATGGGCCCGTGATATGAACACATTTATTGAAACAGCTTGCGAAGAAGTAAACCATCAGGATTTGAAAAACGCGATTTTACTGTTCTTTGCTTTACAACAACCCAATGATGAAATGATTGACGGATATGTTTTGAAGCCCGACTTTACATGGAATGATAATACTCCTTATTATTCGGAGGCTGCTCCTGAGCATGTTGGCTTCAAGAATACAGTTGAAACGGACCAGGAAACATCATTAATACAAATTGTCGGTAAATATATTAAAAAGACGGGTGATACTTCAATCTTACAGGAAGAGGTAGCCGGACGTACTGTATTGGAACGCATGGATGATATGGTAGACTATCTGATGCGTGAGCGTTACAGTGAAAAATATGGCTTGTTGTATGGTGCAATGACAGCTGACTGGGGTGATGTACAGCCTAATGATGATTTTGGTTGTGACATGAACGAAAATTCATATCTTGCTGTTGATGTATACGACAATGCTATGTTTATCATCGCTTTGGATTATATGGCAGAAATGACGGACGATACCGCTTTATTGAAAAAGTGGAGTGATATACGTCAGGGTATAGCCCGTAATGTCCGTGAACATTTATGGGATGCAAAGCAGCAAAAGTTTATTCCTCATTTGTATTTGGATAAGGCTCCGGATTTAGGTGATTTTGATGAAAATAAGGTTCATTATCACGGTGGAACTGCTGTTGCTATTGAAGCTGGATTATTAACCAAAGAAGAAATTGCGGCAGTAAATGCTCAGATGCTGGAAAATGTCCGCTTGTCTGGAATGCCAAGTATCGGGTTGACACTTTATCCACCTTATCCTGATAATTTCTTTACGGGAGGGATGGCAAAACCCTACGTATATCAGAACGGTGGTGACTGGACTTGGTTTGGCGGTCGTATGATTCAGCAGCTCATAGCCAACGGCTTTGTAGAAGAAGCATATGCAGAGGTAAGACCAATGATAGACCGTGTGATAAAAAATAAGGGATTTTATGAATGGTACGGAATGGGAGACGTCCCCAGTGGTTCCGGACATTTTAAAGGCTCTGCAGGAGTATTGGCAAAATCTATTGCTATGTTTAATGATTGGGTAAAAGAAAACAAATAAAGAATCTGAAAAAATAATGTATATGAGAAAAAGCAATTATGACAAACAGCCGGCTACCTTGGTCGAAGGTAACATTTGGCAGGGATGGGATGCTATCCGTCAGGAAATCAACAATCGTTCAACTGCTGCAGCGGGAAAAACTTGTTGCGTGATTGTCGTAGAATGTTATCAGGGAGTACATCATGAAGAACTTTGGAGCGAACTGAAGGCTTTGAATGTAGACCATGCTTTTAACACATCTGCTATCTTTAAAACAGTGGATGAAGTAAAGCAGATGACATACCCATATATTACTGATGACCGTCTGTTTGGTTTCAGAGCCAATTTCTCTATGGCCGATTTTCTGGATGTCCAGAAACTTCAGAATCTTCGCAATGAATTAGCCGGTCTTTCTGGAGTTGTCCTTGTTTACGGTCATGGTGCAGCTGTTGTAGCTCCAGACGCTGATTTGTTGATTTATGCAGATATGCCCCGTTGGGAAATTCAGATGCGCTCTCGTAAACACGAAGTTTGTGGATTAGGTGTTGATAACTACGCTGAGGCTCCATCTTATCACTATAAAAGAGGCTATTTTGTTGACTGGAATGTATGCGACAAACTGAAAAAACAGCTTTTGCCGGTAGCTGCATTGTGGTTGGATACAACGCTTGCCGGTCAGCCTAAGATGATTACAGGAGATACGCTCCGAAAAGGACTTGAAAAGACTGCCCATCAGCCATTCCGTGTGGTTCCTTTCTTCGACCCGGCACCATGGGGTGGACATTGGATGAAGGATGTGTGCGACTTGGACAGTTCTGTAGATAATTATGGATGGTGCTTCGATTGTGTACCCGAAGAAAACAGCCTTTATTTCAAGGTACAGGATGTATTATTCGAAATGCCTTCTAACAACCTTGTATTCTTCAAAACATGCGATTTGTTGGGAGGACCGGTTGAAGCTCGCTTTGGACAGGATTTCCCGATTCGTTTCGACTTCCTCGATACAATTGGAGGTGGAAACTTGAGCTTGCAGGTACATCCTACCACTCAGTATATTCGTGATACATTCGGTATTTATTATACTCAGGATGAAAGTTATTATCTGTTGGATGCAGAAGAAGGGGCAACTGTTTACTTGGGCTTGAAGACCGATGTAAACTCTAAAGAAATGATTGATGCGCTGAATGAATCACAGGAAACCGGAAAGCCTTTTGATGCAGAAAAATATGTAAACCGTTGGCCTGCTAAGAAGCACGACCATTATTTGATTCCTGGTGGTACTATCCACTGTTCAGGAGCCGGTGCAATGGTTCTCGAAATCAGCTCTACACCTAGCATTTTTACCTTTAAATTGTGGGATTGGGGTCGTTTTGGTTTGGATGGTCTGCCACGTCCTATCAATATTGGTCACGGCTCAAAAGTTATTCAGTGGGAACGTCAGACAGATTTTGCCCGTAAATATCTGGTAAATCACGTTGAACAGGTAGCACAGGGAGATGGTTGGAGAGAAGAACGTACAGGTTTGCACGAAAATGAATTCATCGAAACCCGTCGTCACTGGTTTACTGGTACAGTATCACACAATACCAATGGTGGTGTAAATGTATTCAACTTGGTTGAAGGAGAAGAGACCGTAGTAGAGAGTCCTACTGGAGCTTTCGAACCATTTGTGGTACATTATGCCGAAACCTTCATTATTCCAGCTTCCGTAGGAGAGTATACAATTCGTCCTTATGGAAAATCGGAAGGACAGCAGTGCGGTACTATCAAGGCGTATGTACGTTTTAGATCATAATTTGTTTACAACTTTATTTTAATAATATGAAAGACGATCATCGTATAGTTATGACGTTAGATGCGGGGGGCACCAATTTGGTGTTCTCTGCTATTTGTGGAGGTGAGGAAATTGTAACTCCTGTTCATTATCCTACAGCTTCTCACGATTTGGAGGCATGTCTGGCTACTTTGGTAAAAGGTTTCCGTGAAGTAGAGAGCCAGTTATCTCAGAAGCCGGTAGCTATCAGTTTTGCTTTTCCCGGTCCTGCTGATTATAGGGCAGGAATAATCGGTGACCTTCCCAATTTTCCGTCATTTAGAGGAGGTGTTGCTTTAGGTCCGTTCTTGGAGGCAAACTTTGGAATACCGGTATTTATTAACAACGACGGTGCCTTGTTTGCTTATGGCGAAGCGCTTGCCGGAATGCTTCCTGAAATAAATCACCGTTTGGAAAAAGCAGGCAGTACCAAGCGCTATCAGAATTTGATAGGTATCACTTTGGGAACCGGATTTGGCGGTGGCGTAGTTATAAACGGAGAATTATTGTACGGTGATAATCAGTCTGGTGGTTCTCTTTGGTGCCTGCGCAACAAAAAATATCCCGAGTATATTGTAGAAGAAAGTGTCAGCATCCGTGCAGTCTGCAGAGTATATGCACAATTGTCTGGCGATACTACTCAACTTACTCCCAAAGATATATTTGACATTGCTGAAGGCAAAAGACGTGGAGATGCCCAGGCTGCTATCAAGTCTTTCGAAGAATTGGGAGAGATGGCTGGTGACACAATTGCAGCAGCAATCACCATGATTGACGGACTGGTTGTAATAGGTGGAGGTGTAGTTGGAGCTGCCAAGTATATTCTTCCTGCTTTGATGAAAGAGCTGAATGCTCAGACTGGAATGATGGATGGCCGTCGTTTCCCTCGTTTGCAGATGAAAGCTTTCAATCTGGAGAATCCGGAAGAGCTGGTTGGTTTCCTTACCGATACATCCTATAGTGTAAAAGTCCCGGGAACGGATTTGCAGGTACCTTACGATCCTTATCCACGTATGGGGGTTGCCCTGTCAAAACTGGGAGCTAGTAAGGCTATCTCACTCGGAGCTTATTGGTATGCTTTGAATCATCTTAAATAAACTCATAAATTTATAAGACCCTCTATTGTCATGACTATTATAAATAAATTGTCAGTTTTGTTGTCTGTATGGCTTTGCATGGCATGCAGTTCTTCTCAGGAGACTGTATCCGATGTAAGTCTGACAGACTATGTGGAACCTCGTATCGGAACGGCACATTGCCGTTGGTTCCATTTTACACCCGGTGCATTGCCGTTTGGTCTGGCTAAACCAGGTCCTTCTACTAATAGCCATATCGGTAATAAGTGGGGATGGGAAGCTACGGGTTACGACTATCGTGATACGTCTATTGAAGGTTTCCCTTGTCTGCATGAATTTCAGGTGGGAGGTATCGTCTTGATGCCGACCAACGGTGATTTGTGCACTGTGCCGGGATTACCGACAGACAGCGTCAAGACTGGTTATCGTTCAAAGTTTAACCGCGATAACGAGATTGCCCGTCCGGGTTACTATTCGGTCATCTTGGATGACTACCAGATTAAGGCCGAAGTAACTGCAACGCCACGTGTAGCCTATCAGCGTTTTTCTTATCCAGCTGGAAAGCCAGGTCATATTTTGTTCGATATAGGTAACCGGCAGGGAGAAAGTGGTGCCATAAAAGATGCCTATGTAACTTATACATCTGACGGTCGCATTGAAGGATGGGTGATTACATTGCCCGAGTATGTAAAGAAATATCAGCCGGGACAGACTGTTCCCTTGTATTTCTCGGCACAAGTGGATGCTACTCCTGTAGCTTATGGAGTTTTTAACGGAAAGGACGTGAAAGCTTCAGTGCGCGAAACCAAAGGAGTCGGTTCGGGGGTATACCTGACTTTTGCATCCGATAAACCTCTTACGGTCACGGCTAAAGTCGGTCTTTCGTATACTTCGGTAGAAAATGCACGCATTAACTTGGAAAAGGAAGCTGCCGAACGCTCTTTCGATGAGGTGAAGGAAGCTTCTCATAAAACTTGGGAGGAATATTTAAGCCGGATTCGTGTAGAGTCATCTAAAAAGGATGATTTGGTGAAATTTTATACAGGTCTTTATCATGCATTGTTGGGACGAGGATTGGCCAATGATGTAAACGGTGCTTATCCTAAAAACGATGGAACTGTAGGCCAACTGCCTATGAAAGATGGAAAACCGGTTCATAATGTTTACAATACCGATGCTGCCTGGGGAGCACAATGGAACCTTTCTCAGCTTTGGGCCTTGGCTTATCCGGAATATTTGTCCGACTATATCAGCAGTCATCTTACCGTTTATCAGGATGCCGGCTGGTTGGCTGATGGTCTGGCAAACTGCCGTTATGTATCAGGAGTGGGAACCAATTTGTTGAGTACCATTATTGCGGGTGCTTATCAGTGTGGAATCCGTGATTTTGATACGAAACTGGCATACGAAGCATGTCTTAAGAATGAATTGGATGGAAAAGACCGTCCTTTTGGTGCCGGTAAAGTCAATACAGCCGATTTTGTCAAGTATGGTTATGTACCTCACCTTGACGAAGGCGAAGGACATCATGAAACTTTCATGTTCTCTGCTTCGCATACTTTGGAATATTCCTATAGTTCATGGGCAGTAGCTCAGTGGGCCGAACAATTGGGAGATACTGCCAATGCTTCCAAATTACGCTTCTTGTCGAAAGGATGGGAACGGTTGTATGATCCGGAAATCAATTTCATACATCCCAAGAAAGCTGACGGGCAGTTTGTGGATAATTTCAATCCGATGCAGGTATGGAGAGGCTTCCAGGAAGGAAATTCATGGCAGTATACATTCTATGTGCCACACGATGTAACTTCATTGGTTAATAAAGTAGGCGCAGATGTATTCAATGCCCGTTTGGACAGTATTTTCACACAGTCGCAGAAGAAAATCTTTAGCGGTGGTACCGAAGTAGGAGCTTTTGCCGGACTGGAAACTCTGTATAATCATGGTAATCAGCCATGCTTGCATATTTCATGGTTGTTTAACGAAGCTGGCCGTCCGTCACTTACACAAAAATGGGTACGTGCTATCCTGAATGAATTCTATGGAACAGAAGGTATCCATGGCTATGGTTACGGACAGGACGAAGATCAGGGACAGTTGGGAGCTTGGTACGTAATTTCGTCAATGGGATTGTTTGATGTGAAGGGTCTTACCGACAAGCAACCGGCTTTCGCATTAGGTGCTCCGTTGTTTGATAAGATCACCATTCGTTTGAATCCGGATTATTATTCAGGAAAGGAATTTGTTATCAACCTTCATAATAATACGGCTGGAAATGATTATGTACAGCAATACAAACTTAATGGAGAAGTTCTGCACACCCCGCATATCCCATTTGCCGATATAGTAAAAGGTGGAGAGCTGGATATTGAAATGGGAGCATCTCCTAAAGATAATTATTAAATTTAGGTAAAGATGGAAACAAAATCAATATCAAAAGTTGCACTTTTCCCATTGCTTTTTGGATTCTTTGTAATGGGATTTGTCGATGTGGTAGGCATTGCTACCAATTATGTAAAGAAAGACTTTCTTTTGTCTGATACATTGGCCAATTTGATACCAATGATGGTTTTCCTGTGGTTTGCGGTTTGTTCCGTGCCCACAGGGATGCTGATGCGTAAAATTGGAAAGAAAAATACGGTTGAGGCTGCACTCGCTGTTACTTTTCTGGCTATGCTGTTACCTTTGTTTGCTTACAACTTTACAGTTGTATTATTGGCATTTGCATTGTTGGGAATTGGTAATACCATGCTTCAGGTTGCATTGAATCCGATGGTTGCCAGTGTGGTTTCTTCCGATAAAATAACCAGTATCCTGACATTAGGTCAGTTTCTGAAAGCTGTTTCTTCTTTCTTAGGACCGTTGATTGCAGGAGCAGCAGCTTCTGTTTGGGGAAACTGGAAACTCATTTTTATAGTTTATGCAATAACTACACTGTTGTCAGCACTTTGGCTGATGTTTGCTGTTCGGAATACAGAAGATGGAGGTACAAAGAAAACTTCTTTGGCTACAGTTCTTTCTTTGTTTAAAGACAGCTATATCCTGATGCTTTTCATGGGGATATTGCTGGTTGTAGGTATTGACGTAGGTCTGAATACTACAATCCCAAAGATTTTAATGGAAAAACTAGGCATGGAACTTAGTGAAGCCGGTCTGGGAACCAGTCTTTATTTCTCTGCCCGAACCATTGGAGCTTTTGTTGGAGCCTTTGTCTTGGCTAAAGTAGCTTCAAATGTCTTTCTGAAATATTCGATGGCAATTGCCGTACTTGCTTTCTTCGGATTGTTTTGGGCGGATGGCCTTTGGATGTTGGGGGCAATGATTGTTGTTCTAGGATTGGCTTGTGCCAATGTCTTTTCCATTTTGTTTTCCTATGCATTGCAGTATCGTCCGCAGCAAGATAATGAAATATCAGCCTTGATGATTATGGGAGTATCAGGAGGCGCTTTGGTAACACCATTAATGGGAGTTTTATCTGATGCTTTTAATCAGACAACTTCTTTGTTGCTATTGTTGTTGTGCCTGGTTTACTTGGGGTATGTATCCTTCCGTTTGAAATAAGTATGTTTATTTCTTGATTATTTTTGGTTATAAGTGGGGCTACTTCGTTGGAGTAGCCCCTATTTTTTATATGAATGGGGTAAACAATCGTGCTACCCATCCTTTAATCCGCTTTCTCAGTGGTTTGTCTCTATATACATCTTTGGTTAGGATGGTGGAGTTCTTTTTGTCTTCATTAAACATATCCACCAGTTCTGCTGTCGTTTCCATGTCGAATATAAAAGCGTTTACTTCGTAGTCATAGCGTAAACTTCTGGAATTCAGATTCATGCTTCCTACTGTGCAAAACCGTTCGTCTATCATCATAATTTTTGAATGATGGAATCCGCCGTTATAGATATAGATAAAAGCTCCTTTCTTTCTCAGTTGGTTTGCCGCATAGAAAGCTGCATCCGGTGTAAATGGAATGTCTGATTTCCCCGGAATCATGATTTCCACCCTGACACCACGTGCCAAAGCATCTTCCAGTGCTTTTACCACACTGTGGGTCGGAGTAAAATACGGATTGATAAGTTGTATTTTACGTTTTGCGGCATTAATGGCTTCTATGTAGGTATGCCGTAACAGCTTAGGTTGTTTTTTCGGAATACGGTTTACGATAGCCATTTGTTTATTGCCGTTGGTTTTTACGCCTGGCTGACTCAGTGGAAAAAACTCATCCCCTCCAATGTTTTGTTTGGTTTCGCTGTTCCACATATACAGGAAAATACGCTGTAAATCGTTCACCGCATCACCTTCGATGCGTACATGCATGTCACGCCATGCGCCGATTTCCGGGAGACCGTTGATGTAATAATTGGCAATGTTCATACCTCCGGTATAGCCTACTTTACCGTCGATTACTACAATTTTCTGATGGTCTCTGGAGAACGCATGATTAATGTATGGAAAGCGCATCGGATCAAACTGTACGATTTCGATATCGTGTTGTAGTAACAGTTTGATATGTTTGGCCCGTAGAGGCTTATTGTTGGACAGGTTTCCGAATGCATCGAACATGGCTCTGATTTTAACACCTTGTCGTGCTTTCTTGCCAAGCAGTACAAAGAGCTCTCTGGCGATGGAGTCGTTTCTGAAATTAAAATATTCCAGATGTATAAAGTGCTGAGCTTTTTCAATGTGTTCAAAAAGGTCCTCGAATTTTTCCCGGCCGCTTTTTAGCAATACGACCTTGTTGTTACCGGAAATATTTATCTTGTTTTCTTTTAAATAACGTGTAACCACGGAATCCGAAGGGGTAGATGTAAAAAGCCTGATACTGTCTTGTCCGTTTACGGATACAGGTATGGCTAAGATACATAAAATCAGGAAAATGGGAAATAAAACACGTTTGTCAAATATCGTCATAAATAATTTTTTTGCTTGATACAGGCTTGCAAAGTTACCAATATTATTGGTTTTTCAGTCACTATTTGCAAGATTGACAATTAATACTATAAAATAGAAGGTTTTTTACCTCTCCTCGATGAAAAACAAGCGATAATAATACATACCTTTCTCTTCGTCGTATCCTCGCTCAATCAGTTGCTCTCCACCATGGATGTTGATGTCGAAATTCTTATCCAGGCGGATTGTGGTCATTGTCCCCATACCTTTTCTTTTGAAAGCTTGCGGAGTCGCTTCAAAATCGTCTTGTAAGGTGATATTGTTTTTTTTCTGATAATCTTTTTTGAATTGCTTGAAATGCTCAATTCGCTCGGGTTGTTCAAAGACTTCCTCTGCAAAACGGTTGATGTTTATTTCCTTCTTTTTCAGAGCTTCAAGACTTTTGTTTAACAGCATTGCCTGCTCTACCTTTCCGGTAGCTTCTGTCGGCTGGATGGTTTCTTCTACGAAACTTTTACAAAGTTCCATAATCTGCTGAGTTTGGAAATAATTATCCTCATACGGAGCAATATGCAGAAAATCATTGGTCCAATATTTCGCTTCTGTATTTCTGTTCGTGTTGTCTACTATGGCCATTTTGTATCCTTCTTCCTCTGCAGTGTTGAAGATAAGGCATCCTTTATCCAGTTTGTTGATGTTTACTCCTCGCTCCGGTTCGATTTCGAAGGAGTCACCAATCTGCTGGACTTTCAGAAACGTATCTTTGCTTTCCGACTTAAACAGGCCGATGGCATCTGTTTCCTGATGGTCAATCAGGCATTTCTTGAAATAGACTACATAAAATTCTCCTTTTTTAATTTGCGGGTGTACACTGCTTTCGTGCAAAAATGTCGCGATACGCTGCGATTCTTGGTGCAGGGTCGAGATGTCATGAAATATATTGAAAACAGACTGATAGACCTGATTGTCAGTTTCTTCCTTGGAAATACTGAACCGAAAGTATTCTTCTTTTTTGAATTGAGATAAAAAAAATATTTTCAAAGCCTCTGTCAGTTCAGAGGATAAGGATAGGGGAGTTCCAGAAAGCATGAAAGATGTGGTATCCATCTGGTTGCCTACACTGTGAATAGAAACTTCCGGATAGATGGTGATATGGTCAAAATTATGCATAAGGCTTGCCTGAACTCATAAATTTATTAATAGGGCTGCAAAGATACGCATTATATTTCATTTGCTTAGTATACAGCTAAGAGAAAGTATGGATAAGTATCTTATAAATAAAGTGTTTCTTAAGTAAACCATGCATGTTGCTGTCTGGAAAGTAAATACATGCATGGTTGCTTGGTTACAGGGTTTGCAGTTCTCCGATGCGTTTATTATACTCGGATACAATCTGCTCCATGACATCCTGCACAGGGGGTAAGTCGTGAATCAAACTGGCTATCTGTCCTATTTCCAATTCACCTTCAATAAGATTCCCTTCGAAAATTCCTTTCATGGCCCGGCCTTTCCCAAGTATCTCTCGAAGTTTTTCGGCTGTAGCACCGTTATCTTCTGCTTTTGCAATGCAGTCGTAAAATTCATTTTTGATCAGTCGGGTAGGAACCAGTTTTTTCAGAGCCAGCATGGTATCGCCTTCATTCAGTTGGATACATTTGTTTTTAAAGGCATCACTGGCCGAGCTTTCTGCAGTCAGCGCAAAGCGTGTTCCCATCTGTATACCTTCTGCCCCCAGTGAAAAAGCAGCCAGCATACCGCTTCCCGTTGCGATTCCTCCGGCAGCTATCAGCGGGAGGTCCAGCTTTTCTTTAACCTGAGGTATCAGTACCATGGTAGTTGTCTCCTCTCTGCCGTTGTGTCCTCCGGCTTCAAAACCTTCTGCCACAACAGCATCTACTCCCGCTTCCTGACATTTCAATGCAAATCGGCTGCTGGCTACTACGTGGGCAACCTTTATGCCAGCATCATGAAGCCGGGGAGTCCATGTTTTGGGATTACCGGCAGAAGTAAATACGATAGGAACTTTTTCTTCTAAGATTACTTGTATCAGTGCTTCGGAGTAAGGTGAAATCAGTGGGATGTTTACCCCAAAAGGTTTGTCTGTGGCTGCCTTGTATTTCTGGATGTGCTCTCTTAATAGGTCAGGCTTCATAGAACCGGCGCCCAAGAGTCCCAGACCGCCAGCATTGCTTACGGCTGTAGCCAGTTTCCATCCGCTGCACCATACCATTCCGCCAGATATAATCGGGTATTTTATTCCGAATAATTTTGTAATTCTGTTTTCCATTGAACTGATATTGTGTATTAACGATATAAATCTATAATTATTTTTTTCACTGACCGTATTGGTTTTCCAATCATGCAGGAAGAAATAAAATACGGTGCAGTATGCGCGTGCTTTTTGCAAATATATAGATTCTTTTCATTGGTGCAAGTTAGTTAGATATGTTCATTTGTCAGCTTTAGTAGAAACTTTACGGCAGATTCTTTGAGCATCATCGTATTTTTTTATAACTTGCCGCAGTTTTCGGGGGAAACATTGTTTGTTTTCTTGTTGAAAGAATGATAATTATAAACTACTCTTAATTTATTATATAACTTAATAATCAGCTTGTGTGTATAGCTTGATTTTATCTTTGTTTAATACTATGTATCAGAGTCCTAAAAAACTTTTGTTGCGGATGTGGGCAGTTTTAGCTTTGTTTACAGCCGTGTCTTGTCAGAGTGACGACGTAATTCTTTGTGAGAATGGTAAAGCCGTATCACGGATTGTTATTCCTTCCAGTCCTACGGAAGCCGAAAAACATGCTTCTGTTGTCTTGCAGAATTATCTGAAAAAAATAACCGGAGCAGAATTTGCAATTGTTTCTGATGAATCGGCTTCACAGAAAAACGATATTCAGATTGGACACGTAGATCGTCCGGAAATTTCAGGCATAGACTTTCCTGCATTAAAAAATGACGGTTACGTGATTCAAACTAAAAACAACCGGTTGACCATTGCCGGAGGTGCCAACAAAGGAACCATATATGGTGTATATGGCTTTTTGGAAAAATACTTGACCTGCCGTAAGTATAGTTCAAAAGTTTCAGTAGTGCCGGTACAGTTCAATATTGCTCTAAATGATATTGACGTTCAGGAAGTTCCTGTTTTCGAATATAGGGAAGTTTTATATAAAGATGTCTACGATCCTGAATATATGGAATGGCATGGATTGGGCAAACACCAGTCGGATGCATACGGAACAGCCGACTGGGGCTCTTGGTGTCATACTACACTGAGTTTGGTACCTCCTAAAGAATATGGTGCTGCACATCCCGAATATTACAGCATGATTAACGGAAAGAGGCGTTTTGATGCAACAAAACATAATGTTGGCGAAATCTGTTGGTCTAGTGAGGGGGCTTTTAAAGCGGCAGCCCAACATCTTCAGAAAATGATTGCCGATAATCCGGATGCACTTTACTGGTCGGTCAGCCAGCAGGATAATGCCGATTACTGTCGTTGTCCGGTATGCCAGAAAGCTTACGATGAGACCGGAAGTACTCAGGGAACAATTATTCCGTTTATCAACAAAATGGCCCGGGAGTTTCCTGATAAAACAATCTCTACGTTGGCCTATTGGTATTCTACCAGACCTCCTAAAGGCATAAAGGTTGAGAAAAATGTGAATATTATGTTGTGTAATATCGGTAGTCCGCGACATATTCCTATCGAAGAGGGTGATTCCACCTTTACAGCCGACATCAAGGCATGGCATCAGATTCACGATAATTTCATTATCTGGGACTATGTTATTCAATTTGCACATCTTATGGCTCCATTCCCTAACTTAAGAACTTTACAGCCTAATTTGCAGTTCCTGCATAAAAATGGGGTTAAGTCACTCTTCGAACAGGGTAACCGGGAAACAGGTGGTGAGTTTTGTGAGTTGAGAGCGTACCTTATTGCCAAGCTGATGTGGAATCCTTATCAGGACATAGAACCAATTATCGATGATTTCCTCAATGGATATTATGGTCCGGCAGGACAATATATCCGCCAGTATATTGACTTGATGCACGATAAGATGCAGGAAACAAAAGCACAGTTGAGCATCTTTGGACGTCCTTGGGATAACAGAGATACTTTCCTTACGGAAGAACTGTTGAGCCAGTATTACGCTTTGCTGGAAAAGGCAGCCGAGGCTGTAAAAGACTATCCGGAATATCAGTCGCGTGTGGTAATGGTGAAAGCACAGATAGATTATGCCGTTCTGGATATAGCCCGTCAGGAACTTACCGGTAAGCGTGGTGCAATGGAACTGGTAGATGGCAAATGGGTTATAAAGAAAGAAATTAATGACCTGCTGCAGAATACTATGAATATTTGTAACTTGAACGGAGTAACCCGTGTGCACGAGTGGAATACAACTCCGCATGAATACATTACCGAGTATTATAAATATTTGGATGAAAAATCAAAGGTTCAGCCAATAAAGAATGTCCGCTAAGCTGTTGGCTGAATAGGGCTGGTTAAAGCTTTTTTGAAGGTTCAAGAGTGTGTAAATACACTTGTTTGCAGAGGATAGCAAGTAGGTAAGTCTATTGAACAAGTTGAATTTATACGCTCTTGTAATTATAAATAATAATGCGAATCAGCAGTTGAAAACATCTTCTGATTCTTGATTTAAAAGTTTGTAATT
>CAJKDC010000002.1 GCA_905198575.1 uncultured Bacteroides sp. | reverse complement strand
TTGTAAGACCTTGGATAATATGGACAAGAACCTCGTTGACTGGTACAGCAGCTATTTTTCTGGCAGTCGCACGGTCCGGTTTTCCGGTACCTGTACGAGGCAGCTCTGCTACATGGATTATCTGTTTGGGGCGCCAGTATGGAGGCAGTACTTGCTGCATGATGGTTTCCAATTGGGCATCGGGAAATGCAGTCGTGGTACTTTCTACCAGTAGAACTACACGTTCTCCAAACTTGTTGTCTGGAGCCGAAGTGATGAGGAATGGGACGGGCAGGCTGGGGTGTAAAAGTTTCTCGACCTGCTCAATCTGTATTTTCACTCCTCCGCTGTTGATGGTATTGTCTTTTCGGCCTAAAATACGGAACTGACCTGCTTCGCTCATTTCGGCAATGTCGTTTGTCACCAGCTCACCGGCATGTACATGCGGGGCATGAATGACGAGCGTCTGTTCTTCGCTGAGGCGTATCTTTACGTTATCAAATGGGGTATACCATTCGGAAGCCGACGGGCCATTCAGACGGCGCAGGGCGATGTGCGACAGGGTTTCGGTCATGCCGTACGTAGACCAGACTGCATGGGGGAAGGCTTGCAATTGTTTTTCTACTTCCGCATCTACCGCACCACCTCCTATAATCAGGTGCTTGATTTCTTTCAGCAATGTCTGCTCATGGAGATTTTGCAGACTGTTGAATACTTGCATGGGAATCATGGCTGCAAAAACAGGCGATGCGGATAGGTTTGCCAGCGGATGTCCGCTAGGAGGACTGACAATAAGGTTGAGGCCATATACCAGTGCACGTACCACCACCATTTTTCCGGCAATGTATTTCAGCGGCATACAGAGCAGTGCCGTGTCGTTTTCCTGGAGGCCTAGAAAAGAGCAGGTAAGGCAGGCACTGGCCATCATACGCTGCTTTTCTACCCACATGGGTTTGGGAGTACCGGTCGAACCGGAGGTGTGGACCAGCACTTGCTCGGATGCAGAAAACCATTCGGCCAGAAAATCTGCCAGCGAGGCTTGGAAACTTTCCTTGCCGTATTGTTTGTAAAAAGCGGTCTGCAGTCGGCTCAGGTCTTGACCGGATGGACGGGCATCGTCTGCTGTATAGCAAACACCGTCTATAGTCAGCGTCTGTTTATCAATCTGTGTTCTTTCCATCATCATACATTCAGCCAGTTCAGTATATCCGGTTCCTGCTCTTCGGAGTGAAACCACAGGCAATCGTTTTTAATATGCAGCGGGAAATCTATGTTATCGGTAAACAGCAGTCCGGTACCCAGTCCCTGTGGCATTTGCGGGTTCAGCGTAGCACACCATTGGGCGATGGCGTTCAGTCCGATATTTGATTCCAAAGCCGAGGTTACCCACGACGGAATCTTGCGCTCTGCAGCCAGACGAATCCATTCTTCTGAACCGTGTAGTCCACCGTGTAAAGACGGTTTCAGGATAATGTATTGGGGATGGATGGTTTCCAGCAGTTCGATTTTCTCTTCAGTCGTATTGATACCAATCAGTTCTTCGTCCAGTGCAATGGGGAGTGGGGTAGAGGCACATAGCTTGGCCATTTCTTTCCACTGTCCCGCACGGATAGGCTGTTCGATGGAGTGCAGATGGAACTGGCTGAGTTGCTCCAGACGCTGGAGAGCAGTTTCGGGAGTAAATGCTCCGTTGGCATCTACGCGCAGCTCAATCTCTTCGGGCGAAAAATGCTGGCGGATAAAGCGAAGCAGTTCCAGCTCTTTGTCGAAATCGATAGCGCCAATTTTAACCTTGATGCAGCGGAAGCCAGCTTTCATCTTTTCCTGAATGCGCTGGTACATTTCGTCGAAACTGCCCATCCAGATGAGTCCGTTGATGGGGATGCCCTGTTTGCCTTGTGCAAATGGCGTATCCCATAATTGCAGTGTTCTTTTCTGTAAATGTCGCAGAGCAGTTTCCAGTCCGAATAGCATGGAAGGATAGGGGCGTAAAGCCTCGTAGTCAAGTTGGCCGTTTTGGGCCGTTTTCAAGCAGAAGTCGGATAGAATCTTTTCGTAATCCGGCAGGTCGTCACAACTCAGTTGTGGGAGCGGGGCACATTCGCCTACACCATATTGGCCGGTTTTTTCGTCGGTAGCCAGTACATACCATACCTGGCGTGTGGTATAGATACCACGTGAAGTACCCGCCGGCTGTTTGAAGTGCAACCGACGGGGATTTATTGTTATCTTCATCTTTGTCTTATTTTTTCGGCAAAGGTAATGAAAAAATCAGAGCCAGCGTACGAATTTCCGGATATACCAGTTCTTGATGCATTGTGTCAGGATACAGTAAGCAGCCAGAATACCTACAAGTCATGGGAAATAGCTCAACGGGAGAGGTTCCAGACCGATAGACTGACCAAATCCGGTGAACGGAATTGAGATGCCGACGGCCATGATAAGCAGTGTCAGTCCGGTAACGGGCCAAGTGGCACAGCTCTGGATAAACGGTATCTTGCGGGTACGTATCATGTGTACAATCAAAGTCTGCGACAGCAGGCCTTCGATGAACCATCCCGACTGGAAGAGGGTCTGATGTTCGGGTGAATTGCATCCAAATACATACCACATCACCAGATAAGTCAGAATGTCGAATACCGAGCTGATGGGACCGATGTAAATCATGAAACGGCTCAAGTCTGAAGCATCCCATTTGCGGGGCTTGCGCAAGTATTCCGGGTTCATGCGGTCGAACGGTATGGTGGTCTGCGATATATCGTACAGCAAGTTCTGTATGAGCAGGTGGATGGGCAGCATGGGCAGGAATGCGCTGGCTGCCATTACGCTGAACATGTTTCCAAAGTTCGAGCTGGCTGTCATCTTGATATATTTCGTAATGTTTCCGAAAGTTTTGCGTCCTTCCAATACACCGTCTTCCAATACCAGCAAGTCTTTCTCGAGCAGGATAATGTCGGCACTTTCCTTGGCTATGTCTACGGCAGAGTCTACGGAAATACCGATGTCCGACTGGCGCAGAGCTGCGGCATCATTGATACCGTCGCCCAGAAAACCTACCGTGTTGTCCAACTCCTGCAGCAGTCGGATGATACGGGTTTTCTGCAGTGGAGTCAGTTTGGAGAAAAGCGTATAAGTGGGCAACAGTTCTTTTAGTTCATCGTCTGTGTACTGTTCTACTTCATTTCCTGTCATGGCATGTTGCGTGTCGATACCTACCTGCCGGCCGATGGTGCGTACAATGGCATCGTTGTCGCCCGAAAGGATTTTTACCTCTACACCATTTTCATGCAGCTGTCGGATAGCTTCGGCTGCCGATGGTTTGGGTGGGTCCAGGAAAGAAAGGTATCCGATGAGTACCATGTCGTTTTCGTCCTCAGTATTGAAGTCGTGGTCTTTGCTGATAAAGCTTTTCTGTGCTACAGCCAGCACCCGCATTCCGGCTCTGTTCATCTCCTCGCTGATGGCAGTTGCCTTTTGTTTCAGTTCCGGAGTAAGCAAATGTACTTCACCGTTGTACTCGGCATGCGAGCAGATGGAAAGCATTTCTTCCACGGCTCCTTTTGTGATGATTTGCCGTTTGCCGGAACGGTCTTCTATTATGACCGACATACGGCGGCGGTTGAAGTCGAACGGAATTTCGTCTACCTTCAGATAATCGTTTGCCAGGTGCTCCATCTGTAGCTCCTTGACGTGCGAAAGGATGGCTTTATCCATCAGGTTCTTCAGTCCCGTCTGGAAATAGCTGTTGAAGTAGGCATGACGGAGGATGCGCTTCTCGGTATCCTGACTGCCGTCGGCATTGATGTATTTCTCGAGTACAATGTTGTCGCACGTCAGTGTTCCTGTTTTGTCGGTACACAGAATGTTCATGGCACCGAAGTTCTGTATGGCATTCAGGTTCTTGACGATGGTCTTTTTCTTCGACATGGCTACAGCTCCTTTCGAAAGGTTGGCTGTAACAATCATAGGCAGCATTTCAGGTGTAAGTCCTACGGCAATAGAGATGGCAAAAACGAAGGCATCGAACCAGTCGCCTTTGGTGAATCCGTTTACCAGGAACACAAACGGTATCATAATCAGCATAAAGCGAATCAGCAGGAAGCTTACTTTACTGATACCTTTGTCGAAGGCTGTTGTAGCACGTACTCCTGCAATGTTTTTTGCAATGGTACCCAGGTAAGTGTGAGTGCCCGTTGCGAAAACAATTCCGCAGGCCGAGCCGCTGACTACCGTAGAACCCATGAAGCAGATGCTTTCCAGTTCGATAACACTTCCACTGCGGTAGTGATTGTTTCTCAGAGTAGGGAATTTCTCAATTGGTTCAGATTCGCCTGTCAGCGACGACTGGCTTACAAACAAGTCTTTCGAGCTGATGATGCGAACGTCGGCCGGAATCATGTCGCCGGCAGCCAGATAAACCAGATCGCCCGGTACGAGTTCGCGAATATCTATTTCCTGATATTCGGTTTCTTCCAGTCGTTTGACGCTGCATGTATTTTTTACCATTTTCATGAGCGAAGTGGTTGCTTCGCCAGCTTTCAGCTCCTGCATGAAACGGATGATAGCACTGAGCAATACCATGACGCAGATGATGGTAACTCCGGTCCATTCTTTTTCTTCGGGCGGGGCCATGAGCACATCCAGTACCAGTGAAATTACAGCCAGTGCTGTAAGTACTCCGATAAACGGATTGATGAACGTCTTGATAAACATTACCACGGGGCGCTTGCGCTTTTCGTGTAATATTTCGTTCTTTCCGGTCTGGTGTGTTCTGGTTTCTACCTCTTCGGCAGAGATACCTTGCGGAGTGGTCTGAAAATAGTTGAATACATTTTCCAGTGGTTGTGTTGCAGCCAGAAATACGCGTTCAGTGTTGAATGGCGTAGCAGTTTCTTTTTTTCTTTTCCACATCATAAGCCTTTTTGCAATTAAAGTGGTTACTACTTTTGTTTATCGCCGGCAAAGGTAGGTACTGCCGGACGAAAAGGCCGTTAGAGGAGGATTAGAGTATTATTAGAATTTTATTAGAACTGTTTTTACAGGTGCAGCAGACTGACGATGAAGGTCGTTCCTTCCCCGCTTTTGGAGCGTACATGGATTTCACCTTTGTGCAGGGTAAGTATTTTGTGTACCAGCGCCATACCGATACCATGTCCGGGAGTAAAGCTTTGGTTCTCTCCCCGATAGAAGGGAGTGAAGAGATGTTCCCGGTCGGTGTCTTGTATGCTGATACCGTTATCCGAGAAGCGGACATATGCTTTTTCCTTCCAGTAGCTGATGTGTATCATGGAGGTCTGGTTATTGGAGAATTTACAGTTGTTTTCTATCAGGTTTCTGAATGCTGTAGTAAGCAGATAGGCATTTCCCATGACAGTGAGTACAGAGTCATCTTCGGCTTCACCTTCGAAAATGAGCTAAACATGATAGTCGGGATGGGCACTGAGTACCATGCGCTGTGCGTCCAGCAGCAGTTCATCCAGCCTTACTTCTTCCATTTTTATCTGGTTAGGGTTATAGTCGGCCTTGGCCAGATTCAGCAATCCGTCTATCAGGCTCACGATTCGGCGTGCATCTTGCTGGATGTTTTGTAAGGAGTGCTCGTAGCGTTCGGTCGTTCGTGGCTTGAGTAGGGTAAGCTTCGTCTCGGCTATCAGTGCTGCCAGTGGGGTGCGCAGTTCGTGCGAGACGTTGCTGACAAACAACTGTTGTGAACGGAAAGCTTTTTCCAGATTGTCCAGCATTTTATTGAACGTCGTACTTAGTTCACTCAGTTCGTCTTTCTGATTGCCTACCGGCAGCCGCTGACTGATATTGCTGGCCGAAATTGTGGCTGCTTCACTGACAATCACTTTAACCGGTGACAGCGCACTGCGTGCCAGCAGATAGCCTACGGCGAACAGTATGGTGAGTCCGATGATAGATAAAATGAGCAACATCTCCTGCAGGGAGTGCAGGTGCGCATAGCCATATCCGTCGTATGCTGCGGCTGTGACAAGATATTCATTTCCCTGATAGCTGTAGCACATGCCGATAGCCTGATAATCGTCCAGATAGAAGTGCACTTCTCGCTGCTTGTGAATCTTTTCCAGCAGTTCCGGTGTTTCCTTAATTTTGTCAATCTGCACGGCATCATGGTATACCATTTCGAACGGAAGTTTGTAAAGAGCAACTTCCACCTCGTCAATAAATTTCCGGTTGTTCAGATAGACCGACTGCATGGATTCAGCCGTTACAGTTCCGCTTAAATACAGATGTGCTTTGGTCACGGCTTCTCGTTGCAGGTAGCGGAAGAAGGAGTTGCTCTGTGTGTGTTCACTGTATGCATAAATGGCAAACATGGTGAGTAAGAACACACAGGCTGTAACGGCAGTATACTGAAAGGTGAGCTTGGTTTTGATGGTCATGGCTGGGTAGTGAGAATAAATCCTATGCCCGTATGGGTGTGGATGAGTTTCGGACTGAATTCTTTGTCAATTTTTTTTCGCAGATAATTGATATATACATCGATAAAATTAGTTCCGGTATCGAAGTGGGTCTGCCATACGTTTTCTGCAATTTCCGTGCGCGAAACCACCTGTTCTGCATGCTTGGTCATGTAAAGCAGTAGCTCGTATTCTTTGGGCGACAGCTTGATGGGGATATGCTGGCGGGTTACCGTTTTAGCTTTCAGGTTTATGCATAAATCAGCATATTGCAAGTTATCGGAAACCGGCTGTTCAGGCATACTCCTGCGTTTCAGTAAAATGGCTATTCTGGCCAGAAGCTCTCTGAAGTCGAATGGCTTTACCATATAGTCATCGGCTCCGGCGTCAAATCCCTCCAGTTTGTCGTCGGTAGATCCTAGAGCAGTCAGCATCAATATAGGGATATGCGGATTATTCTGGCGTATTTCTTTACACAGCTTGATACCTCCCATCTTGGGAAGAATGATATCAGAAATTACCAAGTCGAACTTCTCACTGAGGAAAAGACGTAAACCGGAAATGCCGTTATCGGCCGTTGTTACTTGGTATCCGCTTTCTTCCAGTCCCATCTGGAGCAAATCAGCAACCCGTTTCTCGTCTTCTATAACCAAAATGTGTGGCATAATACGTTTTCTTAAATAGTTGATTTGGGTGTAAATTTAGGGATTCTGTTGCGAAGGAACATTCGGCATGTATCTTTTTTTAGATTTTATGAGTTTAATTTTATTTCTATAGATGTTGATTTAAATCAATAATATGCTGTGTATTAGTGAAAAACGGGCAGAAAGCTTTTTTATATGGTTGTTATAGCTTACCTTTGCTGGTGTTCAAAGGGATATTCCTCTATCCCGTATATGCCGGTTTATCGTTTTCGGCAAAATTTATCCCCTTCCTCAATTTATTTTTACCTATTTTTTCTGAATTCATAAATCGTATCATACGATTTTCTGATAGCATATAGCAGGTTTAGTTTTATTTTAGGTAATCGTTTTTAATTTTCAGGTAACAATTATGAAAAAGGTAGAAAGATTCTTCAGGAGAATCAAACAGAACTTCGAATGGAGTGCTGTTGCCATGTATGGTCAGAATGACCACGACGTGTATGTAAACGGATTACTTTTTAAGAAGTAAATCCTGGTTTTAAACTTAAAAAAAGAAATCCTTCCTTGCTCTTTTCAGTTGAAAAGGCAGGGAAGGATTCTTTGTATTGTGTGCTTTAGGAATTAGTAAATCAGTGTTCCAGATATGCACCAGTAGCTGAGGCTGCCACCTTCGGGAGCACCCTGAGGTATTTCTACAGAAATGGTATGTTCACCAGCTTCCAGGTCGCCCAGGTAGATGTATTCCGGATTGGTTACTGTACCCGGACACCAGTTAGAACGGCTTAAATCCGATGAGCTAAGTCCGTTAGAGAAGTTACCCGAGCAAGGGTTCCAGTTGCGGTAAGTACCACAATCGTCACGCCATGGAATGAATGAGATTACTTTCTGACCGTCCAGATAGATGGTATTAGGTTTCTGGTTGAACTCATCACCGTTGCCCCAGCCGCCATGACCGGTTGTGAGATAGTACAGACGTGCATTCTTAGCAGGTTCTTTCAAGGTAAATTTAACCTTTAGCGGTTCTTTGCCGAAGAATACAGGATATTCCTGTCCGGCCTGTTCCATGTAGTTTACAGTGTTGAAAAGAGGAACAGATTTCAGCTGTTTGCCTTCACCGTCAGGATAGTATTTCAGTTTTACAGAAACACGGTGTCCTTTCGCATCCCAGTTGCCGATGTAGGCACCAATCCATGCTTCACCTTTCAAGTGCTGTGCAAGTGCAGTTACTTCTGTTTTATACAATACAGAGTCTACCCAGTCTTGTCCGGGTACTTTGTTGTGGTTATAGCTGCGTACACCGAATCCGGTAAAGAAACGCATCAGTTCTACCGGTACATCATAGCCTTCTGTAGAAATCAGACCTGGGTAATCTTTATCCGATTTGAATGAAGGAACACTCTTCAGGTCACGCATAGCATCCAGGAAAGATTGTGCTTTGTCTGTCGGAACTACAAATACAGAACCGGTACGGTCGTAAGCATCACCATCCGAGTACTGAACAGTTTCTACAAAAATAGCTCTGTTGGCAATATCTTCCGGAAGTTTTACTTTTTTCAGAATGATAGTACCTCCGCCGGCACTGTATAGCACACCGTCCTGCAACTGTTCCGGCAATTTGCCGTTGTTGAAGCAGATACGGTCCTGGTCGAAAACAGGAACAGTAATCACACCACTCTGGTTGATGGCATACTGATAATCCGATGGGTCCAGAATCTGTCCCCAGTCAGCAGGAAGCAGTTGTTCCGTTTTTTTCAAGCCGTTGATAGCACATGCTTCCTGAACGGTATCACCGTTACGGATGACACGCAATACCAGTCCGTCGGGCACACCCACATTGGCCTGTGGTGTTCCACGGAAGGCAATGTCGTTGGTATACCATACATCGATGGTATTGGAACGCAGGATAGTGCGGACAATTTTACAGTTCAGTCCCAGGAATTTATCCTGACCTACTTCTTTGAAACCTTCGCCATACTCGAACGGAGTAACCGATGAGATAACCTCCTGGTTAGGCAGCTCAGCCAATTTATAAGCACGGCGGCAGCTGTAATCTATGTAGCTGGTTTCTTTGGCAAATCCTTTCGATTCACCGCCTTGAGGTTGCAGTTTTACCTGGTCGCCCGAAACTGTCATTACCATATTGCTTCCCGGACGTACTTTACCTTTGTATACCGATTGGTAAGTGACTTCAATAGCTTGCGCTTTTTTCAGTTTTTTTGCCAGGTTTTGTGCTTGTGCTGCTGTTGCGGCAAACAGGCAAAGCACTAAAATCCATAAGTTTTTCATGATCGTTTAAATATATTTTGGTTAGTGAATGAATCAGGGGAATTTAGGATATTTCGACCAGTCTGGTTTACGCTTTTCGAGGAATGCCTTGCCACCTTCCTGAGCTTCTTCGGTCATGTAGTAAAGCATCGTTGCATCACCAGCCAGTTCCTGGATACCGGCCTGTCCGTCCAGCTCGGCATTCAGACCGGCTTTAATCATACGCAGGGCAAGCGGACTGTGCTGCATCATGGTTTCTGCCCATTCCACAACTTCATCTTCCAGCTTGTCGAAAGGAACTACCTTGTTTACTAGACCCATTTCGAGTGCTTCCTGAGCCGAGTACTGGCGGCAGAGGAACCAGATTTCGCGTGCTTTCTTCTGGCCGACGATGCGTGCCAAGTAGGAAGAACCGAAGCCGGCGTCGAAACTGCCTACACGAGGTCCTGTCTGACCGAAGATTGCATTTTCGGAAGCGATGGTCAGGTCGCATACTACGTGCAGTACATGTCCTCCACCAATGGCATAACCATTGACCATGGCAATAACCGGTTTAGGGATAGAGCGAATCTGTTTCTGTACATCCAGCACATTCAGTCGGGGCACTCCGTCTGTTCCCACATAGCCTCCATGGCCTTTGACGTGCATGTCTCCACCGCTGCAGAAAGCCTTGTCGCCTGCACCCGTCAGTACAATTACATTGATGTCCTGACATTCGCGGCAATAATAAAGCGCATCGCTTATTTCGGTTGTAGTGGTCGGAGTAAACGCATTGCGGTATCGCGGACGGTTGATTGTAATTTTGGCAATACCGTTGTAGAATTCAAAAAGAATATCCTGATACTCTTTTATGGTTTTCCATTCTCTTTGTGCCATATCGTTGTTATTTTTTTAGGTTATGATAATATGCTTTTAAAAGTTCGATGTCACGGTTTTTGTCTGTAAATACTTCCAGCAGAATAGGTCGGCTGGTGATCGAAGCTTCCGTAAACCGTGCCACAGCTGCATTCAGCTCTTCTTCGTTGTGTGCCGACAGGTATTCGAAACCCCGGTCTTCTGCCCAAGCCTTGCCGGATGTCTGATGCGTAGCCGTAACGAAGCGGCGTGCATTGTCGTGCAGTTCCAGTCCCGGAAGTGCATGGAATATCTCACCGCCGCTGTTGTTCAGCAACAAGATGCGGATGTTGCTTCCGTAGTTTGGATTCCACAACGCATTCATGTCGTAGAAGAAACTCAGGTCGCCTATCAGGATGAAGTTTAGTTTGTCCGAGCCGGCAGCGTAGCCGATGGCAGTCGACAGTGAACCTTCGATACCGTTCGTTCCCCGGTTGGAAAGAATCTCTACATCGGCAGGAGCTTCAAACAATTGTGCATAGCGTATCGTAGAACTGTTGGCCAGATGCAATGACGAAGGAACAGGCAAATGTTCGATAACCTTGCCGATGGCACTCATTTCCGAGTATTCCAGTTGCGCCTGCGGAATTGCTTTCGACAGGCTTTCCCATTGGCGCGGATACTCCGGTGTGCGGTTTTCCATCAGTGGCGCTATCTTTTCCAGAAACTCGAACGGGTCCATTTCAATCAGCGTTGTCAGTGAGCCATACAAGTCGCATACTTCCCCGTCGGGCGAGATGTGCCAGTGTTCCCGAGGCGGATGCTTGCGCAGGAACTTTTTAAGCCGTTTGGAGATGATGTGTCCTCCATACGTGATGAGTAAGTCGGGACGCATTTTCTCCTGCATTTCGAAATTCATGGAGCAGAGCAGCGGCTCGATGTTGCGGATGGAAGGGCCGGGAATCGTGCGGTTACTGATGTTCTCGCTGAACCAGGCAAAATGTTTATAAAGCATCTTGGTATAGCGCTTGTCGAACAGATAAATCAGATTCATCTGTCCCACCACAGCCATTCGTTTCTGATATTTGTTCAGCCGGTCAATCAGAGGCTGATAGTCTTTATCGTAGATGTTCAGGCCCTGATAGCGGGTGATGACACGTGCTTCGGGAAGCTGTGTCTCCGGCAACAGGAAAAACGGTTCGCTGATAGGAACATTGATATGCACCGGTCCTTTGCCATGATGGTTCAGCTCCAGCAGTGCTTCGTTGATGAGGCGGTTACAGTACCATTCGTCTTCATCCGAAACCACTTCGGGCAAATTCACCGATTTCTTTACCAGGCTACCGAAAACTCCCGGTTGAGGCAGTGTCTGTCCGTCCATCTGCCCAATCCACGCAGCAGGTCGGTCGGCCGAGATTACCACCAGAGGAACTTGCTGGTAATAGGCTTCGGCAACAGCCGGATGCAAGTTGAGCAACGCCGTGCCCGAAGTACAGCACACAGCAGCCGGTGAGCCTCCGTGCAGCGCCAGTCCCAGCGCAAAGAATCCCGCGCTGCGTTCATCCGTTACCGGGTAGCAGGTAAATTCGGGAATATTGGCCAGCGTCTGTACGATGGGAATATTGCGGCTGCCGGGGCATAGCACAATTTTATGTATGCCGTGCGCTTTCAGTAAAGCTGCTAGTTGCAGAATATTTTTCTTGTCTGTATACATGTTCTTTCTATTATAAGATTCTTCTCATTGTATTCATTTTATGCTGAGTCTCTTCCCACTCCGTGTCGGCAGTAGACGATGGAAGAATACCTCCGCCCGCAAAAAGCGTCGTACACGAGCGACCTATTTTCATGCAGCGCAGGTTGACATACAGACTGGTGTCGCCTTCCGGGTCCAGCCATCCGATTATGCCCGAATAATAGCTCCGGTCGTATCCTTCGTTTTGAGTGATAAATTCGTATGCTTCAGCTTTGGGGAGTCCGCATACCGCCGGAGTAGGATGCAGGGCATCCAGCAGCTCACCCAGCTGGTTGGTCTGTTTCAGTGTGAAGTGAAAGTCCGTTTTCAAATGTACCAGTTGTCCGGCACGAGCCGTATAAGGACCTTTTTCGGAAGGCTTGCTGCCAAATTTTTTGATGATTTTCCGGATATAATCGCTCACAAAAGCCTGTTCTTCCTGGTTCTTGCGGCTCCATTCGGTAGGCATTGTTTCTCCTTGCATCGGCATGGTGCCCGCCAGCGCTACTGTTTGCCAGGCATCCTGATGTCCGCTCAGAATAATTTCGGGTGTCGAGCCAATCCAGGTACCTGTCACCGGCGTGTGACACAGCGAAATCATCATTCGGGGATAGCTGTTGCAGGCAGTGACAAAAGTGCTCAAGGGCGAAAAATCAGCCGGCAGCGGCTGGGTTGCCTGTCTGGATAGGACGAGTTTCTGGAAAGTCCCTTTTTGAAGGGGAGCGATAAATTTGTTGAATGCTGTTTCGTATTGTTGTTTCAATGCACTTTCTTCCCGGATGGCCACCTCTGCGTCGGCTGTCGGTAAGTTGTCTGTTGCAGTTTCAGTAATGTTCAGTGCGTGAAGTTGCCGGGTGATAGCTTCCCATCCGCAGGCTTTTAAATCCGCATGAATAAGAGCAGCAGGATGTTTTTCCGAAGGAAGGAAAGGAGCTATGACAAAACCTGTTTTACCGTTCAGTGAGGGCAAATCGTACAACTTTTCGGTTTCTTCGCTTTCCTGCATGACAAAGACAGGCTCGTCTGTCCACGGCAGGCGATAGATGGCAAAACTTCTTTGGCTGGCCGTAAGCCGGTCTATCAGTAAATGTATATCTTTTTCCGGTAAATTCATGGGCGTTTTTTTACTATTTGGTTCACAATGCGGGCTGTCGAAACTAGCTTGCCGTCGGGAGTGGTAATATCGACGTTCCACAAGTGGGACGTTCTTCCGCGATGGATGAGGCGTCCGGTAGCTTCTACGTAAGTTCCTACAGGTACCATCCGCAGGTGGCTGGCACTTACCTGGATGCCGCACGGCATTTCGTGCTCCGAGCACAAAGGCACTGATCCATGTCCGGCTACAATCTCTGCCAATGCCAGTGAAGCCCCTCCGTTTAATACCCCAAAAGGCTGGCAGGTGCGCTCGTCTACCGGCATGGTAGCCTTTACAAATCCTTCGTTGACAGTAATAAATTCTATGCCCAGATGTTCTCCCATCGAATGGGATAAATCAGGAACAGCGTATGTTTTTTCTACGTCGGTCTGCATATCTGCTTCATTATAAATTTATGCAAATGTACATAATTCCTGCCAATTCATGGAATGCTCTTCTATAAAATCCCCAAATGTTACAACTCGTTAGGAATTTTCCGGAGGATTTCGGCAAAGGCCAGTGCCGATTTTTTGCGGTAAGTGCCATTGGGCCAGAACAGGAATCCTTGTGAGGTAAGCTTGTCGGCACACAGCAAGGGAATCTGTACCAGGCGGGCTTCGTCCTGAACGGCTGTCTGGGTGAGTATGGTTCCCCAATTCCCGTCCGACAGGGCATGCAGGATGGTATGTACATCGTTGATTTCGATGCCGACGTTTAGACTGAGGTGGTTTTGACGACAGAGCATGTCTATCTTTTTCCGGGTAGCGAATCCGTGTGCCGGCAGGATGAGGGGAGTCTGCGACAGGCGCTTTAGCGTTATGGCCGAAAGGTTGGACAGCGGATGCGATTCATGGACTACAAAGCAGAGGCGGGAAGAGAAGAGTGGGATAGCATCGACCGGTTCAAGCATTCCTTCAGGGTGAAAGGATAGTACGAAATCCAGTTCGTTGTTCTCCAGTTGCTTGAGCAATTCTTCCGAGGTGGCAAAGGTAATGCTTACTTGTATCTTGGGATAAACTTTTGTAAAGATGCGCAAGGCTGCAAGCAGCAGGGGGCCCAGACTGTAGGTTACACCAATGTGCAGCTTGCCATGCTCCACACCTTTCAGGCCACGGATAATCTGTTTGCCGCTTTCGGCTTCGCAGATGACCTTGTTGGCGTAGGGCAGAAAAGCACGTCCGGCTTCGGTAGGGATGATGCGCTTGCCTATGCGGTATTGAAAAGGGTAATTATCCTAGATGGACGATGTTTGTGCAGCTCATGACAGAAGAGCAGGCAGCACAGTGTCCGTTCAATCCGTTCGACCTGACTAAGGTATGGTCGCAGAAACAGTATCCGCTTATCGAAGTGGGTGTGCTCGAGCTGAACCGTAATCCCGAAAACTATTTTGCAGATGTAGAGCAGGCTGCTTTCAATCCGACCAATGTCGTGCCGGGTATCAGCTTCTCGCCCGACCGCATGTTGCAGGGACGCTTGTTCTCCTACGGTGATGCGCAGCGCTATCGTCTGGGCGTAAACCATTATCAGATTCCGGTGAACAGAAGCTGCTGTCCGTTCCTCAATATGTATCACAGAGACGGCATGATGCGTGTGGACGGAAACCATGGCTCGACCATCGGTTACGAACCCAACAGCTTCGGCGAGTGGCAGCATCAGAACGAGTATAAGGAACCGCCTTTGGAACTGGACGGCGCTGCTTATCAGTGGGATTTCCGCGAAGATGATGCCGACTATTATTCACAGGCAGGCGACTTGTTCCGCCTGATGTCTCCCGAACAGCAGCAGGTATTGTTCGAAAATACCGCCAGAGCCATGGGCGACATTCCTGAGGAAATAAAAATCCGTCACATCAAGAACTGTCTGAAAGCCGACGAAAACTATGGCAAGGGACTGGCTGCCGTGCTGGGTATTGCACTGGAGAAAGTTCAGGCATAGTCAACTTCCCGGTTCGTTCTGAGTTTATCATTGCAATGCCGCAAGTGTGTTACAGCTATAAACAAGGTTTATCTTTGTAATGCTGAAACTGCCTCTTTGCTGTGAAAAGTAGGAAACTCACCGGTTTTGTCGGAATTGTTTAGGAACCGCAATAATAAAAAAGGCTGTAATGCGTTGACCTTAGTCGTGCATTACAGCCTTTAATTGTTTTATGCTTTTAGTTATTTCAGGATGATTTCCTTAATGATAGGCCAGCAGGTGTGCTGTTCGGTAACCTGAATTTTTACGGCCTTGATGGTCTTGCCATCCAGCTTGGCAGAAGCCTCGCCCAAGTCGTTAAACTGACCTACTTTTTCGAATGTGTTTCCGTCTGTGCTAATCAGCAGGTCGGCCTTGGTGATATAGTCTTTCGAGTCGCCTGTGATGACATTGATTTCGTTCACCTTGGTCGGTTCACCCAGAATGATGCTGAAATAATGTTCCTTGCCCACTGAAACACCTCCCCAGAAGAAAGTATTTGTCTTGCCGTCGAACGCATATTCGGCATGATAAAGTGGAGAACCCGGGATATTTGTTTCGATGAAGGCGTGGCGTATCAAAGCTGGTTTTTCTTCGCTTGGGACAAATTCTTTTTCATTCAGTGCATCGTCCTCATAATAGTTGATGCCCAGTTTTTCCATAATCGGATAATATTGAGTGATGCGTTGATAGAAGTCGTCCCAGTTGCGGCTTTCTTTTGGCGACCAGAAAACTTCGGCCAGTGCACAAATACGTGGGTAGAGCATCCATTCTACACGGTCTTGCGTAGAAATACGTTCGGTCCACAGGGCAGCCTGTCCACCTTTGATAAGCGGCAGCTTGTCGGCACCGATGTTTTCGGGAACGGGGTCCCACTCATATACCTTACGAGTAGAGTTTCCGGCATATCCCCAGTCGAAGTAACAGCCGTGCTGCGGACACATAATGACCGGAATGTTCCGTTCCAGTGCTTTCAGCTGGTTGGGAGTACCTTCGTCTCTCCATACAGTAAGTATATCTTCGGGAGTAGCAGCGTTGCGGTCGTTTATTTCATCCCAGCCAATCATGGTCTTGCCTTTGGCACGGACGATTTCGCTGACCTTGCGGGTGAAATAGTCTTGCAGCTCTCCGGGTTGTGTCATCTTTTCGCGTTTGTACAGCGCCTGGCACTTCGGACATTTTTCCCAAGTGTGGGTAGGAACTTCATCGCCTCCCAGGTGAATGTATTGCGAAGGGAAGATTTCTGTCAGTTCGTTGACTACATCTTCTACAAACTTCAGCGATTCCGGATTGCCGACACAAATCATGTTTTCTGCACCACGCTTGCGTTTGCTGTAAGGTCTTTCTTCGGGATAAGCTTCGAATGTTCCACCATTACACGAAAGTTGGGGCAGTGCAGCCAGCAGTGCGGTAGAGTGCCCTGGCAGGTCGGCTTCCGGAATGATTTCCACACCGCGTTCTTGAGCATACTGTACTAACTCTTTCAGCTCTTGTTTACTATAATATTTGCCGGACATTTCCGGATAATCGTAATAGTATGTACCTCTTTCAGTCAGTTGCGGATATTTGTCCATTGCCAGACGCCAGGCATTATTGTCTGTCAGGTGCATGTGCAGTGTGTTGAGCTTGAAGAATGCCATCTGGTCTATGGTTTCTTTCAGATTGTCTATTGTCCAGAAGTGGCGGCTACAGTCCAGCATCAGTCCGCGATAGCCGAAGCGTGGTTTGTCATTGATAGTCAGCACGGGCAACTTTTCGTTGGTTGCTGTCAGAATCAGCTGATGCAAGGTTGATAAAGCATGGTTCAATCCTTGTATGCTATTTGCTTCAATGGTAACTCCGCTGGTTGTAATTTCCAGTTTGTATGCTTCTTTATCCAAGTTTGTATTCTTGAGGATGGTAATGGGAGCATTGTTGGTTCCTACCGAGAGAGTAAGATGAGCTGTTTTACTTAATTTTTCAGCAAAATGAGTTGCTGTCGCTTTCCAGTCATCGGGTACTTGTATGCTTTTCAGTGAATTGAGCGGTAGCGAACCGTTTTGGATATCTACTGAAACGGCTTGAGGCACTAAGTTGACATGGTCTACCAGTTTTTCTTCGCAGGCAGAAAAGAGCAGTAGAGCCGCTGTGAAGAATGGAACTAGAATTTGTTTTTTTCTCATAAATAGATTCTTTTATAAATGATATTACATTTAGGGTTAGTAAATTGTAAAGCTTACATAATATATGCTACAATTTTTACAAATATACTGTTTTTTTTCTTTAAAGTGGTTTTGGCTTTAAAAACTTGAAAAGATTGATGAAAAAACAGACAAAACAGATTTTAGGAGGTGTAGTTTTAAGAAGTATTTCTTCTCAGGATAACTTATGTTAAAAATGAAATATTTTCTCATGGAAATTTTCTAGAATGGAAATATTTATTTTTATTTGCGAAAAATTTCATAGAGGAAAATAAATTTGAAGTAATCAGCTAATATATGATATTATGGGTTTGAAGTATGTTATAGTAGGTGGAGTAGCTGGTGGAGCAACGGCTGCAGCACGTATCAGAAGAAATACAGAAGAGGCAGAAATCGTTTTGTTCGAAAAGGGAGAATACATCTCGTATGCAAACTGTGGATTGCCTTATTATATAGGTGGAGTGATAGAAGACCGCAGCCGCCTGTTTGTACAGACACCGCAGGCTTTTGGCAAGCGTTTCAATATCGACGTACGTACAGGCTCGGAAGTGACCGCGGTTAATGTTGCCGAAAAGACGGTGACCGTACGCTGCACGGATGGCAAGGAATATACGGAGCAATACGACAAACTGCTTCTGTCGCCGGGAGCATCTCCAGTCCGTCCGCCGTTGAAGGGGATTGACAGCAAGGGTATTTTTACATTGCGTAATGTGAATGATACCGACAGAATCAAGACTTATCTGCAGCAGAACAAGGTGAAGAATTCGGTGATTATAGGTGCCGGATTTATCGGACTGGAAATGGCCGAGAATCTGAAGGAGGCTGGTTCGGAAGTGGCAGTCGTAGAGATGGCCAATCAGGTGATGGGACCGATAGACTATTCCATGGCTTCGCTGGTGCACGAGCATTTGCAGCAGAAGGGGGTCCGCTTGTATCTGGAGCAGGCTGTAGAGGCTTTCGAACCGGAAGAAACAGGAGTAACGGTTGTCTTTAAATCGGGTATCCGTGTGCATGCTGATTTGGTGATTCTTTCGATAGGTGTACGTCCGGAAACACGTCTGGCTCAGGAAGCGGGTATAGCTTTGGGTGAGATGAAAGGAATTGCGGTGAACGAATATTTGCAGACTTCGGTCGAGGATGTATATGCGGTGGGTGATGCCATTGAGTATCCGCATCCGGTTACAGGCAAGCCGTGGTTGAACTATCTGGCTGGTCCGGCCAACCGACAGGCGCGTATTGTTGCCGACAATATGGTTTTCGGAAACAAAGTGAAATACGAGGGTGCGATAGGAACTTCTATTGCAAAGGTATTCGACATGACGGTTGCATCGACAGGTCTGGCAGCAAAACGGTTGAAACAGATGGGCATTGACTACCTTTCGGCAACTATCCATTCGGGCTCGCATGCGGGATATTATCCGGGAGCTTTACAGATGGCTATTAAAGTCGTATTTGCACCGGCTACCGGTCAGCTTTACGGAGCCCAGATTGTGGGATACGACGGAGTGGACAAGCGCATCGACGAGCTGGCACTGGTGATTAAGCACAAGGGAACGGTATACGACCTGATGGAACTGGAGCACGCCTACGCTCCTCCTTTTTCGTCGGCCAAAGACCCGGTTGCTGTGGCAGGATATGTGGCCGGCAATATCTTGTCGGGAAAGATGAATCCTCTGTACTGGAGAGAAATGCAGGCAGCCGATACCACCAAGGTAACGCTGGTGGATGTACGTACGCCGGACGAATTTTCATTAGGAAGCATTCCGGGGGCAATCAATGTTCCGCTGGACGACTTGCGTGAGCGTTATCGCGAAATTCCTGAAGACAAGCCGGTATACGTGTTCTGCGGTGTAGGTTTGCGTGGCTATTTGGCATCTAATATCCTGAAAGGATTGGGTTATAAAAAAGTACGCAACCTGATAGGTGGATTGAAGACATACAAGGCGGCCGTTACGCCAGTCTGTTTACCCGATGCAGATAACGGTTGTGATGAGGCAGGTACATCTGCATGCGCTTGTTCGGTAGTTGCAGATGCACAGACACAGGTGGTGAAAGTAGATGCTTGCGGCATCCAGTGTCCCGGTCCGATTCTGAAACTGAAATCGACTATGGATGGACTGAAACCGGGCGAACGTCTGGAGATTCGTGCTACGGATGCAGGCTTCCCTAGAGATGCTGAGGCATGGTGCCGTACAACCGGTAATAAGTTCCTTTCCACAAAGGCTGAGTCTGGAGTCTGTAAGGTACTGGTCGAGAAAAGTACGCCTTGCAGTGCCGAAGCAGTGAAACCGGTGGCAGGAAGCGATGGAAAGACTTTCATCATGTTCAGTGATGACCTCGATAAGGCATTGGCTACGTTTGTACTGGCCAACGGCGCGGCAGCAACGGGAAAGAAAGTTTCTATCTTTTTTACCTTCTGGGGGTTAAATGTTATTAAGAAGGTAGCTAAACCAAACGTAAAAAAAGATATCTTTGGCAAGATGTTCGGATGGATGCTTCCGTCTGATTCGCAACACCTCAAGCTGTCTAAAATGAATATGGGTGGCATGGGAGCGAAAATGATGCGCTTCCTGATGAACCGTAAGGGAGTGGATTCGCTGGAGCAGTTGCGTGCTCAGGCTATAGCCAATGGCGTAGAGTTTATAGCCTGCCAGATGTCGATGGACGTGATGGGAGTGAAGCGGAAAGAACTGCTTGACAATGTTACGGTAGGTGGTGTGGCTACTTACATGGAACGTGCCGAACAGGCTAATTTGAACTTATTTATTTGATTGGAATTGTATGGAGAAAATAGAATGCATTTGTGTGATGCGCGACTTGGTTAAGGCGATGACAGAATTGGAAAACAGTCTGATTGCTGCACACGGGGTTTCACTGAACGAGGCAATGGTGCTTTGCAGCATCGGCAGCGAGACGGTGACAGCAAGTACGATTGTAGAGCGTACGGGACTGGCTGCTTCGCATACCTCGAAGATTATTCGTGCTGTGGAACAGCGGGAGCTTATTGTCCGTCAGTTGGGCGAGAAGGATAAACGTCAGATGTATTTTACGCTTACTGCCAGTGGCTTGGCTTGCTTGCAAGGCATACGCCGTGACGGAGTGGAGATACCGGATTATCTGCGTCCATTGTTCCCTTCAAACACAGGTTGTTTCTGATTTTTTTCGATAATAATACTATAAAAGTGCGGCAGGGCCATCGCAGGATGGGGCTTGCTGCATTTTGTCGTTTTACGAAATTAGGGGAATGATGAAAAAAAAGAAATTTGAACTGGTGGTACCTGGCGGTGCGGACAAGGTATTGCTGCATACTTGCTGTGCTCCTTGTTCGTCTGCTATTATCGAGTGTCTGTTACAGCACGGGATTCGTCCTACCATTTATTATTGCAATCCCAATATTTACCCGCTGGAGGAATACCTGATTCGCAAAGACGAATGTATGCGTTATGCCGAGTCGCTGGGACTGGACATTGTGGATGCTGATTACGACCACACGGCCTGGCAATGTGAAATGAAAGGGCTGGAGCAGGAACCGGAGCGGGGAGGGCGATGCCTGAAGTGTTTTAAGATGCGTCTGAAGGATACGGCCCGTTATGCACACGAGCATGGCTTTACGGTGATAACTACGACACTGGCTTCTTCGCGCTGGAAAAGTCTGGAGCAGATAAATGAGGCGGGAGCCTACGCCGTGAGCTTCTATCCGGATGTGGTATGGTGGGATCAAAACTGGCGCAAAGGCGGACTTAGCGAGCGGCGTATTGCGATTATCAAGGAGTACGATTTCTACAATCAGCAATATTGCGGGTGTGAGTTCAGCATGCGCAGTGCTGAGAGGGTGGAAACAAAGACCGACAAGCATGAATAAAACAAAAAGGACATCTTTCCGTTGACGTGTGCAGGAAAGATGTCCTTTTTGTATTTCGTGAAAAATAAATCAGAGATTCATTTTTTTCAGCTCCTGATACAGACGCTGAATGGGAAGTCCCATCACATTGAAATAACTTCCGGTCAGTTTCTTGGCACCGATATATCCTATCCATTCCTGAATGCCGTAAGCACCGGCCTTGTCCATCGGGCGGTAGTGTTCGACATAGAACTGAATTTCTTCATCGGTCAGTTCATCAAAAGTCACTTCGGTGACCGAAGCGAAACAGTGCTGAGTCCGGGTGGTAGTAAGGCATACGCCGGTAATAACCTGATGAGTACGGCCCGACAGACTGCGGAGCATATCGTATGCTTCTTTTTCGTCATGAGGCTTTCCCAAAACTTTTCCATCCAGGTAAACAATGGTGTCGGCTGTAATAATCAGTTCGTTTTCAGCCTGTGTCTTTTGATAGGCGGCAGCTTTCTGGCAGGCAATGTGTACCGGAATCTCTTCTCCCGACAGGTGCGGCGGATAAGATTCGTCTATTCCGTCCAGTACCCGGACTTCGTATTTAATTCCCAAACCGGCCAGCAGTTCTTTGCGCCGCGGAGAATTGGATGCCAATATTACATGGTATTTCTCGAGATTGTTTAGCATAACTTTTCTTTTTTAGCGGGGTTACCATCCGAAAGCTTCACTGTACGACATCCATTTGCCGTGAGCTTTCAATACCTGCTCTACTACGTCGCGTCCACAGCCATAGCCTCCGTTGCGGTGTGAAATATATTTGCATATTTGTTTGATTTCGGGAGCAGCATCAGCCGGGCAGCAGGGAAGTCCCACCAGGCGGAGCACTTCATAGTCGGGGATATCGTCTCCCATGTAAAGCACTTCTTCGGGAGAGAGCTGGTATTTGTCCAGTAGCAGCTGGTATTCTTTGGTCTTCACCGCAGCTCCCAGAAAAATGTCTTTGATGCCAAGGCCTTCGTAACGTTTGCGTATGGCTTCGGTCTTACCGCCGGTAATGATGGCAATGTGCAGTCCTGCTTTAACAGCAAGCTGCAGGGCATATCCGTCTTTGATGTTTACCGTACGCATCGGGTCGCCATTAGCGTCCATACCGATAGTTTCGGCACTCAATACACCGTCCACATCAAAAAAGAGTGCTTTTATTTTCTTTAAATCGTAATCAATCATGGTCTTTCAGTAGGTTATATTGTTGAATATTCTTGCTTAGACTTTTATAGATTTGCTGGAGTTCGGGATAGGCTTCAAGTAATTGCAGATGACTGTTCATAATGTTGCAGTCTCCTCTTTGGGCCGGACCAGTCTGGGCATCTACCGGACTCAGTTGGTGAATCTTTTGGGCTGTTTCATCGATAAGCGGAAACATGGCTTTGAAAGGCAACTGGTGCTCAGTGAGCAGGTAGCTGCTGATGGCATACATGTGATTGGCAAAGTTGCAGGCGAAGACAGCTGCTATGTGCAGGTATCGTCGCTGCTCGGAGGTTGCCGGATACACATGGTTGCTCAGAAGGTGTGCCAGGTTCATTAAAAGTTGTTCGTCTTCCGGAGTGTTTGCTTCGACAAAAAAAGAAACTTTATCGAAATCTACAGGACGTTGTTTGCTGAATGTCTGCATCGGGTATAATACTCCGTATCGATGTGTAAGTCCCTTCCAGATATCCATAGGGACACTGCCGGCTGTGTGAACAAACAAGGCATTGGAATTGATGCGGACAATCTGTGGAAGCAGGTCGGACAGAACACTGTCTTTTACCGAAACAATGTACAGGTCGGCATCCGCATTGATATCTTGTACGTTGCAGGTATATGCACAGTCGGCAAGTTCAGCCAGTGCCGAAGCCGAGACTTCTGTCCGACTGTATACCTGCAAGATGGTTTGTTCTTTTTGTTGGAGAGCAAGCGTCAGGTGGGTAGCTACATTTCCTGCTCCAATCATTACAATTTTCATCTTGATACTATATTATTTATTTGAAAACCAGTAGAGCAACAACCCGATAAGCAGCAGTGTGGCAGGCAGCAGAAAAGCAGACAGTTGTCCTAAAAGAGAAACCACCAGTCCGATATTCTGAATCAGCCATATTCCTGCCAGAATAAGTCCTACGGACTTGTCGGACTTGAACCACAGGAAGGTTGCTGCTGCAAAGAGCAGAATGGTGTCTTTATGCATAATCCATCCCATTCCCAAAGACTCGAAAGGCAGCCATTTGTCAATCAGGTAAAACACACCGGTGAGGATGAGGAAAACAGACAGAGCTCTGTACGTATCGTTATGGTTTGATGCACTGGCCACGGTTATTTTCCTCCATATTTATTGATATGAATCTTTTCCCATTGCAGATGCTCTTCGTTGAAAGGTTTACGTTCCATACCTTTGTGTCCGACAGCTATGATGCACAATACTTGCAGTTGCAGCGGAATGCCCAGTATGCCGTGTACATACTCGTCGGAAGTCATACCGGTTGCTGTATGTCGTTCGCGTACCTGAATCCAGCAACTTCCCAGTCCCAGGTCTTCTGCCTGCAGCTGAATCATGAGTGCGGCAATGGAAGCATCTTCAATCCATACATCACTGGCCAGCGGGTCAGCAGTCACGACAATACCTAAAGGAGCATCTTTCAGGAAAGAAGAACCGGCTTCTTTGCAGCGGGATAGTTTGTCGAGCGTTTCCTTATCGTCTACAACGATAAATTGCCAGGAGTTGGAACGTTTGGACGATGGCGCCATCAAAGCAGCCTTTATCAAGGTTACTACTTCTTCCTGGCTGAGTTCCTGTTCGGTAAATTTACGCATGCTGCGTCTTAGCTTGATTAATTCACTGAATTGTTCCATAATCTTAAATAATCTGTTTCTCGACACAAATATAGCATTTGTTGCTAGAAAACTCAACAAAAAGTTTAAATTTGCATACCGATGAATATACGGCTTACTACATATTGTTCTTCGGATAATATTCCTTCCTTGCCGGGAAAGAATGTTTTTCATTCCACAGCTTTTTTTCATGTACTGGAGAGAACGCCTGGCTATCAGCCTATGCTTATTGTGGCGTTTAGCGGTGCTTCTCCGGTTGCAAAACTTTTGTGTGTAAACCGTCCTTCCAATATTCATATCCTGCAGATGCGCCGTTGTGTTGTATATGGTGAGGGAGAATATTTCGGTCTTGATGAAAAAGAGAAAAATCAGGTTTTCGAGCTGATGTTTTCGCATTTGGTTTTTCAGCAGCAAGGTAAGGCCTTTTTTATAGAGGTCCGGAATTTAAGCTACACGCTGTTTGGTTACCGCATATTTCGAGAACATAATTTTTTCCCAGTAAAATGGCTTCGAATCCGGAATTCTATCCATAAAGAGAAGTTTGACAAATGGATGGATGTAACGCGCAGGCGCCAACTTGAATATGGACAGAAGAGTGGGGCTACGATGGAGGTTGTCCGTAATGAAGCGGATGTAATAACATTGGCTAATCTTTTGAAGCGTTATTATTCATCGAAAGTTCGTCAGTATTTCCCCGATGTTCGTTTCTTTATTCAGGTTTATAGAGAAATTGTATCCGAAGGTATGGGGGATATTTTTGTAGTCCGCTACAAAGGCAAGATTATAGGAGGAGCCGTTTGCTTTTATGATGAAGAAAAGGCTTATCTGTTGTTTTCCGGTGGTTTGAATAAGACGTATTATGCGCAGTATCCCGGAGCTCTTGCCGTATGGAAAGCCATGTTGCGTGCAAAGGAAATAGGAAAACTTCATTTTGAATTTATTAATGTGGGATTACCTTTCAAAAAATATGGCTTTCGAAATTTTTTACTTCGTTTTGGCGGCCAACAAAGTTCAATACGCCGGTGGTATCGCTGCAAATGGAGGTGGCTGAATCAGCTATTAACATATATTTATGTCTGATTTTAGGTAAAAGATTTCGTTTTTTTGCACAATTTTCTTTTCTTTGCGCAACAAGCGATGAGAGTCAATTAATTTAATACTTAATATAAAAACACAAATCGTCATGAAAATTTCACACATAGAACATTTGGGAATTGCTGTAAAAAGTATCGAAGAGGCACTTCCTTATTTCGAAAATGTATTGGGACTGAAATGCTATAATATTGAAACGGTAGAGGACCAGAAAGTTCGGACTGCATTCTTGAAATGCGGTGAGACTAAGTTGGAACTGCTGGAACCTACTTGTCCGGAGAGTACTATCGCTAAATTTATTGAAAACCGAGGCATCGGGGTTCATCACGTTGCATTTGCTGTCGAAGACGGAGTGGCTGAGGCATTGACTCAGGCTGAAGCTGCTGGCATAAGGCTTATCGACAAAGCTCCCCGGAAAGGAGCAGAAAACCTGAATATAGCTTTTCTGCATCCTAAATCAACTATGGGTATATTAACCGAACTTTGTGAAAAATGATAGATGAGGCTGGTTTGCGGATTGCATATTTTTCTGCAAACCGGCCTTATTCATTGTAAAACATATCAATCTAATAAAAATCTAATTTCTATGAGTAGTCAACTTGAAAAAGTAAAAGAGCTTATCGAACTGCGTGCACAGGCGCGTCTGGGTGGTGGTGAGAAAGCAATCGAGAAGCAACACGCAAAAGGAAAATATACAGCCCGCGAACGTCTGGCTATGTTGTTGGATGAGGGCAGCTTCGAAGAACTCGATATGTTTGTGAAACATCGGTGTACCAATTTCGGTATGGACAAAAAGCATTATCTGGGTGATGGTGTGGTTACCGGATATGGTACGATTGACGGAAGACTGGTTTATGTATTTGCACAGGATTTTACCGTTTCGGCAGGTTCTCTTTCCGAAACCATGTCTTTAAAAATCTGTAAGGTGATGGACTTGGCCATGAAGATGGGAGCACCGGTCATTGGACTGAACGACTCGGGAGGTGCCCGTATTCAGGAAGGTATTAATGCATTGGCCGGATATGCTGAAATCTTCCAGCGGAATATTCTGGCTTCAGGTGTAATTCCTCAGATTTCCGGTATTTTCGGTCCTTGTGCCGGAGGTGCTGTTTATTCACCGGCTTTGACCGACTTTACACTGATGATGGAAGGAACTTCTTATATGTTCCTTACAGGTCCTAAGGTTGTGAAGACAGTAACAGGCGAAGATGTAAGTCAGGAAAATCTGGGTGGTGCAAGTGTACATTCTACCCGTTCAGGAGTAACACACTTTACAGCAACTACCGAAGAAGAAGGCTTAGCGTTGATTCGTAAATTGTTGAGTTATATTCCGCAGAACAACTTGGAAGAACCTCCTTATATGGACTGTACCGATCCGATTGACCGCCTGGAAGATTCTTTGAATGAGATTATTCCGGATAGTCCTAATAAACCATACGACATGTACGAAGTGATAGGTGCTATTGTAGATAATGGTGAGTTCCTGGAAGTGCAGCGTGATTTTGCCAAGAATATTATTGTAGGATTTGCACGTTTCAACGGACAGTCGGTGGGTATTGTGGCCAATCAGCCTAAGTTCCTGGCAGGAGTACTTGACTGCAATGCTTCACGTAAAGGCGCCCGTTTTGTACGCTTCTGCGATGCATTCAATATTCCTATTGTATCACTGGTAGACGTACCGGGATTCCTTCCGGGTACTGGTCAGGAGTACAATGCAGTGATTCTGCATGGTGCTAAGCTGTTGTATGCTTACGGTGAGGCTACTGTACCTAAAGTTACGGTTACTTTGCGTAAATCGTACGGAGGCTCGCACATCGTGATGAGCTGTAAACAACTTCGTGGTGATATGAACTATGCTTGGCCTACAGCCGAAATTGCCGTAATGGGTGGTGCAGGAGCTGTAGAGGTACTTTATGCCAAGGAAGCTAAGGAAGCCGCAGACCCGGCAGCATTCATGGCCGAAAAAGAAGCCGAATACACCAAACTGTTTGCTAATCCGTATAATGCAGCGAAGTACGGTTATATTGATGATGTAATCGAACCACGCAACACTCGTTTCCGCATTATCCGTGCATTGCAGCAGTTGCAGACCAAGAAAGTAACCAATCCGGCTAAGAAACATGGAAATATTCCATTGTAAGCCGCATCACGAATTTTTAAATAAAACGATTATGAGGAATTATAAAATCGGATTATTCCTGTCGCTGTTGCTGATGATTGGTTTCAGTTCTTGTAAAGAACAGAAGGCTAAGCCTAAACTGGTTATCAATGAAGTTCTGGTAAATAATCAGAATAATTTTCAGGACGACTACGGAAAGCACAGTGGATGGATTGAGATATTCAATCAGTCGTATAGCAGTGCTGATTTGGCCGGATGTTACCTCAAGGTAAGCGCTGCTCCGGGCGATACAGTCAGTTATTTCATTCCGAAAGGAGATGTACTGACTTTGGTTAAACCTCGCCAGCATGCTTTGTTTTGGGCAGATGGTGCACCCAGAAGAGGAACTTTCCATACCAATTTTATTTTGAGTAATGAGGGTGATAACTGGATTGGATTATTTGATTCCGGCAAGAAACTGCTGGATCAGGTCGTGGTTCCTGCTGCCAAGTTACAGGCCGACTGTTCGTATGCACGTGTTAGTGATGCCAGCGATTTGTGGGAAGTAAAAGGTGAAAGTGCTGATAAGTATGTTACGCCAAGTACCAATAACCAGACGATGGATTCTAATCCAAAGATGGATAAGTTTGAAAAGCATGACCCTGTAGGAATAGGTATGGCTATATCTGCCATGAGTGTCGTTTTCTTCGGACTGATTCTGTTGTATATCAGTTTCCGTTATATCGGAAAGGCTGCAGTGAGTCTGCGTAAGCGGAATGCCATGAAAGCCAAAGGTATTACCGATAAGGAAGAAGCGAAGGAAAAGAAACTTGGCGAAGCACCAGGAGAAGTCATTACTGCTATTGCAATGGCTTTGCACGAAGCACAGAGTGAAGTTCATGATGTGGAAGAAACGATTCTGACCATCAGCCGTGTAAAACGAAGCTACTCACCATGGAGCTCGAAGATATACACGCTGCGTGAACAACCTAAAAAATAACTTATTAATCAAGAATCAAAACCATGAAAGAATATAAATATAAGATTAACGGTAATCTTTATAAAGTACAAGTCGGAGATATAGAAGACAATATTGCCCATGTTGAAGTAAACGGTACTGCTTATACAGTAGAACTTCAGCGTGAAGCAAAACCGAAAATCAAACCCGTAATTCGTCCTACAGCAACGACTCCGGCTGCTCCTCCTCCAGTAATCAGCCGTCCTTCTGTTCCAAGTGGCGGAAAAGTAGGAATCAAGTCACCGCTTCCGGGAGTTATTCTGGATATTAAAGTAAAAGAAGGTGATATGGTAAAACGCGGTCAGACTGTGATGATACTGGAAGCCATGAAGATGGAAAATGACATTAAAGCAGATCACGACGGTAAAGTAATCAGCATTAATGTAAGCAAGGGAGAGTCTATTTTGGAAGGTACAGACCTTATAATAATTGAGTGATTATGGGTGAGTTTATTTCTTTTATACAAAATAATCTGGCCGATTTCTGGACCTATACAGGTTTCCACAATGCTACCGTGGGACACCTCATTATGATTCTTTTCGGTATTTTGTTTATTTACTTGGCCGTTGCAAAGGAATTTGAACCGATGTTACTGATTCCTATCGGCTTTGGTATGCTGATTGGTAATATTCCTTTTAACATGGAGGCCGGCCTCAAGGTGGGTATTTATGAAGAAGGATCTGTATTAAACATTTTGTATCAGGGGGTGACTTCGGGATGGTATCCGCCGCTTATCTTTTTGGGGATTGGTGCCATGACCGACTTCTCGGCACTTATTTCCAATCCGAAGCTGATGCTGATTGGAGCAGCTGCCCAGTTTGGTATCTTTGGTGCATACATGATAGCTTTGGCCATAGGTTTCGACCCGATGCAGGCAGGTGCCATTGGTATTATCGGAGGTGCTGATGGTCCTACCGCCATCTTCCTTTCGTCTAAACTGGCGCCTAACCTTATGGGAGCCATTGCCGTTTCGGCTTATTCGTATATGGCACTGGTACCCGTTATCCAGCCGCCTATCATGCGTCTGCTCACTACCAAGAAAGAGCGCCTTATCCGCATGAAACCGCCACGTGCTGTTTCGCATACAGAGAAAGTTATGTTCCCGATTATCGGTTTGTTGCTTACCTGTTTCTTGGTACCTTCAGGTTTGCCATTGTTGGGAATGCTTTTCTTCGGTAATCTGTTGAAAGAAAGTGGCGTGACACGTCGTTTGGCTGAAACAGCCCGCGGACCGCTGATTGACGTCATTACTATTTTGCTGGGAGTAACAGTTGGAGCCTCTACACAGGCATCCGAGTTCCTGACTTTCGACTCTATTAAGATTTTCTTCTTAGGAGCTTTGTCGTTTGTGATTGCCACAACTTCTGGGGTTTTGTTTGTCAAGATCTTCAATTTGGTTTTGAATAAAGAAAACAAAATTAATCCACTGATTGGTAATGCTGGTGTATCTGCAGTACCCGACTCGGCTCGAATCTCGCAAGTTATTGGTTTGGAATACGATCCTACCAACTATTTGCTGATGCATGCCATGGGTCCGAATGTTGCCGGGGTTATCGGTTCGGCTGTAGCTGCCGGTATATTGCTGGGATTCCTGATGTAATTTTATACATAATATAGGTAGAAGAGCTGGTGTTCTGTTATGCTTTTTGGGGAAAGCAATGAACATCAGCTCTTTTTTAATCTTGATATAAATCAAGAACGTATGTATTTTTACTTATTTTATTTTAAAAATGAATTATCATACATTTTTTATCCTTTATCTTTGAGCCCGATTTTTCAATACAATAGTAAATGATAAACGAGACTAAGACCACTAAGTATCATATTCCAGCTAATGGAATATACTTGTATGCCCGCACAAATCAGGGTAAAAATGAATTGATTATTGTAAACAGCAAAGATGCTGAGCAGACATTGGACAGTTCACACTACAGTATGCTTACTTCTCAATCTCGGATAGGAAGGGAACTGGTAACGGGAAAAGAGGTTGACTTGACGAAAGACATGTTATTGCCTGCACGTCAGTCATTGATTATTGAATTCTGACAGACTCTTCTGTAGATTTTCATCGTATGCCGCCTTATAGCAGATTCTTTTCTGCTATAAGGCGGTTTTTTTATACGATATGTTTTGTTTTGTAAGATGTTCATCGTAAATTCGTACTGTTATTAAATCTTAAATTGAAATATGATATGGCATTTTCTAGTGTGAGAAGAGAAAACGTAGGATGGATAGATGTATTGCGTATTTTAGCTTGCTTTATGGTCGTTTTTTCGCATTGTTGCGATGGATTTGTGGCTCAGTTTGACAACAATCGCGCTTCTTTCCTGACAGGTACTTTATTGGGAAGCCTGATGCGTCCCAGTGTTCCTTTGTTTGTAATGATGACAGGGGTTTTGCTTCTCCCTGTAGGAAGACAGTATACTCTCCGTCAGTTTTATAAAAAGCGGTTGGGACGTATAGCCATCCCGCTTGTTTTCTGGTCGCTCTTGTTACCTGTATTGTTTTATTTTGCAAATGTCAGTCCGCAATCGGCCAATCCGGTTACGGATGCTGCCGGATATACGGTACACTCGTTGCTGGTCAAGCTGTATATCTTTATTTTTAATTTCAATACGGATACAGTTCCGTTATGGTACCTTTATATGTTGATAGGACTTTATCTGCTGATGCCTATTTTAAGCTGCTGGCTGGAACAGGCCGATAAAAAGGATATTAAGCTTGTGCTTAACCTGTGGGGAGTGACTTTAGTTTTGCCCTATATTAAAATGTTTGCTCCGATGCTGGGCTACCAGGGAAACTATGGTAATATGGAATTGCTGGGTGGCTGCGATTGGAATGTATACCATACGTTTTATTATTTCTCCGGCTTTATAGGTTATTTGATATTAGCCTATTATTTAAAGACATATCCTTTGGACTGGAGTTGGAAGAAAACGCTGGCTATCACTGTGCCGATGTTTGTCGTAGGCTATTTCATAACGGCTTACGGTTATATTCTGACTCAAAATTATTATCCCGGCAATTACGCATATCTAGAAATCGTATGGTATTTCTCGGGAATAAATGTCTTTATGATGACTTTTGCCCTGTTTGTAATTGTGCAGAAAATAAAATGCGTTTCTTCGCCTCAATTGTCTGCCATTGCCCGTCTTACTTTTGGCGTATACCTCTGCCACTATATATTGGTTTTTGTAGGTTACGATTTGTTCAACATCTATGGATTACCCTACTATCTGCGCATCATGCTGATGAGCTGTTTTGCTTTCGGGCTCAGTTTGGTGTGGGTACGCCTGATGTATACAAACCCGTATACACGCAGACTGGTAGCCTGAAAGATACAGATAAAAAACAGAGGAGATGATCAGTCTCCTCTGTAATAGTATAATAAAGCATGACGGGCAATAAAGTCTGCGTGCTTTTGCACGATGTCGGTCGATTCCTTTCCAGGAATACAAGCATCGGGCAGCCATTTTTCCCGTATGCAGCGGTACAGTAAATCCGGCGGGCATACCGTTGGCTCTGTCAGCAGACGGAAGGCATGCTTGCTGGCTGTTTCCTGCGAATATAAACTATTGCCGGGTGCTGCAATGCATTCGCAGATATCTTTAGCCAGTAGAATCCCTTTTTCTTCGTTTACCATCAAGATAAAGTTCCGGTGCGCTTTCATGTGAGGAAGCGTATGGTTATCATCGTCCTGCCATTTCAAAACCCCGGTGAGAAAAGCTCTCAGGTTGTCGTATCCATCCAGATAAACGATATCACTGCCTCCCGTACCTGCAGTAAAAAGCTGATAGATTTCCTTGTTCTTTTGCAGTTGGCTGGCCGGTATAGTTGGGGTAGGTGGGTATAACTCTTTGAGCGTTTTCCATACACTGCCATCTGCAGCCAGTCTTTCTATCCATTCGTGCAAGAAGAGCGCATGCGGTCCTACCGGAATGATGAACCGGTCTTTAGGTGTCACCTGTTCGATGTAAGCTTGTGTAGAAGGCTCTGTCAGGTACGTATGTCCGAAAAGCCAGTTGAGCTTTCTCAACGCATCAGCTTCATCCTTGAAATTGTCGAAATAACCTTGCAGGAAATCATTTTCCGGAGCAGTTTCGTACGCTTCTTCCAAAATCGGAAGCATACGCTGAGCCGTAGTCCGGATAGCCTCTTTCATCGGATGAATATAGCTATGTTTATAGAGCGCTTTTTCCCACGTATTCCACAGCAGGAAGCAGATATCCTCCATATTCACTTCATCCGGGTAGTAGTTATCTCCAGTTTCGTAAAAAGGCAATGTCGTGCCATACAGTTGTTTCTGTTCTTGGGTAAAAGCTTTCCACAGGCCCAAGCCGGATACTATATCTTCCAGATAAGCAGCTATATACAGGCAAGCCTTTTTCCGGAAAACTTCCGGCAGTTGAGGCATTTCGCACACATCAAACAAATGGTTCGAAAGGTCAACATAGAAAGCATCCGAAGGTTGAGTAGCCTGATAAGGATGCAGCGCCATCCAGTCGTTGGCATAAATACTTCGTTTGTTCATAATCAGTAATTTTTGTTTTTAATACATACGGTAATCAGTACGGAGCATAGCGTCAGGTCAATACCGGCTCCCACGACTCCGTTCCATTTCCACAGCTCCCAGCAGCTTCCTGCCAGAAATGTACCCAATGCGCCCCCCAGAAAATAGGTCGTCATAAATATCGTATTGATGCGGTTGGAAGCTTTGGCATCGAGTGAGAACACACTCGTCTGATTACTCAACTGGATGCATTGCATACCGATGTCGATAATCAGGATACCGGCAATGATACCCGCATAGCGGTTGCCTAGTACAGCCAGAATCAGCCATGCCAGCAAGATAAGTCCGCCGCCCAGGTAGTTAAATTTCCGCACTCCCAGCACACGCACATATTTTCCCACGGTTGAGGCTGTCAGTGCTCCCGCTACTCCGCAAAGTCCCAATAACCCAATTACATTGTTGCCGGCATAAAAAGGTTCGCCCGACATCTTGAAAGCAAGGCACGTCCAAAGTGCCAGAAAAGAGCCGAAACACAATCCGGAACGGACAGCACACACCCGCAGCATCGGGTATTTTATAACCAGTTCCAGCAAAGACTTCATAAGCTGTCTGTACCTGCCGTTAAAGTTAATCGGTGTGACGGGCAAGACACGCAGCGTCACAAAGATACACAGCAGCATGAGCACGGCAGCCACGTAGTAGATGGTACGCCATCCCCAGTATTCGCCCACCATACCGCTCACTACCCGTGAGGCCAAAATACCTGTCAGCAGTCCTGCAACAATCATACCCACATGTTTTCCTTTCGTTTCCGGAGTAGAAAACTGGGCTGCGATGGGAATAAATATCTGAGGCATCACCGAACAGATTCCCGTGAAAAGCGAAGCTGCCAGTACATAGTAAATATTGGGTGCAACGGCAATCACCAGCAGTGAAACCACCAGCATGCAGAAGTTTATCAGGATGATATTTCGCCGGTTGTATAAGTCGCCCAGCGGGATAATAAACAGCAATCCTAGCGCATATCCAATCTGGGTCGTCATCGGGATGAGATTAGCAGTAAACTCGGATATGCCAAAATCCTCACTGATACGGTTAAGCAACGGCTGGTTATAATATAAGTTAGCCACCGAAATCCCGGCAATAATAGCCAGTATCCAAAGCAAGGATGCAGGAATACCTTTGTTTTCTATGAGTTCACGTTTCATTTTAAGTCTATATTTTGATTTGTAAAAATAATCATTTCATATTATCTTGAAAAAAATTATATTTGTGCACATTCAAATAACATTTTTCCGATGGCAAAGATACGTAATTATTGTTTTGCGGCCGGCATGTTTCTGATAATGTTGCTGTCTGCATGTGTTTCGGGTACCGAAGAAACCGTTGTAGAACCACTGTCGGAGGGAGACCGGCTTCCTGCTTTCCAGATAGAAACCGAGGCAGGCATTGTAACGGCCGAAACTCTGAAAGGTATTCCTTCGGTACTTGTCTTTTTTCATACCAAGTGCCCCGACTGCCAGCAGGAGTTGCCTTACATACAGCAACTTTACGACAAATATTTCGGTATGCAGGATGCTGCAGCAGATGCCCCGATAAATCTCCTTTTGATAAGTTATAAGGAAACCCCGAAGGAAATAGCAGCCTATTGGGAGGAACATGGCTACACCATGCCCTGTTTGTTCTTCGAGAGTCCGGAAATGGTGCTTCCTTTTAAGATAACAGCCGTTCCTACAGTCTATGTATGCGATAAAAATGGGATTATCCGTCACATTTCGAAGGATAACCCCATTGCCACATTTACTCAGTTGGATACATGGATTTCCGAGTTGTTGGCCGAATAGTTATGCTATCTGTTCGGTCTTTTCCTTTTGCGTATAAGAAAATCCCTTGACTTTAACCCTTTCCTGCTTTTCGTTTTCGGTAGGAGCTGCACACAGTTGCTGTATCGTTTCCTTAATTACCTCGTGCGTTGTAAAGAACTGTTCCAGCAGGGCTTGCAGAACTTCGTCCAGTTCACCCTCGTAGGGTGTGAATACCGTATGGCAGCGCGAGTGCAGTCCCACTTCTTTTTCATCTTCCCCCATGGTATAGACTGTGGTAACCAGTGAGTTGGCATTTACAGCATTGATACCTTCCTTCATGTAAGGCAGTGCATCGTTGTCGGCACTGATGGTAGCCCACCAGGGATTCCATATCATGATAAACCGGTGGTCTTCTTCCGCAGCAATGTAAAAGTCATCCCCCTGATATTTGAAACAGATATGTCCGTCTTCGTTCACCGTAGGCTGGCATCCCAGTCGTTTCAGTGTACGTGTAACCAGTTCCTGCGTACTGATATTTTCCAGCTCGTTTTTTGTCAGGTCCCGCAGGTGTGCATTTTTTTTCCGGTGCAGGTAAAGCAGATATATTACCAGAAAAAGAGGTGGCCATAAGGCCAGTGCTATTACGGCAATCAGTAGTGTTATATCATGCATATACTTTAGTATTTAGTTAGACATCAAAGTTATTTGTTCCTTAAAGATAAGAAAAACCCGTTTCAGATGAAAGTAAAACGGGCTATAAAAAACATTAAAACCAGAAAAACGGGAGTAGAATTCAGAATCTTTTCAGAATTGCTTCCTTTTTTTGTGTATCAAATTTAAATAAATATTTTTTGTATGAAACAGATTCATTATTTATGGACCCTTGTAATGGGGGGTATGCTATCCTTAACTTCGTGCAGTGACAATGACGATCCAGGTAAAAACCCGTCTGCTTCTGACGTTCCCGAAGCTGTGCTGAACGCTTTTAATCAAAAATATCCGCAGGCACGCAATGTGGAATGGTCTAAAACCGATGCTTATGCTATTGCTAAATTTTACGATACGGCTACACGCTCTGATGATCATAATCATACAGCTTGGTTTGCTCTTGCTGATGCCAGCTGGGGAATGACCGAGCAGGAGATTACTTTTTCGCAGTTGCCGGCAGCAGTATTGGAGGCTTTTAATGCAAGCAGCTATGCAGTTGCTCCCTGGATAAAAGAACGTGATGACATCGATGTGCTGGTGCGTCCCGATGCAGAAACACTTTATGTCATCGAGGTAGAGAAAGAAGAGAATAAGGTTGAGACCGAGGTGGACTTGTATTATACGGAGACAGGTTTGCTGGTTAAGGAAATTGTGGATGCCGAAAATGATAAGGATTATCATGAGTTCCTTCCCCAAACTCCGGAAAGCTCTATTGCAGCCTGGCTGGAAACCAACTTCCCCGACGGGCTTATCATTGACATTGAAAAAGAAGACGGTGGTACTGAAGTGGAGCTGGTGGGAGCCGATGGCTGGAAACGTGAAATCATGTTCAATGCTTCTAGCGCATGGATGTATACCAAGACAGATTTCAGTGCGAAATACCTGAACCAGTTGCCACAGGCAGTTCTTGCAACTTTGCAGGCTTCTGCACTTTACAACGGTCGTAACGTGGACGACATCGATTACTACGAAACTGCAGCAGGCGACAAATTTTATGTAATCGAACTGGAACAGCGTGACGATGATGTAGAATTGTATATCGCAGCCGACGGACAATTATTGCAGAATCGTCCTGAGTTTGGTGATGATGGACAGGGAGTACCGGTCGTAGACGATGTGCATACCTTCATCAGTGAAACTTATCAGGGTGCCGTAATTTTGGAAAAAGATTACGATGACGGTTATCTGGAAGTAGAAATCCGTCACGAAGGCTTGGAAAAAGAAGTTGTCTTCAACGGTAAGAATGAATGGATTCGCACCACTTGGGAAGTACGGACTTTGCCGGAACAGCTGAGCAATGCCTTGACCGAAGCCGGCTATAACGTGCAGTCTGTAGACGATGATATTGAAGTGATTCATACTGCCGAAGGATATACTTATAAGGTGGAAATCAGAAAAGGAAACCGGGAGTACGAAGTTACGCTGAACGACAAAGGTGAAATCTTGTCTGAAAGAGCAGACGACTGATCCTGTGTTTTTATCGTATCACAACTGAGATCAACTTTCATGTCTGGAATGAGGAATGTTCTTTATTCTTATGCCGCAAGTTAGTCATTGCAATGATGCAGTTGTGATGTACTGGGAGTTTATTTAGGGATTCAAAACAAAACGCCTCTTGATGGTCGATTCCATTAAGAGGCGTTTTTTATCATTAATCTTCTATTATCCACTTTTCTATACCACGTATTTCCTTACTGAAATTTACTCCTATCTTGTAAAGTTTACGTGTATCAGATGCAAACGGTACGACATATCCCTTGTCATGAATCTGCTGCAATGCTTCTTCGGCAGTACCGTCAAGTTTGAATTCCATGACATATATGTACTTGTCGGTTTTCACTACCATATCTATGCGGCCGTTGGACGTGTGATATTCTGCCTGCGTATAGAAGCCCAAAAGCTTGAATACGATAAAGAGAACATTCTGATAGTGCAGTTCCAAATCGCGTGCTAGTTCGTATGGAGTGTCTGCAAAGAAACTCTGCAAGCGTTTCAGGAAAGCTTCTGCATTTCCCTGCCGGATGTCTTTGACAAAGCTCATGATTTCGAAAGACGGGTTGCCGGTTTCCAGACTGGCATATCTGGGCAGAAGGAATTTTGTAAAGCCTTCTTCCACTTCTTTATTGGGGAAGCCAAGATAGTAAACCTGGAACTCCTTGTCGTATCCCTTGATGGTAAGGTAACCGCTCTGATACAGGATAGGAACGGGGTTCGTACTCATCGTATCTATTCCACCGAGCGAATCTGCAGAAGCCATTTCGTCGGTAAAGCGGTGCAGGTCATAACGGCTTTGCTGTAGCAGCTCTACAAGGAAAGTCGGAGTGCCCGTCTCAAACCAGTAGCTGCCGAACTTCATCTCTGCAAATGTGTTCAGAATACTGAACGGATTGTAGATGTCCTCACTGTTCTCTACAAAGTGATAACCGTCGTACATGGCTTTGAGTGAGGCTTTGGTCTCATCTTCAGTCATTCCGTTTTTCTGCCCTAATTTAATAATATCTTCCTTGAAGTTACAGTGAAGTTCATTCTCCGTAATCCCGCAGATGGTAGCGAAACGGTCTGACATGGAAATATCCATCAAGTTGTTCAGGTCACTGAAAACACTGATTTTGCTGATTCTTCGAAATTCTGTATACCAACCGGATAGATTCTGTTCATATTGCATCTGAATTAATACGCTTTCACAAAGATAAAAAACAGGAATCAGATATACAATATCAAACGGATGATGTCTGGACATAAAAAAACACCCCAAAAGTTCTGTATAAAACTTTTGAGGTGTTGGAAGTGGCTTTATTTATAAAGTCGATTTACAGCTTGTCTGCACATCATTTATCAGTTGCGGAATGTCAATCCGTCGCCAGATCTTTCCACAATGATAGGAGCGGTGCGGTTAACTTCCTGTGAAAGCAGTTTCTTAGACAGGTCGTTCAGCAGATACCGCTGGATGGCACGCTTAACCGGACGGGCACCAAATTCAGGATCGTAACCGGCAGTGGCAATGAAGTCGATAGCCTGGTCAGTCATCTGCAGGGTTACACCGTTTTCCTTCAGCATCTTGCAGATTCCGTTGATTTGCAGACGGACAATCTGTTCAATCTGAGGCTTGTTAAGCGGCTGGAACATGATGGTTTCATCGATTCGGTTCAAGAATTCCGGACGGATGGTCTTCTTCAGCATGTTCATCACTTCAGCTTTGGTCTCCTCTACAATCTGGTCGTGGTTCGAATCGTTTATCTTTTCAAACTGACTCTGGATGTAAGAGCTTCCCAAGTTAGAGGTCATGATGATAATGGTGTTCTTGAAGTTCACCGTACGGCCCTTGTTATCGGTCAGACGTCCGTCGTCCAGTACCTGCAACAGAATGTTGAATACATCCGGATGTGCTTTTTCGATTTCATCGAACAACACTACAGAGTACGGTTTACGACGTACAGCCTCGGTGAGCTGACCACCTTCATCATATCCCACATATCCCGGAGGGGCACCGATAAGACGAGATACCGTATGCTTCTCCTGATACTCACTCATATCGATACGTGTCATCAGCGCTTCGTCATCGAACAGATATTCTGCCAAGGCCTTTGCCAACTCCGTTTTACCTACACCGGTAGTACCCAGGAAGATGAACGAACCAATCGGACGTTTTGGGTCTTGCAGTCCGGCACGGCTGCGGCGTACGGCATCTGCTACGGCATTGATAGCTTCGTCCTGACCGATAACACGCTTGTGCAGTTCGTCTTCCAGATGCAACAGCTTTTCGCGTTCACTTTGCAGCATCTTGCTTACCGGGATACCCGTCCAGCGTGATACCACATCGGCAATGTCTTCAGCTGTAACCTCTTCTTTAATCATGGCACTGTCGCCTTGTTTCTGTTTCAGCTCGTTCTGTATGCTCTTGATTTCGTTTTCAAGGGCCTGCAGTTTGCCGTAACGGATTTCGGCTACCTTGCCATAATCGCCTTCGCGTTCAGCCTTGTCGGCCTCAAACTTCAGGTGCTCAATGTCCTGCTTGTTCTTCTGTATCTTGTTCACCAGCTCTTTTTCGCTCTGCCATTTAGCCTTGTAGGAGGTTTCCTGCTCTTTCAGCTCGGCAATTTCCTTGTTCAGCTGGGCCAGCTTGTCTTCATCCTTTTCACGCTTGATAGCTTCGCGTTCAATTTCCAGCTGTTTCAGACGGCGTTCGATTTCGTCCAGTTCTTCCGGCAGTGAGTCGCGCTCCATACGCAGTTTGGCAGCAGCTTCATCCATCAGGTCGATGGCCTTATCCGGCAGGAAACGTTCGGTGATGTAACGGTTACTCAGCTCTACGGCAGCAATAATCGCTTCATCCTTGATACGTACCTGGTGATGGTTTTCGTAGCGCTCTTTCAATCCACGCAAGATGGAGATAGAGCTTGCCGTATCCGGTTCGTCCACCATGACGGTCTGGAAACGACGTTCCAATGCTTTATCCTTTTCGAAGTATTTCTGATACTCGTCCAGGGTAGTAGCACCGATGCTCCGCAGTTCGCCACGTGCAAGGGCAGGTTTCAGAATGTTGGCAGCATCCATAGCTCCTTCGCCTTTACCGGCACCTACCAGCGTATGTATTTCATCGATGAACAGAATGATGTTTCCGTCCGACTTGGTTACTTCGTTGATGACTGATTTCAAACGTTCCTCAAACTCACCTTTGTATTTGGCTCCGGCAACCAGCGCACCCATATCCAGTGAGAAGAGCTGTTTGTTCTTCAGGTTTTCAGGAACGTCACCGCGCAGAATACGCTGTGCCAGTCCTTCTACGATAGCCGTTTTACCGGTACCCGGCTCACCAATCAGAATCGGGTTGTTTTTGGTACGGCGGCTCAGAATCTGCAATACACGGCGGATTTCTTCATCACGACCGATTACAGGGTCCAGCTTGCCGTTACGGGCAGCCTCAATCAGGTTGATGGCATATTTGTTCAGTGACTGATAAGTATCTTCGCTGGACTGTGAAGTTACCTTCTGTCCTTGACGCAGTTCGTTGATGGCAGCACGGAGCTCCTTGTCGGCTACACCGGCATCCTTCAGGATGGTTGATACGGTACTCTTCACGTTGAGCAATGCCAGCAGCATAGCTTCCAGTGACACGTACTCGTCGCCCAGACCTTTGGCAAACTCCACTGCTTTTTGCAGCACTTCGTTGGCATCGCGGCTGAGGTAAGGTTCACCACCGCCCGATACTTTAGGCAAAGAGGCAATCTGCTTGTCGAGCACCATGGCAATCTGCTGTCCGTTGACGCCCAGTTTCTGGAAGATAAAGTTGGTAACGTTTTCTCCCACCTTCAGCACACCTGCCAGCAAATGTTCCGGCTCGATAGCCTGCTGTCCGCGGTTTTGTACCAAGTTCACCGCTTCCTGCACAGCCTCTTGCGATTTGATAGTAAAGTTGTTAAAGTTCATATTATATCTCCTTTCTTTTTTTCTGTGTTAGGTATCCGGTTGGCCTCTCTTTTCATTGGGAGGTAACCGAGATTCACGAATAATATAGCAAATAGCTTGCCAATGGTTTTTGTGGGTGAGGATATGTCTAACTGTCAGATAATAAGGATGATAGCATGTAAAAATGTCGCAAATTCTGAAAAAAAGTCAGTTGCTAACGATTATTTTCTTATCTTTATGCCGCAAAATAAGAACAATATGGAAAAACAGGTAAAATTTGCCCCTAATGTGATGCTGCTGGATGCATCTTTTCTGGATAGAGTGAGTACAGATATAGCCGGACACTTTTCGCAAGTTATCGGTCGTGAGCTGGCCCAGGCACAGCTGGCCGACCTTTTGGAGTACATGGCATTGGACGCCGGTATTCCGGTAGGCGAAAACGAAATTCAGGTATTCTTTATATATAATGGTAAGGATTCGGCACATTTCCACTTGCTGGCCCCCGCTTCGTTGGAAAACGAGATAGACGGCAAGGCATTCAAAGGAAAGTTGGGCGAGTTTTCGCTGTATGCCTACCAGCCTTCGGACATGGCAACAACAGAGGACCTGTTTCTGGAAACGCTGGAGCTGGTTATCGATTCGAAAGAAGTAAAGCACATTACGGCAGTTCCCGATGAAATGCAGTATGCCGAAAAGGCAGTGGCGCTGCTGAATAAGGCTGAAAAGAAAGATGCAGTGGTGCTGATGGGAATGAATCCGCCTGTAACTGAATTTTCGCACCGGTTCGAAACATTGGGTTTCCCCTTGCTGCAGGCACTGGGAGTCCGTCCGGATGAACTTTAATAAAAATAGAATGCAATGTCCGATTTCCGTTTGAAGGTTTTTTACAGTGTAGCCAAGCATCTCAGCTTTACGCAAGCGTCTAAGGAACTGTATATCAGTCAGCCTGCCATTACCAAGCACATCCGTGAGTTGGAGAGCTTGTATGGGGTACGCTTGTTCGACCGTCTAGGTAATAAGATTTCGCTTACCGATGCCGGAAAGCTGATGCTGGAGCATTGCGAGCAGATTCTGGCAGCTTATCGCAGGCTGGAGTATGACATGAACTTGCTTAAAAACGAATGGACGGGTGATTTACGCCTGGGGGCCAGTACTACCATTTCGCAGTATGTACTGCCTCCCATATTGGCACGCTTTACCGAAAAGTATCCTAAAGTAAACGTTACGCTGATGGATACCAATTCGCGGAATATCGAGCAGGCTTTACAAAATCATGATATCGACTTGGGACTGGTAGAGGGGGTCTTCAGGCTTCCCAGTCTTAAGTACGAGCCTTTCTTGCACGATGAGCTGGTACCGGTGGTAGGCACACAGAGCAAGTTGGCCAAGAAAGATGAAATCGGACTTGATGAGCTGCAGCAACTTCCGCTGGTGTTGCGTGAGCGTGGTTCGGGTACACTGGATGCTATCGAAATGGCTTTCGATGAAGTCGGCTTGAAACTGTCGTCCATGAATGTGCGTCTATATCTGGGAGGAACGGAAAGTATCAAATCCTTTTTACGCTGCAGTGATTCGTTGGGAATTGTCTCCCTGCAGGCTGTCGCACCGGAGTTGCGGCGGGGAGATTTCAAGATTATCGATATAAAAGGTATGCAGATAAAGCGTCACTTCTGTTTTGTGCATTTGCAGGGGCAGGAGGGGCCATCGTCTATCAACTTCATGCGCTTTGTTTATCAATATCTGAAGGAGCGGAAGACAGAAGGGCATTGGATAGGCAAGATGCTGGTCTGCAAGGAGGATTGAAATTTTTTTAATGAAAAATCCCTTTCACGGTGTAACAATCGTACATCGGAAAGGGATTTTGATTTATGTAGCATATGGTTTTACAGCTCTTATGCAAACAGCGGAACCAGGTATTTGGTGAGCAGATAACCGCCGCCTACCAGCCAGATGTAGAGCAGGAATGCCAGAACGAAAGGCTTGGCACCGGCCTGTTTGAATTTCTCAAGACTGGTTTCAGTACCCAGTGCTGTCATGGCCATGGTAAGCATGAAAGTATCGATGTACTCGATGGCACCGTTCAGTGGTATTTCCTTCACACTGTCTACACCGCATAAGTATTGCAGCAGTGAGTTCAGACAGATGATGCCGATAAATCCGAAAGCAAACCAAGGGATGGTGATTTTGCTCTTTTCAGCCTTACCGTTTGCATCTGTTTTCTTGCGGCCGGCCAGTGCGAAGCTCATGATAACCAGTACCGGAGCCAGCATCATGACACGAATCATCTTGGTGATGGTAGCTGTACCGGCAATGCCCAGTGCATCTGTAGGGTCCATTGCGTTTCCGGCACCTGCCACGTGGGCAACTTCGTGCAGTGTACTTCCGGTAAAGATGGCAGTACCCATATCACCTATGTCGGCCAGCATACCAGAGCGATACATAATAGGGTAGAGGAACATAGAGATGGTTCCGAAGATAACCACGGTAGATACGGCGATAGCAGTCTTGTGTCCTTCACACTTCACTACCGGTTCGGCACCCAGAACGGCTGCAGCACCACAGATGGCACTACCGGTGGCTGTCATCAGCGAAGTATCCTTGTCCATCTTCAGGAGTTTACCCAGCCAGATACCCAGGAAAATGGTACCGGCTACGATAATCGTATCGATTACAACAGCCGGAAGTCCGACTTCGGCTACCTGAGTCAGTGTAAGGCGGAAACCGTAGAGTACGATACCGGCACGCAGAATCTGTTTGGTACAGAACTTGATACCGGGCACCCATGTTTCGGGGAGTTTATTGCGCAGGCTGTTGGCATACAACATACCTAAGATGATTCCTACAATGAGCGGGCTGAATGACAGTCCCTTTACGAAAGGTATCTCTGCGATATAGAACGCAGCAAATGAGAAAAGTGCGATGAGCAGGATTCCGTGAAGCGTATTGCCTCTGTTGTCTTTGCTAAACATATCTGTAAATTTATTGATTGAGTTATATTTTTTTCTTTTCGGGTGCAAAGGTAAGGGCTTGATGGATAAATTGCAACTGACTTTTTTTTATATGCTATAACTTATAGTTATGAAATGAAAAAATGTTCTTCAAAAAAATATATCTTTGTATGGCCGATGCAGAAAAGAGTTTTCTGTATGGGATAATTTGATTTAGCTAAAGTTTGATATGATAAAAAAGGTATGGATAATGACTTTGCTGGGATTGCTGTTCCTGGCAAAGCTACAGGCACAAGTAGACACTTCTTTTATTTCTCCGTTCAAGTTTCCGCTTCTGCTCAGTGCGAATTTCGGCGAGTTGAGGCCGAATCACTTTCACAATGGTATTGATATCAAGACGCAGGGGGTAACGGGCAAGCCTATTTACTGTATAGCCGACGGTTATGTGTCGCGCATTCTGGTATTGCATGGAGGTTACGGACAAGCCTTGTTTGTGACACATTCCAACGGATATACATCCGTGTACGGTCATGTCGTAAAGTTTGCTCCTGCCATCCAGAAATATTTGCGTGCCTATCAGTATAAGCATGAAACGTTTGTAGCCGATGTGCGTCCCGAACCGGGCGAACTGTCATTCCGACAGGGAGAGCTGATTGCCTTGAGTGGAAACGAAGGAGCATCGGCAGGACCTCATCTGCACCTCGAGCTGCGCCGTACTGATACAGGTGAGTATGTAGACCCTTTACCCTTTTTCAAGCGTTATCTGAAAGACTCCAAAGCACCGACAGCTTCGCTGGTTGGCTTTTATCCGAAAAGAGGAGAGGGAGTAGTGCAGGGAAACAGCCGGAAGGTGCTTGTTCCTGTCGGACAGTTGGCACAGACGTTCACGGCATGGGGAAAGATTTCTACCGGTATTGTAGCGAAGGATTACATGGACGGGACTTCCAACTTTTACGGTGTGCACGAAGTTACGCTTTACGTTGATTCGCTGCAGGTTTTCCACAGTGTTACCGATTGTGTGGCTGCCGATGAGAACCGGATGATAAACGGTTTTACTGATTATGAGGAGCTGGAGAATACCCGTAGGCTGATTATGCGTTCGCACCGTTTGCCGGGCAATAAGCTGCGTTTGCTGCAGACGGCTCCCGGTAATGGATGGGTGAACATAGATGAAGAAAGGGATTATCATTTCCGATACGTCTTGCGGGATGGTTTTGGCAACAAGCGGAGCTATTCTTTCAAAGTTCGGGGCAAAAAGCAGGAGATACCTGCCTTTGAGCCGGATGCTGATGCGCAACTCTTGTCTTGCAATCAGACCAACGTAGTACAGTTGCCGGGTATGCAGATGACATTGGCAAAGGGGATGCTCTATGATGATACCTGGTTGAAGACGCATGTGGTAGAGGATTCTTCGGCCATTTCGTTCAGCTATCAGCTGGAAGCCAAGGGAACTCCCTTGCATACGTATTGTCCGATTTCAATCGGGGTGCGCAATCTGCTTGTTTCCGATATTGAAAAATATTATGTATCTTTCCACCGTGGAAACTGGAGCTACAGTGCGGGAGGAACCTATAAAGACGGCTGGATGACGGCTAAGGTGCGCGACTTGGGTACTTATACCGTTCGGATAGACACTGTGCCTCCGGTGGTTACTCCGCTGGGGAAGAATACCTGGCGCTCTACGCGTAACATACGCATTAAGGTAAGGGATAATGCTACCGGAATAGCAACCTACAAGGTGTACGTCGACGGTAAGTTTGTATTGTTCGGACTGAAAAAAGGTGTACTGGTGATTCAGGATCCGGAGAAAATAAAGAAAGGAGTACCGCATAAGCTGGAACTTTGGGTGACAGATGCCTGCGGAAACGAGACTTACCGCAAGTATGCATTTTAAATAAAACGACTATTAATAATAAAAACAAGTGAATATGAAAAAAGTAATGATGGCTGTATTGTTGCTTACAGCCTTTGTAGTGAAAGGTTGGGCATGTACCAACTTCATTGTGGGCAAGAATGCCTCGACCGACGGTTCGGTTATCGTATCTTATTCGGCCGACTCGTACGGTATGTTCGGCTATCTGTATCATTATCCTGCAGCTCAGCATGAAAAGGGAGTAATGCGCGATATTTATGACTGGGATTCGGGCAAATATCTGGGTCAGATTAAGGAAGCAGAGCAGACTTATAACGTAATCGGTAACATGAATGAATTTCAGGTTACCATTGCCGAAACTACATTTGGTGGCCGTCCGGAGCTGGTAAATCCTTCGGGTATTATGGACTACGGAAGCTTGATTTACGTAGCTTTGCAGCGTTCGCGTACTGCTAAGGAAGCAATCAAGGTGATGACAGACCTGGTTAAGGAATATGGCTATTACAGTAGCGGTGAGTCTTTCTCTATTGCCGACCCTAATGAGGCATGGATTATGGAAATGATTGGTAAAGGTCCTGATATGAAAGGTGCCGTTTGGGTTGCTGTTCGTATTCCGGATGACTGCATCTCAGCACATGCTAACCAGAGCCGTATCCGCAAGTTTGACATGAAGGACAAAGACAACTGTCTGTATTCGCCTGATGTTATTTCTTTTGCACGTGAAAAAGGATATTTCGACGGCCTGAACAAGGACTTCAGTTTTGCAGATGCTTATTGTCCGCTAGATTTCGGAGGCTTGCGTGCTTGTGATGCTCGTGTATGGAGTTTCTTTAACATGTTCAACAGTACGATGGAAGCTTATCTTCCTTATATAAAAGGTGAAAGCACTGAAGCAATGCCACTTTATATCAAAGCCGACCGCAAACTTTCTGTTCGTGATATTCAGAAAGCAATGCGTGACCATTACGAAGGTACTCCGCTGGATATTACCAAGGACTTGGGTGCTGGTCCGTTTAACACCCCTTACCGCCTGTCGCCACTGACTTTCAAGGTAGACGGTCAGGAATACTTCAACGAACGTCCTATCTCTACTCAGCAGTCGGCATTTACTTTCGTGGCACAGATGCGTTCTTTCTTGCCCGATGCAGTAGGTGGAGTGATGTGGTATGGCCTGGATGATGCCAACATGACTGTATATACACCGGTATATTGCTGTACAGACAAGGTACCCCACTGTTATGCTGAAGGAGAAGGCGACTGTGTTACATTCTCATGGAACTCTGCTTTCTGGATTTACAACTGGGTAGCCGATATGATTCGTCCGCGCTACAGTCTGATGATTGAAGATATGCGTGCCGTACAGAACGGACTGGAAGACACATACGCTACTGCTCAGAGTGGTGTGGAAGCTGCTGCTGTAAAACTGATGGAAACAGACGAGAAGGCTGCTAAAGACTTCCTTACTAATTATACAGGCATGGCTGCACAGACAGCTGTAGACAGTTGGAAGAAGCTGGGCGAATTCCTGATTGTCCGTTATAACGATGGAGCTGTAAAGAAAATGAAAAACGGTAAGCTGGTTCGTCCTGAAACCGGAAATGTGGCTCCGCTGGAACGTCCGGGATATCCGCAGGAGTTCTTGAAAGAGCTGGTTAAGTCTACCGGTGACAGATATAAGGTAACCGAAATCAAAAAGTAAAATTTTTCGGATTTGTAATAGGATATTTTAAGTAAATCGTTTATATTTGTCAAAAGTCACAAAACAGTTCGTTAACATTAAATTCATTATAATATAAAAATCATGGAAAACGAAGAATTGATTAAAATGTGTTCTGACAAAGCTCAGAAATGGTTGACTCCTGCTTACGATGCTGAAACTCAGGCTGAAGTAAGAAGAATGCTGGAAAACGAGGACAAGACAGACTTGATCGAGGCATTCTACAAAGACCTGGAATTCGGTACAGGAGGTTTGCGTGGCATTATGGGTGTAGGTTCTAACCGTATGAATATCTATACTGTAGGTGCTGCTACACAAGGTCTGGCCAATTATTTGAACAAATGCTTTGCCGGAAAAGAACAGATTTCTGTTGTTGTTGGTCACGATTGCCGTAACAACAGCCGCCTGTTTGCCGAAATTTCGGCTGACATCTTCTCGGCTAACGGTATTAAAGTATATTTGTTCGATGATATGCGTCCGACTCCTGAAATGTCGTTTGCTATCCGTCATTTGGGTTGCCAGAGCGGTATCATTCTGACTGCTTCTCATAACCCGAAAGAATACAACGGCTATAAAGCTTACTGGGATGATGGTGCTCAGGTATTGGCTCCGCACGATAAAGGTATTATCGACGAAGTAAACAAAGTTTCTTCTGCTGCTGATATCAAATTCCAGGGCAATAAAGACCTGATTCAGATTATCGGTAAGGATGTAGATGATGTTTATCTGGAAAAAGTACATTCTATTTCTATCGATCCTGAAGTAATCAAACGCCAGAAAGACTTGAAGATTGTTTATACTCCTATCCACGGTACTGGTATGATGCTTATCCCTGACGCACTGAAGATGTGGGGATTCGAAAACGTTCATACTGTTCCTGAACAGATGGTGAAGAGCGGTGATTTCCCGACAGTAATTTCTCCGAACCCGGAAAATGCTGAAGCACTTTCTATGGCTATCAAACTGGCTAAGGAAATTGATGCAGATATCGTGATGGCTTCTGACCCGGATGCAGACCGTGTAGGTATGGCTTGTAAGAACAGCGATGGCGAATGGGTATTGGTAAACGGTAACCAGACTTGCTTGATCTTCTTGTACTACATCATCAAGAACCGCATTGCAATGGGTAAGATGAAAGGTAACGAATTTGTAGTGAAGACTATCGTTACTACCGAACTTATCAAAGCTGTTGCTGATAAAAACAATATCGAAATGTACGACTGCTATACCGGTTTCAAATGGATTGCACGTCAGATTCGTCTGAACGAAGGTATCAAACAGTACATCGGTGGTGGTGAAGAAAGCTACGGTTTCTTGGCTGAAGATTTCGTTCGTGATAAAGATGCAGTTTCTGCATGTGCTTTGCTGGCCGAAATCTGTGCATGGGCTAAAGACCAGGGCAAGACACTTTACGATGTTTTGATGGAAATCTACGTAGAATACGGATTCTCTAAAGAAACTACTGTAAACGTTGTGAAACCAGGTAAGAGCGGTGCTGATGAAATCAAGGCTATGATGGAAAACTTCCGTGCTTGTCCTCCGAAAGAAATCGGTGGCTCGAAAGTTGTTTTGGCTAAAGATTACAAATCACTGAAAGCTACAGACGGCGAAGGCAATGTAACCGATATTGATATGCCGGAACCATCAAACGTATTGCAGTATTTCACAGAAGATGGAACCAAGATTTCAGTTCGTCCTTCAGGAACAGAACCTAAGATTAAGTTCTATATCGAAGTGAAAGGTGAAATGGGTTGCCCGAAATGTTTCGCAAGTGCCGAAGCTGCTGCTACTGAAAAAGTTGAGGCTGTTAGAAAATCTTTGGGTATCTGATTCTGATCACTGTATAGACAGATATTGATACAGAGGCTATTTCAAGTTTTGGCTTGGGATAGCCTCTATTTTTTTATTTTTTTTCTGTTACAAAAAATAGAACCTTACGTTTATCTTTTTGAAAACAATTCGTACAACCCGATTTGAAGCATGAGCAAAGAAACACTGACATCTACTTTCACCGAACTGAGAAAAGGTTTTCTCAGGCTGGCAATGCGCTTCCTGCCCAACAAGGAAGATGCCGATGATGCATTGCAGGAAGCTTTCTTCCGCTTGTGGAAGCATGCTGACCAGATCGGTTCGCGCGAAGAAGCGGAAGCGCTTACAGTAGTAACGGTGAAGAATTTGTGTATTGATACATTGCGTAAGAGAAACCACCTCTCTACCGTGGAGTTGGACGAGAATCGGGATGAAGCTATTTCCGATTCGGTTACCGAAAGTCTGGAAAAAGAGGAGCAATTCCGTATGGTGGAACGTATCATTGCACGCAGACTGACACCTGTCCAGCAACAGATTTTGCATATGAAAGAGTATGAAGGAAAAAAATACAATGAAATAGCCGAAATACTGGGCATGCAGGAACCGGCTGTACGCATGCAACTTTCAAGAGCGAGAAAAGAAATCAGGGAATGTTACTTAAAACAAATGGAACGATGAAAGAATACGAACGAACTTTTCAACAGTGGAAGGAATTGGCAGACCGCTATTTCGAAGCAGAGACTACAGATGCCGAAGAAGAAGCACTGGCGCGCTTTCTGGCTACCCCGGCCGCACAAGGTAAGGAGTTCGACGAACTTCGTGCCGTAATGGGATATGCCGCTACCGGACGTGCTATGAACCGTAAGCTACGTACGTATCGTGTACGGTTGCGCTATTATGCCGCCGCAGCAGTAATGACTGGAATTATCGCTTTCACGGCTCTCTGGCAACTGACAGAACAGACGAACGTATGTGTAGCATATATCAATGGAGAACGCTGTACCGACAAGGAAGTCGTATTTTCTGAAGCTCTGAAATCGATAGAAAGAGTAAAACACGATTCACCGCAGGAAACCGTTCAAGAGCAATTATCTGATATATTCCAGACACTTAATACAGGCGAATCTGTATCAGTTGACAATTAAAAATAAAAGTTAGATATGATAAGACGATTGATTATACTAGGAGTAATGATGCTGGTGATGCTGCCTCTGAGTGCACAGAAGGGCATGCATGTGGAAGCCTTGTTCGATGGTCGCTTTAAACAGGACAAGCGGGCAGTAGAGGTCCTAATCAAGGGAAAGGAGCTGAAAAAGTATCGTCTGACACTTTTCCGCAGTCTGACAGTGACAGATGCTCCGGCATTGTCCAAAGAGATAGAGACGCTCGTCAGTCGGGATGCAGAAGCAGCAGTCGATAAGGAGGTCGGAAAGGTAGGAACACGGCTATATTATGGCTTTTATTGCTTCCCGCCGGAAAAAGAAAGCTACCGGTACCTGTTTTACCGGAATACTTCAGTCCTTCCGGATAATACTAAGAAGCCGGAAGTAACCATCGTATATATGGAAGGACAGGTTACGCTGGAAGAATTAAAGCAGATGTTCAGATAAGTTAGATAGAAACAAATAAAATAGGATAAGATATGAAGAAAATGGTTTTGCTTGTATCAGCGTTGTTGGTTGCTGCAAGCGGATACGCTGAAATTAACGACTCATTGAAAGTAGAAAATGTAATGTGTGTAGAAAATCCCGAACGGGTAACAATTACCGAGTCGAACAATCGCTTCATGGTAAAGATTGACGGGAAAAAAGATAATCCTAATTTCCGTTATGTTCGTGAAGTAGAAATATCTCCTTCGGATGTTTCGGTCACCCAGGAACGTAGTAGTGACTGGGATTTTAACATTCCATTCAGAAAGCGGACTACAGCGCAAAGATACAAACGAAACGAGTTTGTAGTCAAAGATTTTAAAATCGGACTTTCTACTGTGCAGGGAGCTCCGGACAATATGGATGTAAGCATGGGGTCGTCGTGGGAAATTACAACACCTACATTGGGATGGGCATATTATCCGTGGAGTACAGAAACCTCTCTTTCTATCGGACTGGCTTGCAGTTGGCGCAATTACCGGATGACCGGTAAGTCCCGTTTTATAAAAGATGCAGAAACAGGGGTGTCTATTGGCAGTTATCCTGAAGGGGCTGATATTCAGTTTTCACGAATCAAGGTATTTAGTTGGGCATTTCCTGTTATGTTTACTCATGAAACTTCAAACAAGTTCAATTTCAGTTTGGGGGCCATCGTCAATTTCAATACACATGCCAGCCTGAAAACACGGTATAAGTTGGATGGTAAAGAATATAAGCTGACTGACGATAATATTCACCAGACGCCGGTAACCGTTGATATTCAGGCATCAGTCGGTTACAAGAGCTTGGGATTCTATGTTAAATACAGTCCTTGTAAGGTGCTGGATTCTGCATACGGTCCCGAATTTTCAGCACTGTCTGTCGGACTTGTTCTTTTTTGATTTCAAACTAAAAGAGACGGCTCATTATAGAACCGTCTCTTTTTACTTACTATTATACTTTTCCTTCCAGCCAGGCATCAATCAGTTTGCGGGCAATACTCAGTTTTTTAGGAATCTCGGGCAGGTTATCCCTTGAGTAAAAGCTGCCGGTGCTTAATTCCTCGTTTTGCAGTTTGATGCTTCCACTTTCATATTCAGCACTATAGCCTATCATGATGCCACTGGGGTACGGCCAAGGCTGACTGCCGAAATACTTCAGGTTCTTGATGCGCAGACCCGTTTCCTCCATGACCTCCCGATGCACACATTCCTCCAGTGTTTCACCCGGTTCCAGAAAACCAGCTACCAAACCTTTGAAAGTCCCTCTGAAATTTCGTGCATGGACCAGCAGGATACTGTCTTCTTTTTTGATAAGTACAATTACTGCCGGCGATATGCGCGGATAAAACTCCTGCCGGCATTCCGGGCATCGCTTGGCAATGGCAGAAACTTGCGTAGTGGGTACTCCACACATGGGGCAGTAGCGGCTGTTTTTGTCCCAGTTTAATATTTGCGAAGCTTTGCCGGCACGGTAATATTCCTCGAAAGGAAGCACATCGAAAGATGCACGCAAATCCTTCATCATGCGCGGGCTCTCTTCATTGCCAGGTACAGGATTGTGTATGGCATAGGCTTTAGCCGGGAATCCGTTTATCTCGCCTATCAGGTGTATTGTACTGCCCACCGGGACCTCAGTAGGAGGGTGTACACTATATGGGATGTGGTATCCGTTGTCTGTTTTTTCAATCAGCAATTGTCCGTTGTTGAAGACAAACCATCCGCAAGGAGATGTGCTTGCTTCCGTATTGTTTTGTTTCATAACCGTTCTCTTTCTTGTAACTTTCATGCAAAAGTACCATTTTTATGTGGAAATCCCGAAAACGCATTTGAGTTTTGTCTCTTTCCCTTCCGGTACATCATTGTAACGAAGGGGAAACAATGCTTTTGGTGGTATGGAGAAATCATTTCCGTAAGAGTTGGGTGTATCATTTTTGAGTGTAACTTTTATCATTTTAGAGATGAATGTACTTCATTCCTGAGCGGAAAGTTTGTTTCACTAATGACGCGCTGTAACGATACGGAAATTCGGACTGATATGAGTTACCTGAAAATATCAATTGTGAAGACTTTAAAAGGTCAGGACTGGTTTTTCCATTATATGGATGTATAAGTTTTCTTTGGTTTTTGTTTATATATTCTGATAAAGATTGTAATAAATACAAGTTTTATCAGAACAAAATTTGGAGTGAATTAATAAAATAATTTATCTTTGTACCCCAATAAACTAAAAACAATGAAAGCTTTATCTGTAACTTTCTGGATAGTATATCTTTTAGTCGCTGTATTCCTGCAATTTATTGTGGGTAATTTCCCGTTTTCCTTTTTTTCTTTTCCATTGAACTTTATTTTTGCAGCAATCTGGCTGACCGCATTGTGGATGCTTTATAAAGATTACTGTTCGATAAGCATCATGCGTTTTATGCTTTCTCCGGCAGCAACGGTAGGAAGTTTGGCTGCGTTTACAGCCGGTTGTCTTGTGATAGGTCTGTTTCCACAATTGTCTGCTGCCGAAGCTGCGCATAAATCTGGCATACTGGCTCGTCTGGGTTGTTATGATTTTATGTCGTCATGGATATTTGTTGCTATTCTGTTTTTCTTGCTTTCCCATCTGGCATTGATAACCTATCGCGGAGCTATGGCAAAACGCCGGCATAAGTGGCGCTTTATACTGAATCATGCCGGATTATGGCTGGCACTGTTTGCCGGATTTTTTGGAAGTGCAGACGCAAGGGTGCTGCGTATTCCGGTAGTGAAAGGAGAGCCTAACAGCCGCGCCTATACGATGGAAGGGAAAGTAACTTATTTGGACTATGAACTGGAGCTGCTGGATTTCCGGGCAGACTATTATGAAAATGGCATGCCGCGTCAATACGAAGCGCAAGTCCGTGTAGGAAATGACCCGGTCGTATTGAAAGTAAATCATCCGTATGCTTATCGTCTGGGTGAGGACCTGTATCTCACCGGTTACGAAAAAAAGTCGGAGGGACTTTCCTATTGTGTGTTGCAGGTGGTTGAGCAACCCTGGAAATATGTTCAGCTAGCGGGGATATTGCTCACATTGGCAGGAGGGATATTACTGTTTTTAGAAGGACCTGTAAAAAAGAATGAAAATGATAACTTGGGATAATTTTATATGGTTTGTCGTTCCGGCCGTGCTTTGCTGGATTGCAGGTGCTGTTATGGCATTCCGCTCATCGGTGCGCGACAGTAGAGCCTTATGGCTTTCCTTACTCGGAACTTTGATATTCAGTGCTTTCATTGCCGGCTTGTGGCTTTCTTTGGAACGTCCGCCGCTGCGCACAATGGGTGAAACGCGTCTGTGGTATGCATTCTTTATGGGAATCTCGGGCATGCTTACCTACTGGCGCTGGCATTATCGCTGGATTTTGTCTTTCTCAGCGCTGGTGGCTACCGTCTTTTGTATCATCAACTTGCTGAAACCCGAAATACACGACCAGTCACTGATGCCGGCTTTGCAGAGTGTATGGTTCATACCGCATGTTACGGTCTATATGTTTTCGTATTCGGTATTGGGTTGTGCTTTTATGCTTTCCTGCATGGGACTCTACCGGCATAAGAAGGCTTACCTGACAATGGCCGACGAACTGGTATATACGGGGACTGCTTTTCTGACACTGGGGATGCTGACCGGAGCCATTTGGGCAAAAGATGCCTGGGGCAATTACTGGAGTTGGGACCCGAAAGAAACGTGGGCAGCCATTACTTGGGCCGGATACCTGCTGTACATTCATCTACGGCTTTTCGGGAAGACCACTCCCAAAATACTTTATGTGGTGCTGATAGGCAGTTTTCTTACCCTGCAGATGTGCTGGTATGGTGTAAATTACCTTCCGGCTGCCCAGCAGAGCGTGCACTTGTATAACCGGACTGGAAGTTGATAATAAACGATAGAATTTAATAACCTACTAATTTATAGAACAAATGAAAAAGCAGATTATTTTTGCAGCTCTTCTGATTGTAGCAGGAGGAGCGGTTACGTACCGGTTGGTTAACCAGCCCCCTTCGGCAGATTTGCCGGCCGACAAGCAGATGATGGAATTGCTGGCAGATGCCGGTTGTATGGAATGCCATGTGGCTACTCCCAAGTATCCGTTTTATGCATCGCTTCCTGTAGTAGGCGATGTGGTGAAAGAAGATATCCAGTTGGGTTATCGTTCGTTTGATATTGCTCCAATGACTGCTGCCATTGAAGCGGGCAAGAAGGTTTCTGAAGTAGACTTGGCAAAAGTAGAGAAAGTCATTAAAGACGGAACCATGCCGCTGGCCAAATATTATCTGGTACACTGGGGAGCATCGATGACAGATACTGAAAAGACAATGGCTCTGAACTGGATACGTTCGGCACGTGCTGCTGCATATCCTAATCCGCTGGCTGCTGCCGAATTTGCCAATGAACCAGTACGTCCGATAGCCGATTCTGTGGAAGTTGACATGCGTAAGGTTATTTTGGGCGATATGCTGTTCCACGATACGCGTCTTTCTATCGACAATACTGTGTCGTGTGCTACTTGCCACGCGCTGAATACAGCCGGTGTAGACAACAAACAGTTCTCTGAAGGAGTTGGCGGACAGAAAGGTGGTGTAAATGCACCTACCGTATTCAATGCGCATTATAACTTTGTGCAGTTCTGGGATGGTCGTGCGGCTACACTGGCAGCACAGGCAGGTGGCCCTCCTTTGAATCCGGTTGAAATGGGACATAAGTCTTTCGATGATATCTGTGCGCGTCTGGCAGAAGATGCCAATTTCAAGAAGGCATTTACAGAAGTATATCCGGATGGCATTACTGAAGCCAACGTAACCGATGCCATTCAGGAGTTCGAACGTACGCTGCTCACACCGAACTCTCGTTTCGATAAATACCTGAAAGGTGACAAGACAGCTCTGACTTCGGAAGAAATTGCCGGCTACGACCTCTTTAAGAAGTATAACTGTGCAACCTGCCACGTAGGTGAAAACCTGGGAGGCCAGTCGTACGAACTGATGGGTATCAAGCACGATTACTTTGCTGACCGTAATACCGAAATTACTTTCGAAGACCACGGACGTAACAAAGAAACCAAGACAGAACGTGATATGCATCGCTTTAAAGTTCCCGGACTCCGCAATATCGAGCTTACGTCTCCTTATTATCACGACGGAACTCACCAGACACTGGAAGATGCTGTCCGTTCGATGGCTAAGTATGAGGTAGGCGTTGAGCTGAATGATGCAGAGACTGCACGCTTGGTAGCTTTCCTTAAAACACTTACCGGAGAGTATAAGGGAAAACTGTTGACCAATGATAATATGAAATAAATTTCAGTGCTTATTTATTGAATAGAAAAGCCGAGGTGTCCTTTGGGAGGATACTTCGGCTTTTTAATTAATGGCCCTGTGCTGGGAGTATTTACAATCCTTTCATCGTCAGCTGGATACGTTTGCGCTCGTGGTCGATACTCAGCACCTTGACCCGCACATGCTGGTGGATGCTTACCACTGTTGTCGGGTCGCTTACAAACTTGTCGGCCAACTGGGATACATGTACCAGCCCGTTTTCTTTAATACCGATATCGACGAAACACCCAAAGTTGGTGATGTTTGTGACAATACCCGGCAGCTCCATGCCTTCTTTCAAGTCGTCGATGGTGCGTACATTGGGGTCGAACTGAAAAACTTCGATTTGCTGGCGGGGGTCGCGTCCCGGTTTGTCCAGCTCCTGCATGATATCGGTTAGTGTAGGCAGTCCTACAGTATCTGTTACGTATTTTTCTATCTGAATCCGGCTGCGCAACTCTTTCCGGTTGATGAGGTCGGTAACCGTACATTTCAGGTCTTTGGCCATTTTCTCTACAATCGGATAACTTTCGGGGTGTACAGCCGAATTGTCGAGCGGATTCTCTGCTTCGGAAATGCGAAGGAAACCGGCGCACTGCTCGAATGCCTTAGCCCCCATGCGTGGAACTTTAAGCAGCTCCCGGCGTGAGTGGAAAGCACCGTTCTGTGTACGGTAGTCCACGATGTTTTGAGCCAGGACAGGTCCCAGTCCCGATACATACGTCAACAAATGCTTGCTGGCCGTGTTGACGTTGACACCTACCAGATTAACGCAGCTTTCTACAGTCTGGTCCAGTGAAGCCTTCAGTTTGGTCTGGTCTACATCATGCTGATATTGTCCCACACCGATAGACTTGGCATCAATCTTGACCAGTTCGGCCAGCGGGTCCATCAGTCGGCGTCCGATAGATACAGCGCCACGTACCGTTACATCGTATTCAGGAAACTCTTCGCGGGCAGTCTTGGAGGCCGAGTAGATAGAGGCTCCGTCTTCGCTCACGACAAAGACCTGTACTTCGCGGTCGTAGCGTTGGGAGGTGACAAACTGCTCCGTTTCGCGGCTGGCTGTTCCGTTGCCGATGGCAATGGCTTCTATCTTGTACTGTTCTACCAGCTTGACCAGTTTTCTGGCCGCTTGCTGGTATTCCGATTTAGGAGGATGGGGATAAATTGCCTCGTTGTGCAACAAAGCCCCCTGTGCATCCAGACATACGACCTTGCAGCCGGTCCGGAATCCGGGGTCAATACCCATTACCCGTTTCTGGCCCAATGGTGCGGCCAGCAGCAATTGCCGCAGGTTGCCTGCAAACACCCGGATAGCTTCTTCATCGGCCTTTTCCTTGCTGAAACCGAAGAATTCGGTTTCGATAGCCGGTTTCAGCAGACGCTTGTAAGCATCGGCTACTGCTTCGGCTACCTGTTGCGAGCAGGCATTGTTGCCTCTCACAAACTGGCGTTGCAGGCGTTCGGTACAAAGGTCATCTTCTGCCGGTGCGATACTTACTTTCAGGATACCTTCTGCTTCGCCACGTAATAAGGCCAGCATGCGGTGTGAGGTGCAGCGCTTCAAGGGTTCACTGAAATCAAAATAGTCGCGGTACTTGGCAGCAGCCTCTTCTTTTTCCTTGCCTTTGGCTACTTTGGCTGTGATGACAGCCTGACGGGAAAACTGACCGCGTATCAGGTTTCGAGCCTGCTCGTCTTCGCTTACCTGCTCGGCAATGATGTCGCGGGCACCTTTCAGGGCATCCTCTTCATCTTTTACTTCTCCTTTCACAAAGGAACGCACTTTAGCCGGAAGATTGTTTTCGCGCTGCATCATCAACAGTACCGCCAGTGGTTCCAGTCCTTTCTGGCGGGCCATTTCGGCACGGGTTTTTCGTTTGGGCTTGAACGGAAGATAAATGTCCTCCAGTTCGGTGCTCTCCCAGCAGTTGTCGATGCGTTGCTGCAATTCGGGAGTCAGGTTATTTTGTTCTTTCAAGGTCGAAAGAATAGTTTCCTTGCGTTTGGCCAGTTCGCACAGCTTGTCATATTGCGCTTTGATGTCGCCAATCTGCACTTCGTCCAGACCGCCGGTAGCTTCCTTGCGGTAGCGGCTGATAAACGGAATGGTAGCTCCGCCTTCCAGCAGTTTCAGTGTGTTTTCTACACGGTGTACGGGCAGTTTGAGAGCCCGTGCAATCCTGTCAAAAAAATCGTTCATTTCTTCTTTTTTGGTTATGTGAAGCACAAATGTATGGAAAAATCATTCAGGTTGTATGAAACAGCACTTGAATGAAATGCTTTTTTAGAATTATGTCCGGTGTGTTTCATCTTTTAGCACAAGGGCTGCCGGACGGTCTGTGTGCTGATGCTGCAATGTAACAAGTTCTAGGTATTTTGCGGCTTATTGAAGTGTACAGAATCTGTTTTTGCTTTCTTTAAGCAGGAAAGTGATTTTTTTTGTGTAGGTTTGCAAATATAAATATTCAGAAAATATGAAATATCTCGTTTCTTTTATGGCAATGGTGGTCTTGAACAGTCTATCCATTTGGGCTTCATCCGAAAAGGAAGTCACAATAAAGTTGATTGAAACCAGTGATGTACATGGAAATTATTTTCCGTATAATTTTATAGAACGGAAAGACGGTAAAGGCGGACTGGCGCATGTGCATACTTTCGTCGAGGAACAGCGCAAGCAGTATGGCGATAATGTGATTCTGGTAGATAACGGAGATATTTTGCAGGGACAGCCGATTGCTTATTACTATAACTATATTGACACGGTTTCCAAACATGTTACGGCCGACATGATGAATTTCATGGGTTATGATGTGGCCAATATGGGAAATCATGATGTGGAAACAGGACATGCTGTGTACGACCGTTGGGTGGCCGATTGTGCTTTCCCGGTGCTGGGGGCGAATATTGTCCGTACGGATACGGGTGAGCCTTACCTCAAACCTTACCAGATTCTGGAGCGCGACGGTGTACGCATTGCCATACTCGGAATGATTACACCTGCCATCCCGGCATGGTTGCCGGAACGCCTGTGGAGCGGACTTCGTTTTGAGGATTTGGAAAGCAGTGCCCGCAAGTGGGTACAGGTGATACGCGAGAAAGAGCATCCGGATGTGCTGGTGGGCTTGTTTCATGCCGGGCTTGACGGAGCCGATTTGGATGGCATGGTAGAGAATGGCTCGCAGGCAACAGCTGTGAATGTACCGGGCTTTGATGTTGTGCTTATCGGGCACGACCACGCACGGCTGAATAAGAAGATGCTGAACGTTGCCGGTGATTCGGTACTGGTTATCGACCCGGCCAATGCGGCCCGTGTGGTATCGGATGTAACGATTAAGGTAACCAAGCAAGACGGCAAAGTAGTCCGCAAGCAAATCAGCGGACAACTGACGGATGTGACTGCCTATCCGCAGAGTGAAGCTTTTCTGAAAGCGTTTCAGCCGGCTTATCAGGCTACGCTGGATTTTGTTTCACGCAAGATAGGCAGTATCAATGAAACGATTACATCGAAAGATGCCTTTTTCGGTCCGTCGGCATTTATCGACCTGATACATCAGTTGCAACTGGACTTGACGGGGGCTGATGTTTCGTTTTGTGCGCCGCTTTCTATGTATGCCGAAATTAAAAAGGGAGATATCTACGTCAGCGATATGTTCAACTTGTATAAGTTTGAAAACATGCTGTATACGATGGAACTGACGGGAAAGGAAATCAAGAATTTTCTGGAAATGTCGTATGCTTTGTGGACAAATCAGATGAAATCGCCGGACGACCGTCTCTTGCTTTTCAGTGATGACCCTGAAAACAAATATATCTTCAAGAACTTCAGTTTCAACTTCGATTCGGCTGCTGGTATCATTTACACAGTGGACGTAACCCGTCCTGAAGGAGAGAAGATTACCATCCAGTCGATGGCCGACGGAAGTCCGTTCCAGCCGGAAAAAGTATATAAAGTGGCCGTAAATTCCTATCGTGGTAACGGTGGTGGCAATTTATTGACAAAAGGAGCCGGAATTCCGAAGGAAGATTTGGCAAAACGTATTATCTTTGCAACCGATAAGGATTTGCGTTTCTATCTGATGAAACGTATTGAAGAAGTGAAGGTGCTCGACCCTAAACCTCTTAATCAGTGGAAGATGATTCCGGAGGAATGGACCGTGCCTGCTGCCCGTCGTGACTACGATTTCCTTTTCAACCGAAACAAATAATATACTTATATAATAAGGATTGCGAGTGCAACATAAACTGAAGAAATACATCCATCTGCCGGGACTCTTTCTGTTGAGTCTCTTTATGACGTATCAGGCATGCATCATTATGTTTGCCCACGTGCATATTGTGAACGGCGTGATGCTGGTGCACTCGCATCCTTTCAGTCAACAGCATAATCACTCCGAAGGACAGACGCTGGTACTGCATCATTTAAGTACCTATCATTCGTTGGAGGCAAGCCCTTCTTTTGCCCTGTCTGTTCCTGCTTTCTTTTTAATAGCCGTCTTTTTTATAGCAGCCTGTCAGCGTGTGGTGCTGAGGCCTGCTGTCGGGCTTTATTTACGTGCCCCACCGGTTCTTCTGTAATATTTCTTATAATCAACTTTTGTGCAGGCAGGCTTTTCTAAAAAGTTTGTTTGCCCGTTTGTGATGTACTTAATTTACAGATTTGGCATGTAAGGTGGCCGGATAAGGTGTATCCGGGCATTGCCTCTTTGCATGCATTTTTTACAGAAGAATAATATCAGATGAAATCTACTATTTATAATTTGCTGACAATCCTTTCTTTGTCGGCAGTTCCGGCGTGTGCATTCGCCAACAACAACAATATAGTTTATAATAATAACAACCAACCGGTGAAAGAGGGGAATGTTATAGCCGGTCATGTAATTGAAAAGGGCAGCGAGCAGGGAATCCCTTATGCTGCCGTGCTGATTGTAGAAAGTGGTGAGGGTACGGTAACCGATGCCGAAGGTTATTTCCGCTTTAAGAAAGTTCCCGAAGGTAAGTATACGATTAAGGTGCAGGTGATGGGATATACCACACAGACCAAGGAGGTTACTGTGAGTAAGGATTTTACCGTGGACATGCATTTTGTGATGGAAGAAGAAAGCTTCATTACCGATGAGGTGGTAGTATCGGCCAACCGCAACGAAACAAGCCGTAAGGTGGCTCCGGTAGTGGTAAATGTGATGAGCAGCCGCCTGTTCGAAACCGTCAATTCGACCGATTTGGCCAAATCGTTGAATTATCAGTCGGGATTGCGTGTGGAGAACAACTGCCAGAACTGTGGTTTTCCGCAGGTACGTATCAATGGTCTGGAAGGGCCTTATTCGCAAATATTGATTAACAGCCGTCCGGTGATGAGTGCGCTTTCGGGTGTATATGGACTGGAGCAGATTCCGGTGAATATGATTGAGCGTGTAGAGGTAGTCCGTGGTGGTGGCTCGGCTTTGTTTGGAGCTAATGCTGTAGGGGGAACCATCAATATTATTACTAAGGACCCTGTGAGCAATTCTTTCCAGGTATCGTCTACCATGTCCAGCCTGAATGCCAAAGTGTGGGAACAATACGTTGGAGCCAATGCTTCTTTGGTTTCATCGGACAATTCTTATGGAATCGCAGTGTACCAGTCGTACCGCAACCGCAATCCGTATGATGCTGATAACGACGGATTCTCAGAATTGGGAAAACTCAATATGAATACGTTTGGCTTGCGTGCTTACTATCGCCCTACACAATTCAGTCGCCTGAGTCTGGAGTACCATACCACCAATGAATTCCGTCGCGGTGGAAATAAATTCGACTTGCAGCCCCATGAAACAGATATTACTGAGCAGACGAAACATATCATTAACAGTGGAGGACTGACCTATGATATGTTCTTCAAGGAATATAAGCATAAGTTGTCTTTGTACGGTTCTGTACAGCATACTGACCGCAACAGTTATTATGGTGCGAAACAAGATGCCAATGCTTATGGTAAGACATACGACTTGACAGCCGTAACCGGTGCCATGTATGTAGGTAATATGGACCAGTGTTTCTTTGCACCGGCTACCTTTACCGGAGGTATCGAGTACCAGCATAATAAGTTGCACGATGTAATGACCGGCTATCAGCGTGACTTGACGCAGGAGGTAAACATTGCCAGCGGATTTGCTCAGAACGAGTGGAAGATGGAATATTTCACCTTGTTGGCTGGCTTCCGTCTGGACAAGCATAACTTGGTGGATAATGTGATATTCAGTCCTCGTATCAATGCCCTCTGGAAACCGTCGGACAAGTTGCAGGGACGTCTTACGTGGTCAACCGGATTCCGTGCTCCACAGGCGTACGATGAAGATTTGCACGTAGCAGCAGTAGGGGGTGAGGCGATGCTGATTCGTCTTTCAGAAGGTCTGAAACCGGAAAAGTCAAACAGTTTCAGCGGTTCGGTAGATTGGTCGTTCAATTTCGGACATTTCCAGTCGAATCTGTTGATTGAAGGATTCTATACTGCATTGAATGATGTGTTCTATCTTGAGGCATTGGGCAACGATCCTGTTACGGGTGCACAGATACAGGAACGCCGCAACGGTAACGGGGCACGTGTATATGGAGCGAATATCGACTATAAAATAGCGCACGACCGTGAAGCACAGTTGCAGCTGGGATTTACCATGCAGCGCAGCCGTTATACAGAAGCCTTGAAGTGGTCGGACGATCCGGATGTCGCACCTATCAAGAACATGACACGTACTCCCGATTACTACGGCTACTTTACCTTTACATCAGCTCCGCTTAAGAATTTTGATTTCTCGTTGTCTGGAGTATATACCGGAAAAATGTATGTACCTCACTTTGCCGGTTATATCGAAAAAGACCGTCTGGAACGTACACCGGACTTTATGGACTTTAACCTGAAGCTGAACTATACATTTGTATTGAACGACCATCTGAAGTTGCAACTTAACGGAGGAGTGCAGAACATCTTCAATGCATACCAGAAAGACCTTGATAAGGGAGCGGACCGTGACTCGAAATATTTCTACGGGCCAACTCAGCCACGTACTTATTTTGTAGGAATCAAGTTCTTTAACTGATTGACATAACTATTATTTTAAGGTTGAATCTTCTTCTTACTCTTTTATTAGGGTAGGGAGAAGATTCTTTTTTTTGTTGATAAATCAAAAGTAACTATAATATAAGTTTAATAAGTAAATATTATTTGTATATTTACTCGTAATTACAGAAAAAGATTTATATTTGCACTTAGATAAGAAAAAATATTTAGGTGTTTACTGCTTGTTATTTTAAATAACTTTATTTTATATTTAGTTGTTATATTGATGGTTGGGAAGTACAAATACAGCTAATCGAGAAAAAGTGTTGATATGTACTTACTGTTTTTCGTTTTTATGGAAGTAGGGCAAGAATGAATGATTAGTGTGATATGTTCTTGCTATTTGGTTGAAGAAGTGTTGGACAGAGCTTAGTTCTAGGGATAAAATTAAGTTTCTGTCCAACACTTCGTTTTTAGATACTGCTTTGGCGGATAATGTCCATTAAAATCGGCTTCATACCTCCGACGAAACATTCTACGGCAATGACCATCAAGATAAGTCCCATCAAACGCATCATGACGTTATTTCCGGTTTCGCCTATTACTTTGACCAGTCGGGTAGAGAGACGGAGTATTATATAGGTAAGGATATATACAATGGCAATCACAGCCACCATCGTAAGCTTTAACTGCCAGGTTCTGGCATCGTCCATCAGGATAATTCCATTGGCAATTGCTCCAGGACCACACAGCATCGGGATGGAAAGCGGAGTGATTGAGATGTCATCGGCATATGTCTTGATTTCTTCGTCTTTCAGTTTGGTGTTGGTGTATCGTGCCTGAAGCATGTCATAGCCAATTTTCAGGATGATAATACCGGCAGCAATGCGGAATCCGTTTGTAGAAATTCCGAAGAATTTGAAGAGGAACTGTCCGCAGAAAGTAAAGCAGATTAGGATGATAAATGAAATTACGGTAGCTCGTTTGACAATGTGGCGTCGCTCTTTTTCATCAAGTCCGTTTGTCATTGTCAAGAAGACAGGCATCGTTCCCAGTGGGTTGGTCAGTGTAAAGAAGGATGTAAAGCATAAAAGCGCAAAAGGTACAATCGTATCCATATTATAGAGGATTAAAAATGAAATATTCCTTTAAATTGTCAATGTATAGCAAACTTACAAAAAAAATATCAAATGGGGTAAGTGTGGTGGAATTTTATGTTGAAATGAAGAAAATAGATAGGCATAAAATAGTAGAAGCATCTCACATTGAATTATGAGACGGCCTCTTATTTCTAACAACACCAGAGCCGAAACCGGGACTCACCGACAAATCTGTGATTCAACCTGTTAGCCTCAACCTTCCGGCTTTTGGTATAGCATTTGAGTATAGCGCTGCGGGAATAGTATAAATTGGGTAGAAATAAAATAGATATATCTACAAAATATGCTATTTTTGTGAGGGATAGATTATTTCTTGACAGGAGGAGGCGTAGGAATGCTGTCTGGAATAAAATCTCTCTCTTCCGGTTTGCCGGTATTTACATCATTGCTGAAAGAATTTTCTAAGTAAATCATAGACAATTAATTTTATGAGTGAAACAAAAAGAATTAAAAATATCGTTTGGACAGAACTGACTTATGCATGCTATTGGGAACAGTATATTTCACGTTATATAGGATATAAATATGATTTAAATAAACTGTATTCCATTATTACTATCGTATTATCATCCATAAGTGCTTTTTTCATATCCTTATCAAAAGGAGAATACTCATGGGCCACATGGGTAGGTATGGCATGTATTGTAATAGTACCCATTATTCAGATTGTCAACAATAGTCAGAAACATGTCATGATGGATGTGGAGACTGCATCATTAATGTTAAAGCTACGTTCCATGTATCTTAAGTATTACAATGACTTGGCACGTCTGTATTTAGACATAGACGATCTGGATTTGAATGATGAAGAAATCAAGGATAGATACTTCAAGTTAAGGGATTCTGCAAGGGAAATCGAAAAACTTAAGGACTCCTTGAATATCTGGAAACTCAATCGTGTTAACCGTCATGCATTTGAACAAATGAACAAGCGTCTTGAGCATAAATTTAATGCACAGTTTTCTGATAAAAATGGCTAAAGCAGTGACCAATATTATTTGATAGCCCGTTGGTGGAATTAAATTAATACACGTTTAACTCTGCCAACGGAAATCTTGGGACTGTTTAATATTAACATATAGTTGAGGCATAGCACCTCTTCCGATATTTGATTCAATCTTTTTTCATTGTATTCTTGGTATTATTGTTTATATAAGTCAATAATCTTTCGATATCATCTAGCTTGTACAGCTTATCAAGATTATCAAGTTTTTCTATTATTTTTCTTTGATTTTCCAGATGCTCGTTGATTTTCCAATACCAACATACTAATTCACGGCAAACAATAAAAATGATAATGGCAACGGCCAATACGATTATAAATTCTGTCATAGCAATTTTTATTTTTGTTTTATATAGACTTTTTTACCACTGGCATTAATGTAATATTTACCACCTCTAGGGCCTGTATATATTTTTCTGCCTCCTGTTTGTGTTTCTTGTGACTTTTGTTCGTTCTTTTGAGGTTGATGTTGCCAGCAATACTCACTGCCATATTGAGCTGTACGGGAACATCTTTTACCAGCTTGCGTTATTGCTTTACATTGGTTCTGTTTAACGGCGCAAGTGTCGATGTTAAGTACCTCAGTTTGACTTGATTCATTTTTCTGTAGAATACTTATTTGGTTTTCCAGCTCAGCAATACGTGAATTTAATTTTTCAATTTCCATCTTTAAGGATGAAATTACACTCTTTAATTCTTCTTTGGATTGAGCGTTTGTAGTGTTGAAATTAAGAAAACAGATAATGAGCAGTAAATAGTATTTCATACAGTTATATCCTTAAAAGTCCAACAACCAGGCTAATTGAATAAATTTCTGATTTATCGATAGAGAAAGGAGGATAATCAGGATTATATGATACACATTTTATTTTGTCTCCATCCTCGTATATTCTTTTGATTACGATACCTTGTGCAGTGTCAAGGACATGTACTTTTCCCCATTGGATAAAAGATGTACCATCAACACGTTTACAAGCTACTTCATCACCACCTTCTATTTTGGGTTCCATACTATCTCCCTTTACAATGATTGTAAAATCATACTTTGGAAATGTTGGTACGACAGGTATTTGTTCACATTGAGATTCTGTGATTCCATCTACAGCATTTGTGATACATCCTGCTACAGCTGTATATGGTATACGTGGCTTAGTTACGTGGGGTATTGTTTCCTTTTCATTCTTTTTTATCATTTCGCCAACCCCAGTAATAACCCATGGAATAGATAAATCAGGATATATTTGTCCCAAAACAAGCAGAGTCGCTGTTGTTACATCTTTAGAGTTTCTTAGATAGTTATTAGATTTTCCTATACTTTTTTCAAAGGCGCTTATAGAGATTTCTCTATATTTTGCGTATTCAATAATCCTTTCTGTGGGTGTTTTTTCTTCCATTCTTGACTAAAAGAGTTAAAATAGCTAAATAAAAAGAGTATACTATAAATATTGTTTGGATAATTTAGATTATACTCTTATGTTTGCGCTTGTAAACGACAACGGTCGGTTACGGGTGTAAAAAAGGTGGTTGCGGTATTTGCCGTAACCTTCAATTCAATCATCATTGGCAAATATAGTAACTTCCTTTTTATCACCAAAATATTAAGCCGTTAAATCGGTAATAATCTGCTATTTCGTGGCTGTTATGGTAGATGAAAAGGACATTGTTATTAAGGTAATAAGATAAAGGTAAAGCCTGGATTCGGAGTATCTAACAGCCACAATAGGATACATCTGGATCTGGGCTTTTTGATTTTTAGAATTATGTATTACAACAATGATTGGCCTCCTTGATAAGCTTGGGAGTCGGTCAGAAAGGAGGAAGTATGGAAGAAGAAAGAACAGAAAGTGTGATGTCATCCGTGATACGGATAGAAACTTGGCGTGAACGAGTAGTAGGGAAACCGGAGGTTGTAAGATATAAAATGAGAAAAGTATATTCTAATGACAAGTTGGTATATGAGGACAAGATGACAAATAGAATATACTTATCTCGTGAAGATGTGTTCCGGCAGTTGGACCGATTTCTGTTAGGACTTAAAGAGTTCGAGAGCAGAAAGGACAGCCATAGCAATAGAAGAAAGTTTATTAGCCGTTTCAAGATGCTTTGGTTCAAGTTCTTTGGATAGGACCTCCAATTCATATCCCAACTTATTGATATTAGCCTTTAGCAGTTCCTCTTGTGCAGTAAATCCCCCATGTGTATGCATGTCATACGCCTTTGCAGATATTGTAACCGTTGATCCATCGTTAGTAGATTCAATAGTTAGAAGTTCCATTTTTTCAAATTCTTCAAGAATCAATCCGACCTGGAATGGAAGACATCCACAATATTGAGATAATTCACGGTTATTGATATCAATTTCAAGGGAGTTAGAAGACAGCAAATACTCTAAGGCTAAGTCTTTCATTTGGGGTGTAATAAGTTTGATTGCCATGAGAATAATGATTTAGTGAATAATACCACAAAGATAACAAATATGCTGAGTAATGCAGACATAAACAGGCTTGCAGCAAAGGTGGCCGAACAGGTGCTGCAGATGAGTGATGAGTTGCTGACTCCCAAACAGGCTGCTGGGTATTTAGGGATAAGTCTTAATGCTTTGCAGCAGCGGAGGTCTAAGACAAACATTCCATCCCATAAAAAGGACGGTTGTGTGTATTACAGTAAAAGAGAATTAACCGAGTACTATTTAAATCTAAAGTTATGAAACTGAATGAAATATCAAAAGGGGCGCTTATGCTTTTAGGTTTGTTGGTAGTGATGGCGATAGCCGGTACCTGTGATTATCAGGATGCAGTGCATTTTGAGTTGGACGAAGATGATTTCAAGATGGAGATGCCTGATAGTACGGAAAGTGCATACGATGTAATTAAGTACGTCGAGCTTATGGAGAAGAAACACCCGCAGTGATGCGCTATACATCAATACATTAACTCAATTACCCCGGAGTAGTTTTGCTCTGGGGTTTTCTAAAGAATTATCAATCCAATAATTATAGTTTTATGAATACATGGTTTTTATGCAAAATCCGTTACGACAAAACAGCCGAGAACGGAATGACAAAGAAAGTATCGGAGTTGTACCTGGTAGATGCATTGAGCTTTACTGAAGCTGAGGCTCGAATAATAGCTGAGACGAAACCATTTATTACTGGAGAAATGCAAGTATGCGCTATTTCACGTGCTAACTTCAGTGAGTTCTATGCATCAGAAAGTGTGGAAGACGATAGATGGTATAAGGTAAAAGTAAGTTGGATTACGTTGGACGAAAAATCGAACAAAGAGAAAAAGTCTGCCTGGTATGCATTGGTACAAAGCAGCAGTACGGCTAATGCTGAGAAGTATTTTCATGACCGCATGAAGGGGACTCTTGGAGATTATGAGGTTGAATCTGTGGGTGAAACCGCCATTATGGATGTGTATCCATATAGTCTGGATGCTGAAACGGATGAAACAAGATGAAAACCTTATATGTTCATCCAGCACAAATGAAGCGGATTATCTCCGGGAATTGCAATCAACCCATCATTACCAGATATGAGGGTTTTAGTCCTGGAGATACAGTTGAAGTTGTAGACTTGGATGATGTCCAAAGTGTAAGGACAAAAGTAAAAAGTGTAACCCGTATCAGCAGTAGTCTTTTTAAGGTAACGATAGAGGACCCTGCTATAGCATTTGTAGATTATGAAGACACGTATCAAGAAAGTCCAAAAGAGAAGTAAGCCCAAGCTGGTTGCAAAGTTGGATAAGGTCTTTTCTGAGTACATCCGGCTTCGTGATTCTTTCAGTTATCAAGGAGAGCTTTATTTCCGTTGTATCTCGTGTGGCCAGATAAAGCCATACGCACAAGCAGATTGTGGCCATTACATCAATCGTGGTCACATGAGTACACGATATCATGAGGATAATTGTCATGCTCAATGCCGGAGCTGTAACCGTTTCGATGAAGGTAACATTTATAATTATCGTCGTGGCCTTGTCGGGAAGATAGGAGAGCAGCGAGTGGTATTGTTGGAATCACTGAAGAATGAGACAAAGAAGTATTCGGATTTTGAGTTGGAGGCTATGATAAAGCATTATAGCGAGCTGGTCCGAAAACTGAAGAATCTTTGTAAGAGGTAAAAGGTGCAACTATGTTCGACAAGGTAATACTTAATGCGCATATAGCTTGTGCCGACCATGCTGAGTATCTTATTTATCGCGAACATCTGCAGCGTTGCAGTGAGGGGGAAAAAGTTTTTTACCAATCCACCTCTCTGGCCAATATTGATGGAGTCTCGATGAGGCTTCAAGGCAGCAACGTGCAGATAAAATGTTCGTTGCATAAGATGTTCTATAAAGGTGTGACCGGGCATCTGGATAATACACAGATGTTCACTATCTCACAGGCAAAGGCTATTGTGCATGAGTTGCTTAGTCGATGGGAGATAGATATAGGAGCAGTCCGTGTTACGTACTACGAGATTGGCCTGAATATCCCGGTTAATGATGATCCGTTGGGATATATTGCGTCTGTTCATACTATTGGCAGTAGGCAGAAGGAGTTTTTCAATGATGCCAATTTTCAGAAATACCGGCAGAAAACTACGGAAAAGGGGAGGACTATCAAGAAAGTATTCAAAATCTACGATAAAGGTTTTGAAGCACGAAGTAAGGACCATTTCTGTGATGAGAACATCCTTCGTCTGGAAACAATATACAGGCGGCAGAATATTCCGCTGGACGTATTTCTGTCGGATGGAGAGCTAAAAAAAATTCTGGACATATACTATCGTGACTGGCTGTCTATGGAATTTGACCGCCGTGTAGTTGCCGAGAAAGGTATGAAATCTTCGCAGCTGGAGAAGGCCGTGCGCATAATACGTGATGGTCCTGAGAGGTATATGTCACAGATGCGTGACGATTGGAAGTCGGGGATGCTTACAGACAAGCAGTACCGCACAATACGTGAATTTGTGCAGAAATGGCCTGATTTGTGTGGCATGTTTCAAACTGTTCAAGGACCTAAAGAACTGGAAATCAGAGAGAAGTTCGAGAAACTTTTTAATGAAGCAAAAAAATAATGCCCATATGGTCATGTGCTTAAATAGTTGATTATAAATAATTTATCCCTTAAAATGGGGCGAAAATGGGGCTCCAGGGTAGCTTGTCCTATACTTCCCATAGGGAAGTCCTATAGGTTAAAAACTATAAAACCATGAAAAGGAAGAAAAAGATATACATATCGCTGCCGATAAGCGGTAAGCCGATTGATTTGGTTAAGCTGAGGCTGAAAGAGCTGAAAGCCATAATCAAGAAAAACAATACTCCGGTTAGTCCATTGGACTTGACGGAAGACAGTGATGATTACGCTACATGCATCGGGAAAGACATAGCCGGATTGCTGAAATGCGATGGAGTTTATTTTGCAAAAGGGTGGGAAAACTCAAAAGGTTGTCAGGCCGAATATGCTGTGGCCAGGATTTATGGACTTGAAATATTTTTTGAATGATGGAAGCAATTGACAAGTTGAGCGGTGCGAAGGTAGAGGTGGTCCAGATACTGGATAACCCTACAGTTGAAATCAAGTCTGAGGGTGAAAGCAACTATCGAAAACTGACTGAGCTGGAAATTCTGGAAGGAAAGTTCTTGGAGTTGAATGATACCGTAAAAGTGACTCTGACTTATTCAGGTGCTGAGCATCTATCCAAGGTGAAGAAAAGGAAATATTATCCTGGACAGCGTTACAAAAACACATTGTGGATGCTTTTGAAAATCTTTTCACCCTGTTTTGTTTCCGGTGCTGAGGCTCCATTCCGGAATTTAAGACGTGCCTGATGAAGTTTGTGTATTTCCGGACAAACGACAGAAGCGAAATTGAAAGGATTCGCAGAGAATACAATTTGCCATCGGGCATGAGTGTTAACTACGAAGTACGATGCGAATTGGATGGTCCACAACTCTTGGCTTTACAACATGAAGTAGCCAAGGGTAGCATTGAAATACGGGAAAAACCTGATAAAGCTTTTTTCCGGAGCCCGAAAGAATCAGTTATCCCGAAAGTTAATCATACGAAGAATCTCAAAAAGAAAAGAAAATGAACCTTAATGACAGTATAAAGCAATATCTCGATAAAAGAGCTACTGAAGATGAATTATTTGCCGAGACCTACAAGAAAGCAAACAAAAACATAAAAGAATGTTGCGAGTATATTTACTCTCAGGCAAGAAAGTTGGCTGCTGGTGGCAATGCTGTTGGTATAGACGATGCAACCGTGTATGGCTGGGCGGTGCATTACTACGATGAGGACGATATCAAAGTGGATAAAATACAAGAACGGGTAGAGGTTGCAACTCCGGATCCTGTTCCATCGGCTAAAGTTGAAAGCGCAGTGCAACCAAAACCTAAAAAGAAAACCAAGAAAGAGCTGTTTGATGAGCAGCGCCAGTTATCACTTTTTGATTTTTGATTATGAAACCAAGAACAGAACGGGAAAAGCTGGTAGTTGAATTGAGCAGTAAGCTGCCAGCGATAACAGAAGCCCAGATAAGATGGGGAAAGAAGCATTGTTTCCCACATAACGCTTACAAGTGTAAGGATGAAATGTGGTGCAGTGATTGTGGCAAAATGTGGGTTGATACTACAGGCCAGAAATACGGCAGCATATATTGTCCTTATTGTGGAGAGAAACTTGAAGTGCATGTGAGTAGAAAAGCCAAAGACCAAAACTACGATTATCTGACTATCGTAACAACTTCTGGAGATTTTCAGGTTCTCCGTCACTTCTACATTGGCAAGTATGCGAGGAAAAATTCTGATACTCATTATTTCATCGATGAAGTATGCCAAAAGTGGATAACTGCAGACAGAAAAGAAACGGTTATTGCTAAGGCTATGAATACGGGATATAGAGGTTGGCTTCACGGTACAGATATGAGCATTAAGCAAGACGGGAATATATATTATTCACATTCATATGACTTCGGTGGTTATGTGTATCCGAAAGTAAAGGTGCTGCCGATTCTTCGTAGAAATGGCCTTCGTTCTTCGTTCCATGGTATTACTCCAGCCATACTGATACGTGCTTTATTGGGTGATAGCAAGTATGCGGAAATGCTATTGAAAACAAAACAGTATAGCATGCTGGATTTCTACATGCACCGTGGTTGTTTATCCCATCCCTGGACGGTGAATATCTGCAACCGCAACGGATATATCATCAAGGATGGCTCGATGTATGATGACTATTTGCATCTGCTTGATTATTTTCACCTTGACACTCACAATGCCTATTATGTTTGTCCGAAGAATCTAAAAAAAGCGCACGATGAACTGTTGGAACGTAAGCGAAGGAAGGAAGCGAAAGAACGTGCAGAAGCAGACCGTAAAGCGAGGATAGCGAGAATGAACCGTATGAAAGTGGATATCCTTTCTTTCATCCGCAAGATTCAGCCGTTCTTGGGAATGGTGATTAAAGATGAAGATATTGTTATCCGGCCATTGGAAAGTGTTACAGAATTTTATCAGGAAGGAAAGGCCATGCACCACTGTGTATATGAGAGAGAGTATTACAAGCGCAATGACTGCCTAATTCTTTCCGCCAAGGTAAACGGCAAGCGGATGGAAACGGTAGAAGTCAACTTAAAAACATTCAAGATAATCCAGAGCCGGGCCGTCTGTAATAAAATGAGCCAATACCATGACCAGATAATTGATTTAGTAAAGCGTAATATGAACCAAATAAAAAGGAGAGCAGTAGCATGAAACAAGGGAATACCCACATAAATAATTTGTGCAACACATTTTTTGTCCTGATAGACGTGATGGAAACCAACCTGATGAATTTTGACCAAGAATTGAAGAAAGCAGGACTGGAATTACGCCACCAAGACCGTAGGACATACAACACAGCCCTGAAAGCTTTACAGACTTTGCGCAAGACAACCCGTGAGAACACAATGGAAGAGCAGCAGGATTATGGGCGCGATGCAGATATGATTAACGCTATGCTTATGACGTTCATCGACCGGGTTGGCTCTGATGACTTGATGGCGTACAAGATTTATGAGTATTTTAAAACCTACCCGTCTAAGCTGGGATTAGATACGGACTTTGACTGGGCATTTGAACATGTATTCAGTCAGGAGGGACAAAAATGAGTTTTGGTAAAGACCCGATAATCGACAGAAAAATGGAGCTGGATAGGAATCCAGCCGGGACCCACCTGAAGGTTGCCCAGCAACGTGAGCGTGAGAAAACAGGCAGATATGTAGCTATCCCCGGCGATAAAACACGTACGAGGGTTTTCGTTCGCGATGGCGAGGATCCGGAAAAGAGAATAGCTGCATACCTGGAGAGAATTAGTAACAGGCTTCAAAGATTGAATTGATATGGAAAGCATAGCAAATACACTAAGCAGTTTAGCTGCTAAGAAAGGGAGGGATGTACAAATCGTTTTTGGTGAGTTCCTGGATTATATCATTGATTGTTTTTCTATTGATAGACTTATCACTGGCGATGGGAATTATGAATTGATATTCGCTAAAATAAAAGAGGAAGATTCTGACTATTTCCCGGCTTTTGCTGAACTGGTGATGAAGTCATCGAAACTTATATCTAAAAATAACGTGTATGATCTTTTCGGTAACATATATGAGCTGATGTTTCAGAGTGGCAGGAAAGCGGCAAGCCTTGGTCAGTTTTTTACTCCACAAACAGTAGCGGATATTTGCTCACGGATTATGTACAAGCAGGTGGATGGTAGATACAGAGTAAATGAACCGACCTGCGGTAGCGGAAGGAACCTATTATCAGTTTTCTCGGAAAACAAGGATAAGCCACAATATTATGTAGCAGAAGACCTTGACAGCGTATCTGTCAAGATGTGTGCGATAAACATGATGATGCACGGTATGACTGGTTGTTGTATTTGCCATAATACTTTGTTCCCATCAGAGTTTATATTCGGATATGAAGTTAATGAGGTTCGTTATCCATTCCCATGCGAATGTTATTCTTTAAGGCCTATAAGTATTCAAGAGTATGAAAGAAGATTTGAAAGAAGAAGTATATGATAAGATTAAGGAAGGCCTTGTCGGTAGAATCGAAAGGGCTACAATACAAATAATACTTGATATTGTCGCTATATCACTTGATGGGCTTAGGCTTGAACGAGATACTAAGGAAATTGTTGTGTATGATCAGAGTAATGAAAAGATACTTAGAAAGTTCATGGTGTCAAAGGCTGTAGAAGGTCTTAGCGAGCGTTCCCTTAAAACCTACAATACTGCGATAACAATGTTTCTTCAGTCATGTAACAAAAGATTATGTGATGTGTCAACTGATGATATAAGAGTTTATTTGGCATACAAAAAAATCAATAATGCATCAGGTAATTATATCAATCTGATAAGAAGGTCATTAAGCAGTCTGTTTCAATGGTGCGTTGATAACGAGGTTATGAAGGCTAATCCTGTAAAAAAAATAAAATCCATAAGGGTTGAAAAAAAGTTACGTGCTTCACTTTCCGAGGATGAAATGGAAACGTTAAGATTTAAAGCCAAAAGCATAAGGGATAAGGCTATTATCGAGTTCTTATATTCCACTGGGTGTAGAGTCTCTGAAATGTGTAATGCTAATCGTCTTGATATTGATTTTGAAAATGGTAAGATTACTGTTCTTGGCAAAGGGAAAAAATACAGAAATGTATATCTGTCTCCGAGGTGTAAATCAGTCATGAAGGAATATCTGAACAGCAGGGTAGATAAAGATGCGGCATTGTTCGTTTCCAATCCCGATAGGTTCGGGGGCAATAAGGATATTGGAGAAGTTACGAGACTGACATCTTCTGGCGTAGAAGTGATGTTAAGGTGCTTAGGCAAGAAATGCGGTATTGAGAATGTGCATCCTCACAGATTCCGAAGGACAGCAGCTACTTTGGCATTGAAAAGAGGCATGCCGATAGAACAGGTACAAAAGATGTTGGGCCATGAAAGTATTGAGACTACTACTATTTATGCACAGTCCAACATGGATGATGTACAGGCTTCACACAATAAGTACGTAATATAATAAAAATAAATGATATGGAAAGGTTGAAAGTCTATTATGGATGGGCGAAGATAGGGAATGTACGCAAGAAGCGTTCCCTATCTGTAATTTTCGAGAATGATGCACAGGGTTGCAGGAGTGACCGAGGACAAAAGTGCTTAAGAACAATGCAGGAAACAGTATTTGAACGGTACCAGACTGATGAAGAGGAAAAGGATGGTAAACAGCAAAACCGGATATTCACAGAGTACAGTTTGTTCCTTGATGAGAAACCTATTAATGGCAGTCTTGAAAGGTGTTTGCTGGTTAACAGTGAGGCCGACAAGAATCATGTATCTAAGGCTATGCGTGATAAGATTGCTGAAGCCTTACGAAAAGCCTTTATGAAGGCCAACCGCAGATATAGAGAACCCGATGGACAACAACTTGAATTAAATTTTAAATGATATGGAACAGAAATTAATTAGAGTGCCTTTTGATGTAGAGCTGGCGAAGGAAATTACAAATGGCACGAAAGAAGGTAGAATTATAAGGAAAGATGGGGCCAGAGCTAGGATAGTGTGCTGGGATTATAAATCTTTATCTGGAGAATACCCATTATTGGTTTTGGTAGAGAATGGGATTTTTGAGGTTCAAGAACTATATACTTCTGACGGATGCTTTAAATCTTTTAAAAACGATGATAAATGCGATTTAGTTATCGAGATACCAGAAAGACTAGAAAATGTTTCGTTTCAGTTTAAGCCATTTGATAAGGTTCTGGTAAGAGATGAAGAGGATGACAAATGGGGTATAGAGCTTTTTGAAAGATACAGCAAAGATGAAGATTTTCCTTATATATGTCTTGTCGAAAGATTTAAATACTGTATTCCTTACAACGAAAAGACAGCACATCTAATCGGAACAACTGAAAACTGGGAGGGAGAACTATGACAAAAGAAGATATAGAAAAAGCGGCATCCGAATATGTAAAAGAAGCCTGTCGCCCACTATGGAGAGCTGGCAAAGAACAAGTATGTATGGTTGATTTCATGGAAGGTGCAGAATGGAGAATTAACGCTTCATGGCACGATGCCAAAGAAACACCGCAGGAACGAAGGTTCTGCCTGTATATCCTTAAAGACGGTTCTTATGGGTGCGGATATTACCACAAGAGAGACAACACCATTTGGTATGAATCATTTGAAAAGGTTGAGAAATGGGCATATTTCGATGATTTGATACCTTTTTTGGAGGACTGAGCTATGAATAGAGAAGAGTTGAAAAAGTCCATAAGAGAAGATTTGTGCCCGTTTTGCCCGTGGATAAATGGAGAAATAGAAAAGCCAGCATACGGGCCTTGTGAGGGTAGTTATTGCGATGAAGCATTGGATAGCTTCATGGAAGAAAACGAACAGTATTTCGATGATTTGGAGGATTGAAATATGGATAAGAAAGAAGGAATGCTAAGGGAAGCCGTTCACGATCATTATCAGTGCAATAGTAAACATGCTTGCCAAGAACGTTCTTATTGATGTTTCTGCGAGGGACAAAATATAGCGCATGACTGTGATTATGAATGTTATGCGGAGGAGTTTGCAGAAGGTTTTTTAACCGGCTGGGATGCAGCGTTGAAACACCTTGGAGAGATTCCCTGGGATGAAGCTATGAATGAGATAGTAAATAGAATCAAATAACTAGTGATATGGAACTGACATTAAAATCGATAAGAATATAATGATTTATGAAAAGGATTTTAAAGTATGCTATTCCAATAGCAACAACATTTGAGTTGCAGTTACACGAAAATTTTCAGGTGTTAAATCTGGCTGTAGTTAATGAGAAGGCATACATATGGATAATGATGGATGAGAGTAAGCCATTTGTATCAGTACCATTTAGGGTTGCTCTTACAGGACAATCTATAGAGATTATGCCGTGGGAAGTTTACATCGGAACATTTATTATTGGTAACGGTGGATTTGTAGGACATTTATTTATGGACATTCAAAATTAAGATTATGAATTTTAAAGGAGTAATAAAATACGTATCAGACATTCAGAGTATACAAACGAAAGATGATAGACTCTATCAGAAAAAGGAAGTTGTAATAGAGACCGAAGAGCGTTATCCTCAGTCTTTGTTGTTTGATGTGTCTGGAGATGATTTGCAGAAAGAGTTTCTGGCTGTAGGCCAAAGAGTAGAAGTTGAGCTTAACTGCAGGGCTAACAACTATAATGGCCGTTGGTTCAACAGTTTTAGGGCTTGGAAAATAATAGAAAGTAAAGATGGGAAAGAATAAAAGAGTGATGGTGAGATTTGATGAATCAACTTTTATGGCTCTAAATGAAATAGCAACAAGAATGGATACAAATCTCTCTGTGGTTATTAGAGCATTTTGTAGGAAGCAAATAAATGACATCACGGATATAAATGGGAATATACTACTCCATGAGAAACCAACGGAAAACAAACAACAAAGTGCTATTGATGATAGCTAAATTATATGATAGACTATCAGATATTTCAGTGAAGGACCGGCAGATATATTATGCCGGTCTAAGTTATGAAGATATATTTCAAGATACAATTATCAAAGTAAGTACAGATGAGAAGGCAGCAGAGATAACAGATGAAAATGAATTTATAAAGTATTTCATTTACAGAATGAAAACAGTGCAGTATCAGACAATAAAGGACTCAAAACGATTAAAAATAACAGCCTATGCCGACAATTTACAAGCCAAAGACAGCGAAAAAGAAGGAGAATAACCTCTATGATGACGAAAGAAGGAAGATATACAAGTCTGCAAGATGGAGAAACCTGAGAGCATTGAAGATAGCAGAACAGCCATTATGTGAGGTATGCTTGAAGGAAGGGAAGACAACTATAGCGGAGGATGTACACCATATTACATCTTTCATGTCAACAGACGATCCTATTATGAGAATGTCTTTAGCGTATGATTATGAGAATCTTATGAGTATATGTAAGATGCATCATCAGAAAATACATAATAAAATGTAGCAAAATGTCAAAAAGGGGGTATGGGGTAGAATTTTAGAGCATTCTCTATTTTGAACCTCGCTCAATCCCATTCAACACGCACGGCAATTTTTGAAAAAAGCCAAAATTGGGGTTTTGTTGCGATGTGTTAAAATGATGATTCCGTCTGACAAAAATCACGTTTGAAAAAAAGAGAAAACTATGGAAGAAACAAGTCTGGTGCAGTTTAAGCTGCCCAAAAATGTAAAACATAAAGAAGCTAAAAAACTCATTTGTACCCTTGTGCGAGATATGAATGAGCGCGGTGAGCTGGCTCCGTTCGATGTAGCTTTGCTGCACAGAATGGCAACGGCTTATGAGATGTATCTTATCTGCGTGGATAAGATTACTGAAGACGGGATGACGATGAAAAATAAAAAGGGAGAAATGGTAAAAAGGCCGGAGGTGAATATACTGAAAGAAAACTGGTCACAATTTCTGGAACTGGCTAAAGAGTTTGGATTAACAGCTATGAGTAAACGGAAACTGAAGACGATGAAGAATATTGATGAGACTATCCAGTCACCTTTGAAAGAATACCTCCTTGAGCACAAGGTATGATACGAAAAAAGAAATATATACAATATGCAGAAGATGTACTAAGCGGAAAGATTGTAACAGGTCATTATATAAGACTGGCTGTCGAGCGTTTCTATAGATTAATGGGCGATGAACGGTATGAGTTCAGGGAAAGAAAAGTTGATCAAGTGTGTGAGTTTATTTCTATCATCCATCATTATACTGGGAAACACGCAGGAAAACCATTTGTACTGGAAGCATGGCAAGAGTGGATTGTTGCTTCCATGTATGGTTTTTATTTGAGGGGAACCAATGAAAGACTGGTACAATCGGCTTACATTGAGATGGCGCGAAAGCAGGGGAAATCCGCTTTTGCGTCTGCGTTGTGTTTGTACCATTTGATAGCAGATGGGGAAATGAATGCCGAGGTATATATGGCTGCAAATTCTAAAGATCAAGCCAAAGTATCTTTCAACATGGCATCAAACTTCAGCAAGATGCTGGACCCAAAAAAAGAGTTTCTGGATCCATACCGAGACACCATAAAGTATGAAAGAACGCTGAGTTTTCTGAAAGTGTTGGCAGCTGATTCAAGCAAGCTGGATGGTCCCAACGCTTCCATGTATCTGATTGATGAGTATCATGCGGCAAAGAGTTCTGGAGTAAAGGATGTATTGCAATCCTCACAAGGTATGCGAGAAAATCCGATGGCAGTAATTATCACGACTGCAGGATTTGACCGCCTGGGAGTATGCTACCAGTACAGGGAAATGTGTACGGAAGTGGTGTCGGGGCTGAAAGAAGATGATACGCTGTTTATCGCTATCTATTGTCTGGATAAAGAAGATGACTGGAAAGATGAGGCTGTATGGGTGAAAAGCAATCCGAATCTGGGGGTTACTGTACAGACTAAATATCTTAAAACACAGGTAAGGAAAGCAATAAACACCCCCAGTGATGAGGTAGGTATTAAGACAAAAAATTTGAATATATGGTGTGATGCTGAAAAAACATGGATAAAAGACGATTACATACTGACAGCATCGGCTAATGTAGATTTAGAGGAATATTGTGGATTGGACTGTTTTATCGGGGTGGATTTGTCATCTACATCGGACTTGACTTCATTCTCCGTAATGATACCCACAACTGAAAAGATGGTTTGGAAAACATTTTATTTCCTTCCGGAGGCTGCCTTGACAGAAAAGAGATTTAAGGAGCAGTATGGAGAATGGGCAAGGCAGGGGGCTTTGTATATCACTCCGGGTAATGTGGTTGATTATGATTATATACAGAATAAAATTATGGAAATTGGCCAGATTCTGAATATTGTAACTATAGGGTATGATAGCTGGAATGCAACACAGTTTGTTATAAATTGTACAGAGAAAGGTTTGCCAATGGAACCATATTCGCAAAGTATAGGAAATTTCAATAAACCAACAAAAGAGTTAGAGAGGTTATTACTGTCTGGAGTGGCAGTGATTGATAATAATATCATAAACAGACACTGTTTCAGGAATGTGGTGATGGCAAGAGACAAAAACGGGAACACGAAACCAAGTAAGCAATACGAAGAGAAGAAAATTGACGGGGTAATTGCAATGATTATGGCTCTTGGAGTTTACTTGATGTGCCCACGATATGATAATGTGATTTACTAATTGTTGTCTGACAAAAATTTCGTTTCAAATAAAAACGAAATGAAATTTTTTGGCTACGAGTTAAGAAAGATTTCCAAGAAGGAAATATCACAGGTATCAGCTTATGCCGGTACAGGATTAATGCAGCTGGCATCACGCGAATATCCCATGTTATTGAGCACGGTGTACAGGTGCGTAGATTTGATATCAGATTCAGTGGCGGTATTGCCGCTGGAAGTGTTCAGGCTGGATGAGGCCGGATTTAAGGTGAAAGATACGAAACATCCTATTTATGAACTGTTGGACCTGGAACCCAATGAAAACATGACACGCTTTGTGTTCATTAAAACTCTTATGGCATCCGTATTACTGACTGGGAACGGATATGCATACATAGAACGCGATGAGGATGGAGTTACTCCTATCCAGCTGGTATACATCCCATCCAATCAGGTATCCATACAATGGATTGTTGATAAAGAAGGAATAAGGAGAAAAAGGTATCTGGTATCCGGGTTTACACAACTGGTTGAACCATGTGACATGATACATGTGCTTAATTTCAGCTATGATGGGATAATAGGTGTATCCACCTTGACACATGCTAGACAGACTTTAGGGATTGCTACCAGCTCAGAGGAGCATGCAGCAGGATTCTTTAAATCGGGAGCAGCCATCAGCGGTGTCCTCACAATTGAAGGAGCAAGGCTTTCTAAAGAGCAAAAGGAACAAAATTATAAGGCATGGGAGGAACATACCAATCCTACAACTGGACGTCCGGGAGGTATTGTAATTCTGGAAGGGAATATGAAATACCAGCCAATATCAATTTCTCCAAAAGATTCTCAATTGTTGGAAAGCCGTCAGTTTAATGTAGTGGATATATGCCGTTTCTTTTCTGTCTCACCAGTTAAAGCTTTTGATCTGAGCAAATCTTCCTACTCCACGATTGAGGCTACGCAGTTGGAATATCTGACAGATACGGCATTGCCTGTTATTACAAAAATCGAGCAGGAAATCAATAGGAAAGTATTCAGCAGAACGGAAAGAAGTATGTATAAGGCAGAGTTTAATACATCAGCCATATTGCGTGCAGATAAGGCTGCACAAGGTGCATTTTGGAAAGACATGGCCAATATCGGCGCGGCGACCCCAAACGAAGTAAGAAGGGAAATAGGAATGAGCCGGATTGAAAATGGAGACGAAGCTTTTGTACAGGTAAATGTGATGACACTGAAAAATGCGATAAAAGAAAAAAATATGGAGGGGAACCAGGAATAATCAGGTTTTGTCAGACAAAAATTTCGTTAGAAAGAAAAAGATTTATGAATGACCATAAAGAAGAAATGCTAGAACAGAGGAATACCACATTCCCAGTGACGGTGACAGAAGAAAATGAAAAGCGGACAGTAGAAGGATATGCTATGCTGTTTGGCGTGAAATCAGATGGGTTAGAGTTTGAGGAACTGATTGAACGTGGCGCAATGGATGGAGTGATTGAAAAAAGCGATGTGTTTGCTTTACTCAATCATAATCGCAATAGAGGAATCCTGGCACGATCAGTAAACGGGAAAGGCTCACTGACATTAACAGTTGATTCAAAAGGATTAAAATACAGATTTGAGGCACCACGAACAATGCTTGGAGACGAACTGCTGGAAAATCTGAGACGGGGAGAAATCAATCAGTCGTCCTTTGCTTTTACCGTTGCTGATGGTGGTGAAAAGTGGGAGCGGATGAAAAACGGTAAGTGGAAACGTACTATTAGCCAGTTTGCCCGGATATACGATGTTTCCCCTGTATACAATGCAGCTTACAGTAAAACAACAGTAAGCATGAGGGGAAAAGAAGAAGCCGAAAAGGAGCTGGAAGAGCGTAAAGAAATAGGCGAAGAATATTACAATGACATCATTAACAGTATTAATATTTAAAAGTTATGGCAAAAGAAAAAACAAAAGTAGAACTGGCAGAAGAGAGAGGTCAGTTGTACAAAAAAGGTGTTGAATTGGTAAGCAAGGCAAAAGAAGAAAAACGCGAGTTGTCCAAGGAAGAAAAAGACCAGATTACAGAGATTCAGCTCCGTATGACAGAAATCAATCTGGAACTGGCACAGCGTGAAGCTATGAAGTTTGCAGACGAACATACTACTGGAGAAAAATTCAGTCTGAGAAAAGCCTTGCTGGAGCTGGCAGATGGGGGCCGTTATAGCGAGAATACACAGAAAATGAATGAGCGCGGTGCTGCATCATTACAGAAATCAGGTATCATTCCTAAGAGTGGAACATCATTGCTTATCCCAGTTGAGTCACGTGCTGAAATTACGGCTGGTTCAGCAGGTCCAAATGTGATTGAAACTGACTTTATGAACATTGTAGAGCCGTTGAGAGACCGGTTGGTATTAGCTCAGGCTGGAGCAACTATGCTTACAGGGCTTGTATCTGATATTGATGTACCATCATATTCAGGAAGTACATCAAATTGGGCTGAAGAGAATGCATCTGCAGAAGATGGAGCTGGTACATTCAGCAAGAAATCAATGAAGCCAAAGAGACTGACATCCATCCTGAGAGTTTCAAGACAAATGCTGGTGCAGGATTCTTTGGGAGTTGAGGCTATGTTGAGAGCGGATCTTATTAATTCAATTGCTTCAAAATTGGAATCAACAATTTTGGGCGGAGCAGAGACATCTACAGAGAAACCTGATGGATTATTTACCGGTTATGTAACGCCGGCAGAGGCTTTGTCATGGAAAGGTATAGTAGGACTTGAAACAAAAGTTGATTTAGCTAATGCTTTGATGGGCAACACCAAATACATTGTGCATACTTCGCTGGCAGGTTTAGCCAAAACAACATTGAAGAATGCAGGTGTAAGCGGCTTTATCATGGCAGAAAATGGACAGATGAACGGTTACGATACATTGCGCACAAACGCAGTACATTCAACATCTACTGATTTCGGTGCTTTGTTTGGTAATTGGTCTGATTTGCTGATTGGCCAGTGGGGAGCTTTGGATTTGACTGTAGATCCGTACACAGAAGCGGACAAGGCAATTGTGAGAATCATAGTCAATTCTTATTGGGACGCTTGCTTGCGTCGTGACAAATCAATTGCAAAAGCATTGTTTAAGGATCCGGCTGGCGCATAAGGAGGGTAATGTATGTATATCACTTTAGATGAGGCTAAAAAGCAGTTGAATGTAGAAGCAGATTTCACGGAAGATGATTCTTACATTACATCATTGATTGAAGTGGCTGAGGCTAAGGTGGCTGCAGAGTTATGTTTGGAAAGTGTGGATGACCTGAATACCGTTGGTGGTGGAAAGGTCATCCCTCCTCCCATAAGACAAGCTGTATTGTTGACAATAGGTTTGTATTACAATAACAGAGAGGAGGTAACGGTTTCACAAACTCATACTCTTACTCAGGGAGCTTTACACCTTATTCAGCTATACAGGGATTATTCTAAATAATATCACAATGAAGGCAGGTCAGTTACGAGACAGAATCACAATTCTCAAAAGAGAAATCACACAAAAGCCACATGGCGGAGAAGAATACTCATGGAAAGATTTCATAACCGTTAGAGCCACTGTAAAGTTTGCATCAGGTAAATTTGAGGAAACAAACATGGAGTATGCTCACAATCAGGTGAACAAAGTGACCATCTATTATAGGTCTGCCATAAAGCGTGAAATGAGGGTAAGATATAACAATGAAATCTACCAGATAAACTCCATCAATCCCGATCAATCTCATAACATGATGACATTAACGATAGAACTAGTAAATGAGTAGCATTGAAAAAGATTACTTAGAGGTGACGATTGATGTAGCCAGAATAAACAGGCTATTCAAGGAACTTAATATGAGTACGGATGAATCCCGGAAAGCATTAAAAAGGGGATTAGCTGCTTCTGCAAGATTAATACAAAGGCAGGCTAAAACTAATTTAACGGCAGTCCAAAATCAAGCGTCTGGAACACCTCTGTCAGCAAACAATCTAAAGAAGTGGGTGCGATATGTAGTTTATAAGAGGACATTGGGATTCAGGGTCCATATTCAAGAAAGCCGGGGATCATCGAAAAAGGAGAATCCTTCTTTTCTTCTGAAATTTTTTGAAGAAGGAACAGATGAACGATTCAATAAAAAAGTAAAGAAGCAAAGAATGTTTTCAAGGCGTTTGAGAAAAGAAAGATATACCGGAAAGATATCGGCATCTCATTTTTTCTCTACAGCGTCAAAATCAAGGATTGGTGAGGCTCAATCAACTTTGCAGAAATATATAGAAAAACATATACAGAAAATAGCAAGCAAACGATGAATACCACAGATATCTTTAGGTACATAAAAGAAAGACTGGAATCTGACAGTACCATACAAGCGATAGTAGAAGGTAAGATATACCCTATTGCAATTATGCGTAATGTAAAGCTGCCTTACATCATACAGAACGCAAGGCTGAATGCATCCAGTAACACCAAAGATGGAGAGTATGAGCGTGAAATTACATCTACGATAGCTGTGTTTGGTGAGAATCAGGATGTGCCGTTACAGCTCATATCAGAAATGGAAAGGCTGTTTTCTGGGAATATAGCAGAAGTTGATTATCTGGATGTGTCAGAGATAAAAATAAACTCATGGGATTTTGATGAGGATGATGGAGTTTTTGGTGGAATCATTGAACTAACCATTAAAATAGATTTATAACTATGGCAAAAGCTAAAAAAGTAAAAGGTAAAGATTTGATGGTGTTTGTTGAGGAAAAAGCTATTGCGCTGGCAACAAATCACACTTTAAAGTTGACTGCAGAAACCGGTGACAGCAGTACTAAAGATTCCGGAGATTGGGGAGATGAAGAAATCACAAAAATGACATGGGAAGCAACATCTGAAAACTTATGTAGTGCTGATGCAGAGGTAAACTCATATGAGCAAATGCTAGACTTGATGCTAGCTCGTGAGCCCGTAAATGTTAAAGTAGGAATCCCTACAAATATTTCAAATGATGAGGTACCTGAAGGAGGATGGACTGTTCCTCAGAAGTATTACGGTGGAACGGCATTAATTACAGATATCCAGTTGAATGCTCCAAATGGAGATAATGCCACGATGTCAATCACTTTGAAAGGAAAAGGTAAATTAACGAAGCAGGCAGGTGTAGGGGGATAATCTATGAAGAAAATAGCTATTAAAGGTAAAGAACATGTAATAAAACATTCTTTACGTTGTCTTTTTAAGTTTGAGCAGCTTTTTGGCCATCCTTATCAAGGGGTGACATCAGAAGAAAACTATCAGTTACTGCATGCAACATTATTTGCGTATAATCCTGAATACACATTGACTTTTGATGAGTTAATTGATGAATGCGATAATGATCCTGGAATATTTTTTGCTTTTCAGGAGGAGATGTCGGATGCATCTCGCAGGCTCACCCAATATTTTGAAGATAAAAAAAAAGTAGAAACAATAACGGAAAGCCAATAAGTGTATCTGCTTTGTACGAAGAGATTGTAGGCAGGGGAGGTGTGTCTCCTGCCTATTTTTTTGATGAAATGGATTTCCAGGAATGTATTGTATACATAAAAGGAATGAACAGACGGGAGCGTGTAGAGCTGGAAAAAACAAGACTGATTATGTGGGCTGTATTTCAGAGCCAATCTAGTAGAAGCCTTGAGCTTGAGGAGGTGATGCGGTTGGATGAAGAGACTGAATCTGAACAAGGTGTTAATCAGGAAGAGCTGGAGGAATTGAGGAAACGAGCTAAACTAATGGAGAAAAATTATGAGTAATATATTTACACGATTATTGCTTGATACAGATGGATTCAATAAAAATCTGTATCAAGCCCAGAAAAACCTGAGAGGATTTGCTGCTACATCTAAGGGAGTATTCGGTGGACTAACAACATTTACCGGTTATGCAGCTGCTTTTGTAGGAATTAGTACATCAATACACTCTGCTGTGACCGCAAACATGGAGTTTGAGAAATCCCTGTCATCGTTGCGGTCTTTGACCGGTGTATCTGTTCAAGAATTAAATTATTTCCGTGCTGAGGCAATAAAGATGGCTATGGATAGCACACAGTCGGCTGTTGCTATGGTAGATGCATATAAGCTGATTGGTAGTCAGATGCCGGAATTATTAAAAAATAAAGAAGCATTGTCAGCTACAGCGCGTGCAGCAGTGACACTTGCTGAGGCTGCAGAAATAGATGTGCCGACAGCAGCAAAAGCTCTAACAGGCTCATTAAACCAGATGGGGGAAAGTTCGTCGCGCGCCAGTGAATATATTAATATACTTGCTGCTGCATCTCAACAAGGTTCTGCAGATATACCATATCTGAACAAAGCTATTGAAAATTCTGGTGGTACAGCATCATCGGTTGGCGTGAAGTTTAATGAGCTGGTAGCAGCAATTGAAGCTATTGCACCCCGTATTACTGATGCAAGTTCTGCCGGTACCAATTTGCGAAATATCTTTTTGACCTTAGAGGCATCAACAGATAATAATCTGAAACCTTCCGTAGTAGGTTTATCTGCAGCTATAGATAACCTGTATAAGAAGAATTTGAATGCTACTGAACTCACGAAGATGTTTGGTAAGGAGTCTGTTACAGCTGCAATCGCTTTGTTGCAGGAGAAGGATGCTTTTGACCAACTGGTCACTGCAATTACCGGCACCAATACCGCACGTGAACAGGCAAAAATAAACACTGATAACTTGGCTGGTTCCATAATCAAACTCGAAAATGCATGGACTGCATTAGCTAATTCAGTATCATCAACTAATGTCATATTGAAAGCTCCTATAGATACACTGACGACTCTAATAAATAAGGCAAATCAGGCTTTATTTATGAGTAAAAATGAAAGTAAACAGTATGCTCTTGATAAAAAATATGGCGGTAGTGCAGAGGCTGTTCTGAATAACTCAAACGAAGTTATATCGCAGAATGTTGAACAGTTTGGTAAAACAAGAACAAAGGCTATAGAAAATGAAATGGCTGCGTTGGGCAGAATGTATCCCGAAGCCTTAAGATATGAACAGAGGTTAAAAGAATTAGAAGCAGCTAAAGAGGTTTATAGTAAGGGCTGGACACAAGAAAGGAAAAAGGCATTAAATATAGCTAATAAAAACTTTGATATTGCAGAAAGGCAAAAATACATATATGATTATGTATTAAGTAATCTGAAATCGCAGTTACAAGCTGAAAAGGATTTAATAAAGGCTAAGGAAAATGCAGAAAAGGCTGCAAAAGAAAAAGCTGCAGCAGAGGAAGCTGAACGATTGGCAAAAGAAAAAGCTTCTAGGCCGGAAGGTTCCATCGCAGATATAGAGTATCAGATTTCTCAAAAGAGAAAAGAAATATCAGTAGCTATTTCAAATAAAGACCGAATAGAATTGAATCGTGAGCTCGATGAGCTGGTGAAAAAGAAAAGGTATATGGAGCTTGAAGTGAAGTATGCCAATACATCTCTCATTGATACAAGGCAAGCCGGAGATATGGCAGAATTGTCAAGCACATTTAGGAAAATGTCTCAACTGCCAAAAGATTTTAATAATATAAAAATCCCAAAAGTTGCAGAAAATATAAAATCAAATCAGGATTATGCAGATTCATTTATGCAGATAAGCCAAGCCATTAGCATGATGAGTGGCGCATATCAGGATAATGCGAGTTCGGTAGCACAATGGGCTTTCTCTATGATAGGGAATGTTTCTCAGATGATATCACAACTTCAATCACTGGCTATGGCGCAAGGTGTTGCAAGTGCATTTAAGTTGCCACCGCCAGCATCATTTATTGCTGCTGCAACTGTGATATCTACGGTTGCAGGTATATTTGCTTCGATTCCCAAATTTGCAAATGGAGGTATCATTGGAGGATCGTCTTTTTATGGAGACAAATTGCTTGCACGAGTGAATTCAGGAGAAATGATTCTTAATCAGAATCAACAGAAATCATTATATCAAATGACATTAGAAGGAAGCAATACTAATACGGCTTCTTTTAAAGTGCGTGGTTCTGATATTTACATCTCATTAAAAAATTATCTAAAACAAACTGGTAAAAAGTTATGAGCTACGGATTAATATATACAATCCCATTCTCTTCTTCACTTGGTAAAAGCTATAGAGTGGAGATAGAAAAAGAAAACTATGATGGAGAATATGTAGAATTAGTAGCAGATGAATCTCCATTTATAGTCAATTGTGAAGGTGATGATTTTATATATACTCCATTACGCACAAGTACAGCTACTTTAAATGTGTTTGGCAGTGATTACCTGCAAGAACTGTATTCTACTGAGTATAGACTATATAGGGTTATCTTAAAAGATGTGGTATTTGATAAAGTGTTATGGAGTGGTTTTGTAAAGCCGGAAGTTTATACACAGGAGTATGGGGATGAGGATTTTACTTTGTCAATTGAATGTGTATCAGCGATAGAGGTACTAGATAAAATAGGCTATGGTGGTGCAAACACAGATTTTGTATCGCTTTGGGATTTAGTTAAGTATTGCATTTTAGAAAGTAGAGGAATATATGAGTACATCTACATACCATTTGTGTATTTCAGAAATGCATCAGAGAGTTCAGTGATAGCGAATGTATTATCTTATTTAAAGGTGTCAGCGCAAAATTTTTTTGATGAAGATGATGCTCCAATGACTTGTAAAGAAATACTTGAAGAAATATGTAAGGTTATGAACTGGACACTTGCAGATTTTGGAGGAAGTCTATATTTTATAGATGCAGATAATGCAGATGGGAAGTATTTAAAATCTGCAGATGGTGAAAACTGGGAATTTGTCAGCTTTGATACAGATACTATACAAAACATAGGATATGATGGAGACAATCATACATTAGATATATTAGGGGGATATAACAAAGTGACTATAAAATGTAGCAATTATTCTGTTGAGGACGATATACCAACTATTGACTTTGAAAAGATGGTATTTGATTCAGAACAGATAATTGGATCTATTTCTTCTGGAAAACGTAAATTTATAAGGCTATATAGTACAATTCTGGATTCTTCGGTGTACACTCAATGGTACGTACTAGATAAAAGTGATGGCACACTGATCACAACAACAGAGAGTGCTGTAGGAGCTGGGGAATTGTTATGTGGTGCGCTTGCTCAAAAAGAAGAGGATGTAGAATATGTAGATGGAAAGCCTACTAATATAGAGCACAACTACACAGAGCAGATATACATTCCGTTAGGATGGCAGACTGATTTTTCGGTGGATTCACCGAAAGCCTCACCTATATATACAGTAGATAAACCTATTATGATAATGAAGGGGGGATATTCGGCTTATCAGGGTGGTGGCTTTGGTATTAATTTCAATGTGCAGGTAAATATTTTTAAGAATCAAGTGGGTGGAGAAGCCTTGGATTCATATGATTTCCATTTCTCGTTAAGAATAGGGGAATATTATTATCACGGAAAATCTGACGGGACTTTCATTTGGGATAAAAACTCAGCTTACAATCCAAACTATCCTAACAATCTAGAAGTAGATTGGCAGGATGAGGCTATAGGAGGTTCAGGTGATACTTCTTTATTTAATAAGACTTATAGTCTTAAAACGAGCAGAATGCTAGATGATGGTTATGATGGGTTAAATGGATTTATTATCAAGTTTCCCAAAGACAAATTAATAGCTGGAGATTTGGAGATTATATTCTATGGCCCTAAAATAGAAGGGGTGCAATTTGATTCGTTTGAATCAATGACAATTAGAAACTTTGAAATTGGATACAAGGCTGAAGGAGAAGAGAAGGAGGATTCAGATAGAATATATGAGAATGTGATTAATGAATCTTATATAAACCCGCTTGATGAAATTGAGCTTAAAATATCAACTTACAACGATGATGGTGCGTGTTATAGTAAGTTGATTATGGGGGAAGATTATTTGAAAGATAATTTATATTGTTTGTTGGTAAACAAGAATATTAGACTGGAGGATTTGTTGATACAAAGGATTGTTAGTCGCTACAAACAACCTCATATAAAACTAACTCAGCAATTATGTTATAAGGAGATTTGCCCTGCTTGTAAACTTACAGATGCATCACAGCCAGAGGCCTATTTTAATTACGTAGGCGGTGAAATAGATTATCAACAAGATACGATGTCTGTAGTCATGATAGGGGAGAAATGATTTTTTGTCTGACATATTATCCGTTAGAAATAAAAACAATGATAAACGTAAACATAAGTATAGTTACGCGTACGATTCCTGCGACTCCTAGGTCCAAAGATTACCCCCAGGGGTACATGGCCAATAGAGGTACAAGTGTACAAAAAACAGAAAAGGATTCAGCTAATGATGTTACTCGTTCTGGCAATCAGACTATTTCTCAGATTGATATTGTACAGTTTGTGAGGGACAACAGGGACGCTGTAATTGCTGCTTTAATGGATGAGAATGGAATAATTTCGGTAAGAGGTTCAATACGGGCTACCGGAAGTATTGATGCTAATCAAACATTTGAATGATATGGGAGTGATAAGAGGAAGGGATTTGGCCATATGGATAGAAGAGTCAGAAACGAATTTAAAACGTCTTGCAAAAGATAGATCATGCTCCATATCGGTTGAGGCTGAAACAAAAACGGTAACAGGGAAGACAAATGGTAAATGGGTAAAGAAAAGAGCTATTAGGTTGTCGTGGAGCATGGCATCATCCAATTTATATACGACTGGTGGATTTGATTACCTGTTTGATAAAATGGTGAATTTGGAGCCTGTTATAGTTACATTTTCTCCTGTTCGCAATACGGTATATGGTCAAACGTGGGATGATACAAAGAGGTATCGTGGAGAGGCATACATCACTCAGATATCTGGTTCTGCTGATTTAGGGGATATAGGGCAAGTATCAATATCACTGGAAGGTTCTGGTCCATTAGCACGAGTAGATTTTACAGATGAATCTGGCAGGATCTTTGACAGAACATTTGATGAAAAATTTGAATAATATTAATTAGACTAATATGGCAAAAGAATTAAGTGTCTTACAGCAGCAAGCTGAAGCTATAAAGACTGAGGTTAATAAAGGAGCCAACACATCTGCAAGAGTCGGAGGAATGTTTGAAGATATGTTAGACTTCAATGTGGCGAGTACAATGGAGTACAACGTATCCAAATTCCATCCGACTTCGGGTATAGGTGGCACGAATAAATATATACTTGAAACAGCGATTGCTCTGGTGCCGGAGCAGTACCGGAGTATCGGGATAAAATGTTCGTTTATTAATGAGGCAGGTAATGATGAAACTTGGGTATATAAAGG
>CAJKDC010000001.1 GCA_905198575.1 uncultured Bacteroides sp. | reverse complement strand
CTCTACTTACATTTGTTAATTTTTAATTTTTGAATCAGAAAGCCAACTGCTGATTCGCATTCTTAATATATCTTCACCAAAAGGCATAACCCTGATTTTAATGTTTTTACTGTTCCAGGGTACTTTGGCTTGCATATTTTTTATCTGAGCCATCCTGTTTTCTCCTCCTACGGCAAATCCGATTAGGTGTAAGTTAGGCTGTGGCGTTTTTTGTTTTAAAGATGCATTAGGTTTAGCAAACAGCAGTCCTTTTACTCCTCCAAGGTAAATATTACCAGATTTGGATAGCAACCGTGCTTTAGCTATATATTCATTTGAAATAATTCCATCCGATTCTCCGTATAGGACGAACTGTTTGGTCTCTGGCTGATAGGAAAACAAATTTTTTTCAGTGCCTATCCATATATGGCCATTATTGTCACAGAGTAAACTTGAGACTTCATGGAAAAGTTGGGTTTCTATCTTTTCATATTTTTTATTGCGAGGGTTATAGGTGGACAATCCTGTTGATGAAGCTATCCAGAAAATGCCATTTTTATCTTGTGTGATGGTATTTACTTCATCTTTTCCTTCAAATTGGTAAATGACTTCTATTTCATCTTTATCCTTTCTAATTCGATAGATATTATATAAGTCGTGTAAATAGATTGCTTTCTCGTTTTGTTTGATAGGGCAAATCATCGTATTAAGTTCTAAAGACGCGGGCTTTTTTATGGGAATTAATTGATTGCTCCGAATATCATACCTATAAATAGGGTTACTAAAAATGAGTATGGAATGAGGTGTTTCCTGGAATATATTTACGGACAACCCGCTATATTTCAGTCTTTGATTTAAATTTTCAATGTTGTCTAGAAAAGGACGTTTGACTCCAGTGTCTTTATTTATCAAAAACAATCCTTTTGAAAAAACCGAAATCAGCAATTCTTTTTCGCTATAGCCACATATCGACACAATCTTATCTCCCCAAGTGTTGGGATAATGCTGAAAAGTCTCATTTTCAGGGTTAAATTTGTTGATACCTCCTCCATCGGTTCCTATCCATATCTTGTTTAGCAAAGAATCTTCATAGAGGCAAAGTACGGTACTTTCGCTCAATCCTTTATTATAACCTAGGATTACTCCCATATAGGTTTTCATAGAAACTTTTCGGATATTAATCAATCCTCCACGGTTACTTCCTGCCCACACATCGTTATTTTGTGAGTCTTTATGTAGGCATAGTATAGTATTGACAGGCAGAGAGTGTGTGTCACCCGAAATTTGTTCGAGTATGGAAATTTCGCCAGTTTGTGGGTTCAGAATATTTATTCCACCTCCATCAGTTCCCAACCAGATCAGTCCGTCGGCAATGGTAATGCACATAATGATGTTGCAGTTCAGCTTTGAATTTTCAGTAGTATAATGTGCAATAAGTTTTCCGTCTTTTGAATAACATTTCAATCCTTTATTATAAGGTGACAGCCAGTAATTTTGTTTGTTGTCAATTTTCATATCAAGGATATACTTGTCATCACAGAGCTTGACTTGCTTGGTTTGCTTGGTTTCCAAATTAACTTTATATATCCCTTCACGTCTGTCAAAACATACCAGTTCCTTATCATTTAAAGGTTGGATGGATTGTATTTGATACCTTTCGTTTACAGGAAGCGTTAGCAACTCCGAAAATCGATTGGTATGACATGAGTATTTATAGATTTTTCTGAAGCTGCCAAAAATAAGTTCATCTTTTGTTTTACATGCAGATTGTGCTATGATGGGTTTCCCATTATATAGTGGAATGGAAAAACGGTCATAATTCAGGGAATATTTTGCAATACCTTCAGATGTCAGTGCCCATATTTGTTGGTTATTATCCTCTGTAATATCAATAATTCGGTTACTTGGCAGTGAATCCTCTTTATTAAACGCATTGTAAGTTCTTAAAACTTTTCCGTCGTATCTGATTACTCCGTTTTGGGTTCCTGCCCATATAAAACCTCTTTCTTCAGAATGTATACAATTAATTTTAGACGGCATACCATCTTGCAGACTGATTTGTTTGAAGCTATAGCTATTGTTATCAGCTGCTTTTATGTAGGAAGAAAATAATAAATATAGGATAAAAACTATTTTTATTTTTATAAATCTATTCATGATTTCCGTATTAGATAATAAGCAAATATACTAAAATAATTTAAATGTTACGCCTGTCTTAAGGTAAAGAATGAGTAAATATCCAAAAATATCTCATAACACATCCATTTTTAGATAATAGTTGTTTTTGGAAGTTATTTAGTTAAGTCTGGAAGTGCTTTAATAATCAAAATTTTAAATTTGCGGCATGTTGAGCAGATTGATAGACTTAGATAAATAATAGATTAGTATTAAATCTTATCTCTTAAATTTGCATTACTTAAAATATTTATTTAACCAGCTTTTAAATCCTTATTTTATTAATATTATGAATAATAAAAACAATTCAAACATGGAAGCTGCAACTTTATATTCTAAAAGAATGTTGCGTATGTTTCCTGTAGTTTTGGGCAGTTTGATGGCTGTTGGTAATTTTACATTTGCTTCTGCTGCCAATAATTCTGTAGTCGCTGCACAGCAACAAACTATTAGCATTAAAGGTCAAGTTGTCGATACAAAAGGCGAATCACTTATTGGTGTAAACGTGCTTGAAAAAAATACATCTAACGGTACGATTACCGATTATGATGGAAACTTTACATTAAATGTTTCTCCAGGTGCTGTTCTGGTTTTCTCTTATATAGGATATGAAAGCAAGGAAGTTCCAGCTTCACAGGGAAAAGAAATAAAAGTCGTATTGCAGGAAGATACGAAAAAGCTGGACGAAGTAGTCGTAATCGGTTATGGTGCTGTAAAGAAAGCCGATTTGGCTGGTTCTGTAGCTGTACTTGATAATAAGAATTTCAAAGATCAGCCTGTAACCCGAGTAGCCGATGCCTTGCAAGGTCGTGTAGCTGGTGTGCAAGTAGAGAACAGTGGTGTTCCGGGTGGAAGTGTAAAAATTCGTGTTCGTGGTTCTGGTTCTGTCAATAAGAGCAATGACCCGTTGTACGTCGTAGATGGAATTGTACGTGAAAGTGGCTTGGATGGTATTAACCCAGAAGATATCAAATCCATGCAGGTTTTGAAGGATGCTTCATCAACGGCAATCTATGGTTCTCGTGGTTCGAATGGTGTTGTTCTGATTACTACCAAGACTGGTCAGGCCGGAAGAACGCAGATTACGCTTGATGCATCGGTAGGTGTATCTAATGTCTATAAACGTTATGATGTATTGAGCCCGTACGAATATGCTATGGCATTGACCGAAGTAAAGGGTACCACATTCTCTGAAAGTGACCTGAATGCTTATAAAAACGGAACGGCAGGTATCAACTGGCAGGATGAGATATTCCGCAGTGGTATTACTCAGAACTATAAAGTAGCAATCAGCAGTGGTAATGAGAAAACCCAATATTATATTTCAGGTAACTACATGGGGCAGACCGGTGTAGTAATCAATTCAAAGAACGAACGTTATCAGGCTAAAGCCAATATCACTTCTGATGTGACTCCTTGGTTGCACATAACAGCCGATGTCAATGCCTCACACAGCATCCGTAATGGTGGAAACTTTGCTACAGGTAAGGATAATCCTATCTGGATAGCTTTGAACTATTCGCCCACAATGACTATGATGGACGAAAACGGTAATTATAATAAAGACCAGTATAATGCCATAGTCGGCAACCCCGTAGGTATTTTGAGATTGCATGGAGGTGAGACTATGACCAATGTATTCAATGGTTATGTAGACCTTCGATTCAAATTGTTGAAAGGCTTGACATTTACTTCTACCAATGGTATTGATTATAACGATACGAAATCTTATTCATTCTCATCAACCCGTGTAAACCCAAGTAACGGAATGGGCAACTCGGATGCGTATAGCATGATGTTGCAAAGCTCTAACAACCTTACTTACATGGGACAGTGGGACAAGCATTCGCTGACTGCGACTGCTGTATACGAAGTGACCAAGCATCAGGCGCGTACCTTGGGAATTACCGGTAAAAATCTTCTTACGGAAAGTGTAGGATGGTGGGATGTAAATATGGCACAAAGTATTACAGCTACCAATGGTATAACTGAGTGGGCTTTGATGTCTGGAGTAGGACGTGTGCTGTATAATTACGATGAACGTTATTTGTTGACAGCTACATTCCGTGCCGATGGTTCTTCACGTTTCAGTAAGAACAAGTGGGGATATTTCCCATCAGTGGCAGCTGCATGGACAGTGAGCAACGAAAAATTCATGAAAAATGTATCGGCAGTTCAGGATTTGAAAGTTCGTGCCAGCTACGGTATTGTAGGTAACCAGGCAATCGACCCTTATTCAACTCTAGGATTGATGACCAAATTGAAATATAATTTTGGTACAACCAGTGATTATACAGGTTATTGGGCTTCTGATATTGCAACTCCAGATTTGACTTGGGAAAAAACTCGCCAGTTTGATATAGGTGTCGACTTTTCATTGTTGAATCGCCGATTGAATGTAAGTGTGGACTACTTTAATAAGCGGACTACAGATGCCTTGCTGCAGAAAACCATGCCAGGTTACAAAGGTGGATCTACTTATTGGGTGAACGATGGTGAAATCAGCAATAAGGGTGTTGATATATCAATTAGTGCAACTTTAGTTCAGAACAAGAACTTCAACTGGTCAACTACATTGAACGGAACTTATCTGAAGAACCGTGTTGAAAGACTGGCCGGTGGTGAAAACGACTTTTTCTTTGGCTCTAAACCGGCAGCAGGTATGGTAGACGAAGCTTCAATTATCAAACCTGGATATGCAATTGGTTCTTTCTATGGATATGAGTGGACAGGACTCGATGCTAATGGTAATGATACCTATTTGGACCGTGATGGAAATGGTGTTATCGATGGTTCAGACCGTACTGTCATTGGTAAGGCAACTCCTGATTTTACAATCGGATGGAACAATACGTTGACTTACAAGAACTGGGATTTGAACATCTTCTTCAACGGTTCATTTGGTGCAGAACGTTTGAATCTGGTTCGTTACACCATGGCTTCGATGGTAGGTGATTCTCGTTTCATTACATTGAGAGATGCATATGTAAACGGATTTGACAAGATTGGACAAAGCGCTGAATATCCAAGCTTGACAGGTACAGGTAATAATTACCAGGCAGTATCTACCAAGTGGATGGAAAAGGCCGACTTTGTTCGCTTGGAAAACATCAGTTTGTCGTATACTTTCCCTAGAAAGATGACAAAATTTGCTGATATTCGCTTGTCATTCAGTTGCCAGAACTTATTTACCATCACAGGTTATAAAGGTTTGGACCCTGCTGGATCAACATTCTCTAACTCAAATGTCGATGTTGATGCCGGTATCGATATGGGAGCTTATCCAACCCCAAGAACATTTACTTTTGGTGTACGTATGAATTTCTAATTTTATATTTTAGACTGATATGAAAAATACTATATTATTGGGATGCCTGTTTGCCGCATCTGTTTTATCAACTTCTTGCAGTGATTTCCTAGATGAAAAGCCACAGGGAATGCTGGTTCCTGAGAATTATTTCTCAACTCAGGATGAACTGAACATGAGTGTGTATGCCTTGTATAGCAAGGTCAATGCTTCACAAATCTTTACAAACATGCAGTATCCGCAGTGGCAGGGTGATGATATCACCACCAATCCCGGTAGTAATAAACAGGCTGCTGCCGAAATGGATAAATTTGCTCCTACAAACTCAAATAAAGGTGTAAAGGACTGCTGGAACAGACACTATGAAATCATCAAGGCAGCAAACCTTATCATCAATAACGGTGATAAAACACCTACCAGTGAGGAAGAAAAGAATATTGCAATTGGCCAGGCACGTTATTGGAGAGCTTATGCTTATTTCACATTGGTACGTTTGTATGGACCATTGCCGGTGAATATGGATAATGAGAATGACGACTTTACAGCAGAACTCACACCGGTGGAAACAATCTACCAGTATATTCTGGATGATTTGCTGGCAGCTGAAAGTCTCCCGTCTTCTTACTCTAATGCACCGCGCTTTTTAAATGGAGTAAATGTTTATGTAACTCAGCAGGCTGTCAAGTCAACTCTGGCTGCTGTATATATGGCTATGGCAGGTTGGCCGTTGAACAAAGGTGCCGAATACTATGGTAAGGCAGCCGAAAAAGCGCTGGAAGTAATTCAGAAAGAAGGTGAATACGGTCTGGAAATGGATGCAGACTACAAGAATGTATATGCTATGAGCAATAACTATAATAATGAGACTGTATTAGGTATTAATTATTCGCCGATCGTTGATTGGGCTCAAGATTCAGAACTTACTTCTTGTAATGTCTTTGAATCTCTGGGTGGCTGGGGAGACGGTTGGGGAGAAATCCGTTTCTGGAAACGTTTCCCCGAAGGTCCTCGTAAAGATGCAACTTACGATCCGCAGATTCTGTTGACTGATGGAACTTTGGTAAACTGGTGGGATAAAAAGCCCGACGGTACTCCTTATGTAAACGAATACCACCCAATGTTCAGTGTATTTTCTGTGAACTGGGATCCGGCAACCAAGAAAAATATCGATGCTCCTTATGATTATAGATTGCCTAAGAGCCAGAATATGTGTAACGACCACCGTCACCGCCTGATTCGTTATTCTGAAGTACTTTTGTGGTATGCCGAATCTGCAGCTCGTAGCGGAAAAGCCGATTTAAGTTTGGCTAAACAATGTCTGAAACGTGTAAGAGCAAGAGCTGTTAATGCTGATTTGGTGAATGTAGTAGACGGTGTTGCCATTGACAATATGTCGGCCGACCAGTTGGCTAATGCAGCCTATCAGGAACACGGATGGGAAGTAGCCGGATATTGGGTAGCTTTGGTTACCCGTCGTGCAGACCAGTTCCGTATGAACGAATTGAAAAATACATTTGCCGAACGTGCTGCTAATGCACCAGTAGAAATCGTACCGGGTGTAACTGCTACGGAAGGTGTGGAACTGACGAATAAAACTTGGAATGATGATTTGATGTATCTGCCTTATCCGGATACTGATTCTCAGAAAAATCCGAACTTGAAACGTTAATGAACTGTTTCTACGTGATAGTTGGTTGACAACCAGATTTTTTAAGGTAACATTTTGAAAAGTGCAAGGTCTTTTTTAAAAAGACGACAGCAGAAAAACCGAAAAGCATGAAAGCCCGGTTTTTCTGCTGTTCTTTTTTATAAGCCCTCTTTGTTTAATACTTATCAGTTGCTACAGAATCCATGGTAACTTCTAATTTGCCACCTGCAACAACATCTTTGAATTTGACTTCCGGATTCGACAGTTTCTGGCCATTCAGAATATAGTCCTTCACATATACATTGTTATTATTATTATTATTTGCTTCAATGACGAAAGTATCCCCCGGATAGTAGTCTTTATTAAGCTGAATAGTAACCTTATCAAAAAGTGTACTTCCTAAAGCAAAAGTCGGTTCGATGGATGCCAGTCCTTTTACATCAAATATGCCCAAAGAAGAAATGACATACCATGCTCCCAATTGTCCTTGGTCTTCATCCTGTCCGTATCCGTAACCGTGTATTCCGTCTGTGCCGTAGAATTCATCCAGGATAGCACGCACCCATTTTTGAGTAAGGTGATATTTTCCGGCTTGGTTAAACAGCCACGAAATATGCAGACAAGGCTGGTTACCTTGATTGTAGTATGTTTGCAGACCGGCAAATGCATCTATATTTTTGCCACCACTGAAAATCTTATCTTGCGAAACAATAAAGATGCTGTCCAGTCTTTCAGTAAATTCTTCTGTACCCATTTTTGCGATTAGATTTTTGGCATCATGTGGAACGTAGAATGTATACTGATATGCATTGCCTTCCTGGAAACCTCTCCATACCTGCATAGGGTCAAAATTATCAATAAACTGTCCGTTTTCCCATTTAGGCTGAATCAGGTTGGTCTCTGTGTTGTAGATACGTTCCCAACCTTTGGATAAATCCATCAGCTTATCATAGTCTGCTGTCTTGCCCAATGCTTTTGCCATTTGCGCTACAGCGTATGCTCCAAATGAATACTCCAGTGTGTGCGATGCGGAAAACATCCAGGCTTCATCAGGATAAGGACCTTTATCTTTATGAGGTACGTAGCCGTATTTTACGAACAACTCAGTATCCAGTTTACCGGCTCCCATCGGACGGTTCTTTCCATCCAGCTCATTCTTTCTAGCTGCAGCATAGCCTGTTTCTACGTCGAAATCACGTATTCCACACAGGTAGGCAGCTGCAATCACGTTACCCAACTGATTGGTACCTACTCCCGATACATACCGGCTGCATGCCAGTCCATCGCCTAACCAGCCTGTATCTTTGAATACCTGAAGATGAGTACTTACGTAATCTGAAAGATACTCAGGATAGGCCAGTGCCCATACCTGTATAAGGTTCCATTGGCCTCCCCATATTCCGTCTGTATTGTAGAAAGAGAACTTGGGTGTTCCGCTTTCCATCGGAAGCTGTCCGATGGTACCGTCATTTTTGGGATATGCTCCGTTGACATCGCTTGCCAATCCACGTCCGAGAATAGCATGATAAAGTCCGGTGTAGAATTTGATTTTATCTTCTTTGACCGGAGTTTCTACACGGATACGGCCCAGATAAGCTTCCCACGTATTATGAGATGTTTCGTGAGCCTGGTCGAATGTCAGCTGATCGTTCTGAGTTTCTGTTTCACGATTTAAACGCGCATTGTCGACCGAAGTATACGAGAGTCCTACTTTTGCCGTAATGCTTTCACCATCCTGTGTGCTGTAAGTAAGGTAAGCTCCAGCTCCCGTTCCCTTACAGTTCTTTTCATTCGCTTGGACAGATTTGCCTTTAAATGTACCGAATGACTGGGCTGGCTTATCCAGTTTTGCCGAAAAATACATGGTAACCGTTGCGCCATCCTGGTATTTTTTACTGTATTCCGGCAGTGTCTTTACCCATCCTTCTACCAGATCGTTGCTTACTATTGAAACTTCAGCATCTACTACAGGACCACTTTCACCCTGTCTGTTGCCTATATCAAACAGGATGTGACTGCTGTCGCTCTTGGGGTAAGTATAGCGCTGGAAAGCAACACGGGGAGTAGCTGTCAGTTCGGCTTTAACTTGATAATCTTTCAGCAATACCGAATAATATCCGGCAGTAGCTACTTCGTCCGCATGATCGAAAGCTGAACGGTATCCTTCACCTGTTGAGTTTACGGCTCCGGGAACAGTTTTAAGTTCTCCAATTGTAGGCATGAGGACAATTCCGCCTACCTGGAATTCATGCAGACACGGAAAACCTTCTATGGAAGTATCCCGATAATCGTATCCGGTTGCTTCCCATCCCGATTTGTTTCCTACACTTGCATTGGTGGCAGCAGCAGGCTTGGCCAGTCCGAACGGCATGGCTCCAGGAGCAAAATGAAACCACCGGCAGTGTGCCGTTCCAATCCGTGGCTCTACATACTGAGTTAGCGACTCTTGTTGAGAGGTTGAAGTCTTTTTGCTTTCCGAAGTACAGGACACCATAAACAGACATCCTATTAAAGAAAGCATTCCTAATTTTTTAATCATAGTATTGTAGTATTTAGAATTTTATTTTATAAGTCTCAATCGCATATTTTCCCAATCGGATTTGCGATACGTTCTCAAGTTCCTCTTCAATCAGATTGGTGTGAATAATCGCCTTAGGCTGAGTTCCGAAATGCAGATTGACAAGTTCTTCCTTGTCTGAACAGTTATACAGTCGGACAATGAAACTGTTGTCGTCCTCACATTTTTTCAAGGCTGTGATTTTAACCTGTTTGTTGTCTGTCTGTAAGAATGAATACTCTTCAGGCAATGTTGCTTTCTTGTAAGAAGTCGGGTTATAGACGCTTACCAGAGGAACATTGGCTGAAACGCCGGATTCTTCTCTGACAGTATTGTTCTTGAGGTGTGAAGTCAGTGAAAAATGGAACGAGTGGTCGCCTGGCTGGAAGAAATCATTTCCCAGCGGATGACAACTTTTTCGCGAAGCCATCAGTATTGGCTGCAAGATTGTATAGTCAACCGGTTGGTCTGTCGGGTCGATATAATCGGCTACTGCAACCGAAGAGCTTAACGTTACAGCTACATTTTCATTGGCAGCACTTATCCAGTTTCCAATGCCACGCGGGTGCTGCAGCTTGTTTTCTACATAATAACGTTCACCGGCAGCTCCCGGCATTTCGTCTTTACCTACAGTCAGGCTGCCGTAAGGAACTTCATAGGAAACTTCAGCCTTGCCCAGTGCAAGAGGAAGCATCAGGCGGAAATCGCGGAACATTACTCCTTCCCAATTCAGCAGGTCCACATCCATGTCAATGCGTTTGGTCTGATGATAGATTCGCAAGGTCTGTTCTACGATGGCATGACGGACTGGCGTACGCATTTTGTAAGATGTAAATACCGGTCCGTTTTCAACCAGTTCCCATCCCTTTGCATGGAGTGAAGTCTTGTCGAATCCTTCCATGTCAGGTTGCTGCACAGCATCGAATTCTCCTGCACCGTTACCATAAGAGTGCATGGTAATAATTTCTCCTCCCAGGAACTTGTCTGTATTCAACAGAGGGGTATTTAATTCCTTGTCAAAGATTTGTTGGATGCCTCCCTTACCCAGTTCTATACGGTAGAATTTATTTTCTATGGTCTGGCTGGCAGGCTGTAGTATTTCTGCCATGTCATCAGACTTGTTCAGGTAATAAGTCTTCAGCCCCATTGCAGGCACTTCCGTAGCGACAAAATGTACAGTTGCTTTTTCAATACTCTGGTCGTCATAATATTTTACATGACTGAGTTGTACCGGTACCATATTTCCCTTTGCGTCTGATATTTTAAGCTGTTTAGCCTCGCCCTGAGTTAATTGTATGTCGAAAGATGCAGGTACAGAACGGTCGAATGAGAGATTGTTGAACAATACTACCGGACGACCTTTGGTTTCATCTGTTTTTACCGATGAGGCCAGAATATGGGCCTTTTCAAGAACAATCTTTTCTGCTTCAGCCAGAGCAAATTCATATTTACGCTGGAAAAGATTATCGGTCATGATTCCTTCGTTTCCTCCCCATCCGTGGTCTGGATAGATTTTAGCTTTCCAGGCCTCATTCAGTCTTTCAGAAGGATAATTATTGAAGTTCTTATGATACATTGCTTCATAAGCAGCCATCATTTCTGCCGATGGCAACAGAATATCTCCTTTACGGCTTGCCGTTAGGGCCTGCTCGTGTGAAGGACCATGAATATAAAGCCATACGTTAGGCCGCTCACCACCTGTTACAGGAATTTCTTTGGTAGACAAATCCAGGCTATTGAAGAAATTGTCCGCGGTGGCATATTCGAATTTAGGTAAGTTTACCTTTTCCCACTTCTTTTCTCCTGCCTTACGGATGTAACGGACATCGTTCCATTTGCGGGTAAAATCGAGGGTATTGGCTACCGGTTTCTGGTCCCAGCTCAACTCATAGTTCAGCATGGCAGGCATAACGGTTTTGGCTCCTTTTATGTCATTAAATTTGGTATACCATAAAATAGATTCTTTTCCCAGTTCTTTTACAGCAGCCGTATCATTTTTTGCCATTACATTGTAGAAGTAGATATAATGACCTGGAGAGTAGGTACGGACTTTAGAACCATCGGGAGCTTCCCAATAGAAAAGACCTCTTTCGTGGCGGCTGATAACCAGATTGTTGATTCCGGCTTTAGTCATAATCTGTGGCATTTGTAACGTTCTGCCCGGCACATCCACATTGAAGTAAGACAAAGTCTGATAGCCGTCGAATGTCTTTTTCAGCCAGCGTGTACCGAAATAAAACTGTCGTGCCAGTGCCTCGCTGCCATACATCTCTTCATAAGGCTGGATAAAAGTTCCGCCTATACAGATTCTGCCTTCTTTGATATACTTGTCAAATAAAGGTTTGGTATCCGGGTGCCGGTGCAAATACTCCATGACGATGGATGTCTGTTCAATATCCATTTTAAATGTCGGGTCTTCTTGCAAACGTTTCAGGAAAGGAGTTAGCCATAAGGTATCCCTGTCTGCGATGCATGCATCCAGATGGTTCAGCCATGCCAGGTCCTGATGGGTAGTCGTAAAGAGGTAAATACTGCCTTTCCCCAGTTGTGAGTCGGACAGTTTTTTCAATAACCCATAGGTTTCTTCATCACATGTGTATAAGTCCTTTTCAAATTGGGCATTTGCGGTGAGACAAGCCGTCAAGCATAGTACAGATAGTAATGTTTTTTTCATATATAAAGATTTTTTTGTTGCTTAAAACAATGGTTTAAACGGTTAAATTGTCTGGGACAAAAAATTATGCATTGTAGGATGGTAAAAAATCGTTTTCGATAATTTCCTTCCTGCAGATAAAATCTTGTCCCAGACGGATGTTTTCCAAAATAAGATTAGTAGCTGTAACTCCAATTTTATCCAATTGCATTCTGGATATGCACATTGTTGGAGCAAGAACATCCAATGCTGTCGTTTCATGAAAGCACCCCATATGAAAAGAGGTTTTATATTCGATGTTCTGATTTATGAAATAGCGTATAGCTTCCATTGCTAAATAATGAGTGGCAAAAAAGAATCCATCCACATCCGGGTGCTGTTTGAACAGTTGTTCCATTTTTTGCGGAGTATCTGTTTTATAGTTGTTACGGTCTATCTCTATGATAAGGCTATAATCAGCAGATTGAATTCCGCCTTGTTTGAGGGCTTCAAGGTATCCCTTTTGACGTTCTTGCATCACGTAAAGTTGAGTGTCGCTTGTCAGAAAAGCTATTTTCTTGCATCCTTTCCTAATCAGAAATTGCGTGATATTCAAGCTGCAGTTTTCGTTGTCTACTATTACAGCGTTTGTCTGTAGCTCCGGGAAATAACGGTCGACCAGCACAAATGGATATTTTTCTTGTATAAGTTGCTGTACTCCTTTGGAGGAGTGCTGAGTAGGGGCTATGATGATACCATCCACTTGTTTTGACTTCAAAATTTTGATAAGTTCGTTTTCCTTATCCCCGTTTCCTTCAGAAGTGCATACGATGAGCACAAAATTGTTACGTGCAGCTTCCTGCTCAATGGCTTGTGTAAGCTGTGCGTAGAAGGTATCGTTGATAAATGGTATTATAAGTCCGATTGTATTTGAAGCCCCTTTGCTCAAACTCCGTGCCAGCAGATTGGGACGGTAGTTTACGGATTCAGCATATTCTTTAACCCGCTTGATCGTGGCTTTACTGAATCCTTTGGCTTCACCTTGTCCGGATAGAATCCATGAAATGGTGGCTTTGGACAAATGTAATTCGGCTGCAATATCTTTAATAGAGGTCTTTTTCACACAGAAATAGATTGAAGGTTTTAAAACATATTTTAAACGGTTCAAATATAGTTACTCTATTTTATTTAGCCAAATAATACCGTTCTTTTTGCAATCTTAATTTATATGCTGTGTGCTCTATCTTAAGTTTCCTGATATTTTGACTGTAGCTTTTTACTGTATCATAAATAAGATAAAGTTATGGCATAAAAGTGCTTTGTCTTTTTCTTAAAAATGATGTTGTTTTCTCTTTGTTGTGATAAAGCAAACCTGTAAGATTCTTTTCCTGAAAAGTCAGACACACCTTCTTTCCCTGATTTAGTGGGAGATGCATTCCTATTTTTGTTTTTTCTAAATATTTATTATAGTTTTGTCCCCGATATAAATCCTGAATCTGTTTATTAGAGAAAAACATAGACGAAATTACAATGAAAAAGCACATCTTCAAGTTTTGTATAGCAGGTATCTTATTGTGTTTTACTGCATGCGGTCGGGAATCTGCCGGAATTCATGAATATAGGTTTGAGGCGCAGCCTGTTGATTTAAAAATTACACCGGATTCGGGAGGCTATAAAGTAGAAGGCTTTTCTGCATTTCAGGTAGACAATCATTTTGTTTGGGGAGCATCTGTTACAAAAGCAGAAGATGGAAAATATTATATGATATATTCGGCTCCTGAAACAGGGGTATATCCTTTCAATAATGCATGGGTATTCGGCTCCAAGATGGGACTTGCCGTATCCGATTGTCCGGATGGAGGTTTCAAGCATTTGGGCTTTTTTATGAATCCAGATGGTTTTGCAGAAGATAAATCGGCTTGGGATGCCCAAACTGTCTGTAATCCGCATGTGCGCAAGTTTGGTGACTCTTATTATTTGTATTATGCAGCATCGGTGGATGCCGGTAATGAATGCGTGCGTGCAGATGGGGATACTTTGCCCCGAAGAGACCGTATACAGCAAAACCAGAAGATTGGTGTAATCGCTTTTCATTCTTTCCCCGATTTGCTGAAAGGAAATTTTACTCATTCTACTCATCCCTTGCTGAGTCCGAGGACCCGGGTAAAACCGAATAACGTGGTCAATCCTTCACCGGAAGGTACACAGCCCAAACCGGATAATTTGATTGTCGTAAATCCGTCGGTGGTTTATCGTCCTACGGATGGCAAATATTTGCTTTATTTCAAAGGAAACCTGTATGACCCGCATTGGAGAGGTGTGCATGGGGTTGCGTTGAGTGATAATCCCGATGGACCTTTTACTGCATTGGACGAGCCTGTATTTCACCTTGATAGTGCAGAAGGAAAACTTTCGGCCGAAGACCCTTATGTTTGGTATCATCAGGAAGATAAATGTTTTTATGCCATCTTTAAAGACTTCAACGGACAGTTCACAAAAGGTGAGCCTTGCCTGGCTATTATGGCTTCGGAAGATGGTATTCACTGGACTTTACCGGAACATTCTTTGTTTATGAAAAAAGAATTGATTCTTGACGATGGAACAGTTGTGAAGGTTCAGAGACTGGAACGCCCCCAATTGCTTTTGGACGAGCATGGCAATCCTGAAGTGCTTTATGCAGCTTGTGCAATTGATGATGTGAATCCCAAAATTTCGGGAGGTTCGTTTAACGTTCAGATACGAGTTAAGTCAGAAAAGATAAAATAATATGTAATCTATGAAAACAAACTTGTTGTATATAATCGTATGTAGTCTGATCTGTTGTGCATGCGGAAAAACAAACTTATTGGAAAAAGCGTATAATCAGGGAATAAATATCATTCCAATGCCGGTTCAGTTAGAGCAGGGAAAAGGATATTTCACGCTTGAATCGGAAACGGGTATTACGGTTTCGGATGATTCGTTGCAATCGGTAGCTTCGTTCTTTGCCGGGAAAATTCAGAAATCTACAGGCTTTTGTCTGAAGATAGATAAGGGTTATAAAAGTAATGCAGTCAATTTGATTATCGATAAATCTGTCGCTTCGGCAGAGGGATATAAATTGGATGTTACTCCAGATAAAGTCGAGGTACGAGCATCTACTTTACGAGGACTGTTTTACGGGATGAATACCTTTATGCAGCTGCTGCCTGCAGAGATTGAGTCGGACGAAATAGTAGGTCGTGCAGAATGGCATGCTCCGGTTGTACAGATTGAGGATGCTCCACGGTTCCCTTATCGTGGCCTGATGCTGGATGTAGCCCGACATTTTATCTCGGTAGAAGGATTGAAAAAACACATTGACCTGCTGGCTACCGTAAAAATCAATACATTACATCTGCATCTGAGTGATTATCAAGGCTGGAGAGTGGAGATAAAAAAATATCCGTTGCTCACCGAAGTAGGAGCCAAGCGTATTGATGAATACGGTAACGTATATGCTGGCTATTATACACAGGAAGATATTAAAGAATTGGTGGCATATGCAGCAGAGCGGTTTATCACCATCATTCCGGAGATTGACGTGCCGGGACACAGCCTGGCTGCAATAGCCGCATATCCCGAACTTTCGTGCACCGGTGAAAAGTATGATGTGATGAGTCGCTGGGGACCTTTCCCTGTAGTCTTCTGTCCGGGCAAAGAAGTCATGTTTGAAATGTTGGATGGTATCTTTGCAGAGTTAAGTGAACTGTTTCCGTCTGCATACTTTCACATTGGCGGTGATGAATGTCCGAAAGAAGTTTGGAAACAATGTCCCAATTGCCAGAAACGCATTCGTGAAGAACGGTTGTTTGCGGATGGAACGCATTCGGCCGAGCATCGTTTGCAAAGTTATGCCATTACCCGATGTGAACATATCCTTAAGAAATACGGCAAGAAAATGATTGGTTGGGACGAGATTCTGGAAGGTGGTCTGGCTCCCGATGCTACTGTAATGTCGTGGAGAGGAGAGAGCGGTGGAATCGCTTCGGCTATGATGAATCATAATGTGATTATGACTCCCACTAGCGGAGGAATGTATCTGGATCACTATCAGGGAAATTCGCAGGCAGAGCCTTTTGCCTGGGGAGCGTACGCACCGATAGCGAAGACATATTCGTATAATCCGGTTCCTGATACATTGGTAAGAATGGGGAAAGAGAATTATGTAATTGGTGTGCAAGCCAATGCATGGACCGAATGCATGTATACCGAAGACCTGGTGGAATACCGCGTTTACCCTCGGATTCTGGCTGTGGCAGAGGTAGGATGGACACCCGATGGGAAAAAGGACTTTACAGACTTTTCCCGTCGTTTGAACAATGCAGCCGTAAGGATGGATTTTCATGGTATAAACTACCACATACCTGTTCCGGAACAGCCGGATTATTGTAGAAATCATGTAGCATTTACAGAAGACAGTACTGTTGTGACATTTACAACTTCCAGACCTATGAAAATGGTTTATACGCTGGATGGAACTGAACCTGATACGAATTCACAAGTATATACCACTCCGCTAGTATTTAAGGAGAGCGGTACGATTATGATTTGCAGTGTTTTGCCTTCCGGAAAAATGGGATTGGTAAGAAAGGTTGAGGTTGAAAAGCAGCAACTTTTGGAGGCTTGTGCCGAAGCTCCTCACGAAAAAGGATTACATCTCCGCTTTTCGCCTGCCCGTTGTCTGTACATGGAACAGTTGGAGCAAGTAAAGGATTGGAAAGACAGTGTGCTGACTGCCATTGAGCCTATTGCCAAATTGCGTAGCAATAAATATTCCGGAGTAGAGTTTTATGTCGCAGTGGCTGATGGTTTCCTGTATGTAAAGGAAGATGGCATTTATGAATTCATGTCGAATAATACCCGTGTAACGGTAGACGACAAAACCGTGGTTGATAATGACGGAAAACCGCAGGTGAATTCTAAATATGGCCGTTCTTTGGCTTTAAAGAAAGGATGGCACAGCCTGAAAGTTGAGCAAATATCTAATTTTATAGGTGGCTGGAACTCTCAACACCGTAACAACGGAGCTGTGATGTACCGGAAATATGGAGAGGACAATTGGGTACGGGTTTCGGAGCAGCAACTTGGACACAATTTGTAAGTAGAAAATAACCTTTGATAACAATATAAATCAGTGATGAAACAGAAACTATTATTGACAGGTGCGTTAGCGGCCGGAGCACTGGCTCTGCATGCTGCTGACCAGACTCAGCAGGACACACGTCCTAATATTTTGTTCATTTTGAGTGACGACCATACCTCGCAGACTTGGGGAGTATATGGGGGAATATTGGAGCAATATGCCCAGACCGACAATATCCGGAGAATAGCCAGCGAAGGTGCTGTGCTGGACAACTGTTTTTGTACCAACTCTATTTCTACTCCCAGTCGTGCAGCTATTCTTACAGGCCGTTACAGTCATACCAACGGGGTTTATACGCTGGAAGATACACTGGATACTGCAATGCCGACCTTTGCCAAAGAGTTTCAAAAAGCCGGATACCATACCGGACTGGTAGGAAAGTGGCATCTGAAATCGCAACCCCAGGGATTCGATTATTATTCTGTATTTCATGATCAGGGTGAATATCGTGACCCTACTTTTAAGAACAGTGATGAGCCTTGGCCGGGACAACGAAATTTTGGAGAACGGGTACGCGGCTTTTCGACCGATATTGTAGCCGAAAAAGCGATAAAATGGATGAAGGCACAAGATAAGAGCAAGCCTTTCCTGATGTGTTGTCATTTCAAAGCAACGCATGAGCCGTATGATTTCCCGGAACGTATGCGCCATCTGTATGATGGAGTGACATTCCCTGAACCGGAAAACTTGTTGGACTGGGGACCTGAAACGAACGGACGTACTTTCGACGGACAGCCATTGGAAGAAATGGTCCGCCGTTGGGAAACTGCTTCGGCCGACCCGGACAAGTGGTGGTGTCGTTATCCTGAACTTCCGTTTTCTGCCAAAGGACTGGGAAAAGTAGCCAAGAGAAAAGCTGCTTATCAGAAGTTGATACGCGACTATCTGCGCTGTGCTGCTACGGTAGACGATAATATCGGTAAGTTGCTGGATGCACTGGATGAAATGGGAATTACCGACAATACAATTGTAGTATATGTGGCCGATCAGGGTTACTTTTTGGGCGAGCACGGATTCTTCGACAAACGTATGTATTACGAAGAAGCAGCCCGCATGCCATTCGTTATCCGTTATCCGGGCCATATTCCGGCTGGTAAACGTGTGAAGGATTTGATTCTGAATGTAGACTTTGCTTCGACTTTGAGCGATTTTGCAGGTGTTGAGGCTCCAGAAGGTGCACAGGGAAGAAGCTTTAAACCCATATTGACAGGAGATACTCCTAAGGATTGGCGTAAGAGCATTTACTACCGTTATTGGACCCAGCATAAAATACGTCCGGCTCATATTGGTGTGCGGAACGACCGGTATAAACTGATATTCCTGTATGGCGACAAGCTGAATATGACAGGTTCTGAAGATTACGTATCTGACCCCTCATGGGAATTTTATGACCTGCAAAAAGACCCGAAAGAAAACCATAATGCTTATGGTGAAAAGGAATATGAGTCCGTCATCCGTGAAATGAAAAAGGAAATGATGCGTCTGCGTAAAGAAGTAGGTGATACAGATGCCGGCTCTGCACGTATGGCTGCGATTCTGGAGCGCGAAGGCTTGAAGTGATTCAGTCAAACATAAGTTTTTAATCAAGTGAACCCTAAAAGTTGAATAAAAAGCTTTTAGGGTTCATTACTGTTAGGACTAGCTGTAAATGAATTATTTAAATCTTGAAGTATCTACTTTTTCTCGCTTCTTTTCTTTGTAACCGCCGAACTTCCATGTGAAAGAAAGTCCGATACTGCGAAAACTGGAGTAATTATTCGTTACCCATTGCCGGTCGTAACGTATTTGCGGGCAAGGCATTGAAGTCTGGAAAATGTCACGGCACCAGGCAGTGAGTATGGCATTGCCGTTCATGAAACTGTAACGGAGGGTAGCCGAAAGATTACCACACGTAGGAATGTCATAAATACCTTGAATGGCACGTCCCTGTAGGCGCCCGTCTACTGTCAAACTCAGGTCGGGCTTGCGGCTTAGGGTAAAGGTATTGTTGAGCATGGCAATACCCAACAACCGGTTACGGTCGAAAGGGAGATCGTAGAAATCGCTGTCTTTCTGGCGCATCCATAATCCGATAAGAGTAAGGCGTGAATTGTACCATTTTCCTATCTTAAAGGGAATGGAAGCCTGTAAACCAGCCTGCTGCTCAAAATCGAAGTTCTGGTATTTATACAGTTCCAATAATTCGTCAGGCGATTGGTAGAGCGTCTGCAAGGTGCGGTCTTTGGTATGGGTGAACCATGTGGTAAATACATATTTCGATTTCAGAATATAGGACAAGGAAGTCGTATAATCAATAGCTGGCTTCAGCAATGGATTTCCCTGTATTTCGCTATATCCACCGCCCAGATAAGATACGACATCCTGCACCGCCCAATAGCCGGGGTAACTTTTGTCGCTGCTGAAGTTGAGTTGCAGAATATGTCCGTCGGCAGGCAGGTATGTGAGGTTGAGCACAGGATACACGTCCCATTCATCCCATACCGGTGTTTTGTAGCGTTCTATGGCCAGTGAGAAATCAGTCATCAGTTTCTGTCCGAACGACTTACTGAAACCTGTATATAAGTTAAGCGTTTGTTCACGTCGGCGAGACCTGATATTATCCGGTAGATTCGATTTATCATACTTTATTCTTTTTTCGTCAGTCTCATAATATGTCTGAAATGAATTATCTATTGTCGTAGTGTATACGGTTCCGTAATTCAATCCCCATCCGTTCTTTAATGTGTGCTCCTGGGCGAGAAAGAACTTCCAGGCATTGATGCGCTGACCAGCTTCGGTATAAAAGTCAAGCTGTTGCTTTTCCATACGGCTATGTAGCCACAATTGGTCAGGGACATTATACCATGTAAACTCCAAACCAGCCTTCAACCCGATGGGAGTCTGATAATCCAGTCGTCCATTGTGAAGCCATGAGGTTTGGTCGGTCAAACTTTCAGCAGTCTGTGTACCGGTTGTGTGCTGTCGGGTATGGCTTGTGGTATATGTACCATTGTAGACAAAGCTCAAAGTATGGTTCTCTGCCAGTTGATAATCCGTACCTAATCGGAAGTTGTGGTCATGGCTACGGTCGCGCATTACTTCGTAGTTTTGGATAAGATGCGTCGAACCATCAGCTTGCTGCCAGTGTCGTGCTTCCTTATCGGTTGTACTGAAACTGTTGCCGTGAGTATGGGCATAAAGAAAATCAGCTGAGAATTTATTACCGTTATATAGTAATGAAGTACGCTCTTCGAATGACGCTTCATGCTCCTGGTTGTACTTGCCATACAATTCGCCTTGTAGAACACCGGGGTCACCAATGCGATGACGCAGCCGGACATTCAGCATAGCTCCGCGTACTTGGTAACGGGCAGGAGCATTGTACATTACTTCTACCCGTTCAATGCGGTCGGCAGGCATGGATTTCAACAGTGCATAGAGTTGTTCTGTGCTCATGTTGGTTACTTTGCCGTCGAGTACTACTGTAACTCCCTGCATGCCCAATGTCAGTTTCCCATCTTGTTCTGTAACACCCGGGAGTTCTTTCAAAGCTTCGTAGACATTGTCTATGGGGCGGTTTTGTATCATACGGGGCATGTTATATTCCAGTTTGTCGGCCGAAGCCTTGACAACAGGACGTTCGCCTACAATCATCACTTCGGGTAGGTTACGGTAGAGACTGTCTATACGTGCATCACCGGTAACAAGACTGCCAGCCGATAGTGTTTTTACGTCTGTTTTTGTGCTTTCTTGTGCAGACAAGGGAGATGTTCCTAGCAGGCAGCCGCCTGTTATTCCTATCCATAATAAGCTTTTAGGTTGTTTCATAAAAAATCGTATGTGTTTGTTTTGATAAGACAAAGGTCGGCAGAACCTGACAGAAACTATGTTACTATACACTTACGGAGTCTTACCAAGTGTTATCAGAAGTCTTATTTAGTCTTATCATGCAAGGGAAGTAATGGAATAATGCATTACTTTTGTGATATGGATCAATGTAAAATCGCTGTATAAAGACAGAATTTATGTTATAACATGGAAAAACTGTTTCAAAACAAAAATATCGCCCTGCTTGTCATCCTTTCATTGGTAGGTATCTTTGCTTATCAGGTATACTGGCTGACAGGTCTTTACCGAACAATGTGTACTGATTTGGAACGCAATATCACAGAGGCTATGCGTATCAGTGATTACAATGAGATGCTGGTGCGCATTGAACGCTTGCAGCAAAGAAACAGAGAACATGGTGAAGTTGCTATTTCTACCGGGTTTGATAAACAGGGGAAGCAGTTTGTGCGGAGCAGTACTGTGCTTCATCAGGTCTCTGATACAACAGCATTGAAGGGCTTCACGGCACAAAAAGATACATTTCAAAAAGTAGAAATAGATACCGTGCAACCCGATGCGATGCTTCATGCAAGTGAAGGATTGAACATGATACTTCGTAACCAAAGCACTATGACAGGTATGGCTGTCTATTTGCAGCGCGGATTACATTCGGGGCTTGATCTTCTGATGAATCCTTCATTTAATGTTTACGATAGCTTGCTCAGTGTTCGTCTGCATGAGATGGATATCCACATTCACTATCGTCTGTACGCTTTATATAAAGGTTATGACATTGACGACCGCTGGCTTTATACTGATACCTTGGGAACAGGAGGTACTTCCGGCTACATCCCTAGTTCTCAGGCTGTCAGTTATCAATATGAATATTCCTCCTCCAAGCACGATATTTATTACCTTATTACGGAACCATTAGGGGGAATCGTTTTGCAGCAGATGGCGGGCATACTGATTACTTCACTGGTGATTCTGCTCATTCTGGGCTTCTCTTTCTGGTATCTCATCCGTACTATCTTGCGGCAAAAAACGCTGGAAGAAATGAAGAGCGATTTTACCAACAATATAACTCATGAACTGAAGACCCCTATTTCTGTAGCATATGCGGCTACCGATGCACTGCTCAATTTTCAGCAAGCTGAGGATCCGAGCAAACGTGAGCGTTATTTGCGTATCTGTCAGGAGCAATTGCAAAAATTAGGCGGACTGGTAGAGCAGATTCTCTCTATGTCAATGGAGCGGCGTAAGACTTTTTGTCTGCATCGGGAGGAAGTGAGGCTGGCAGATTTGTTGCATACTTTGGCCGAGCAACATAAACTGAAGGCTGACAAACCTGTTGGTATCAGTCTTAATATTGTTCCTGCTGACCTGACAGTTTGTGCCGACCGTATACACCTGAGCAATATCATCAGTAATCTGCTGGATAATGCTGTGAAGTATTCCGTTGGGCAGGCAGATATTATAGTCAGTTGTAATCGTATGACGATAGGTGGCCAGGATTATACGGAAATTAGCGTTTTGGATCACGGTATCGGTATTGCCCGTGACCGTTTGCCTCATGTGTTCGACAAATTTTATCGTGTACCTACAGGAAACCTTCATGAGGTAAAGGGATATGGACTGGGGCTTTTCTATGTAAAGACGATGGTAGAGAAACATGGTGGAACTGTGGATGTGAAGAGTGAACCGGGAAAAGGAAGTGTATTTAGTGTTAAATTTAAAGTGTGAGAAATTCTGTTTTTATTGGATGATTTTCATTTCTCGTTATATAGGTTAGGATTATGGAAAAGATAAAAGTATTGTTGGTAGAGGATGAACAAACTCTTGCTATGATTATCAAAGACACACTTGACGGACAGGGATTCGACATTCAGACAGCGGCTGATGGTGAAGCCGGTTTACGCCTTTTCTTTGACTTGCGTCCCGATGTGCTGGTAGCCGATGTTATGATGCCCCGTATGGACGGTTTCGAAATGGTACGCCGTATCCGGCAGACTGACCGCCGTACACCGGTGCTTTTTCTTACAGCCCGTTCGGCTGTAAATGATGTGGTAGAAGGTTTTGAGCTGGGAGGCAATGATTATCTGAAAAAGCCCTTTGGCATGCAGGAGCTCATGGTACGTATTAAGGCGCTGGTAGGGAGGGCCTGTAGCTATGCAGTTCCAGTTGAACGGGAAATAAATAATTACAATATCGGAAACTATCAGTTCGATGTTCGTCGCCAATTGCTGCACTATGGAGATATTAGTCAGGAGTTATCCCATCGTGAGTCAGAAATACTGCATCGGCTGTGTTTGAACTTTAACAGTGTGGTTAATATGCAGGATATTCTGCTTGACCTTTGGGGCGATGATTCTTTCTTTAACCAGCGCAGCCTGCATGTCTTTATCACCAAGTTGCGTCGTAAGCTATCGGAAGATGAGCGTATCCGTATCATCAATGTGCGTGGTGTAGGGTATAAGTTGATTGTCGGGTAGGTGACAGGGGTACCTTTTATTGACGAGAATCACTTGATATTTCTATTTTTTTTAATACTTTTGTCGGCAAAACTAATCCCTATTACATGAAAGACAGGTATTATAATGCTTGAAGATGTAGTGGAAGTACATATATTTTTATAAGAGTATTATAACAATAGCCTAATATAATTTTAAGATTCAATGAAAAACATTTTTTTGATGTCCTTAAGTTGTCTGGCACTTACAACCTACGGTCAGACAAGAGATTTTGCGAGTACTATTAAAGTTGAAGATTCCGATTCGAAGGAAGTCATTATAGAAAAGGCAGCGCATGTTATACCGACAGCCAACCAAATGCGTTCTTTGGAAAATGAGTTCATCGCGTTCATACATTTTGGTCCTAATACATTTACCCGTATGGAGTGGGGAACCGGTAAGGAAGATCCTAAAATTTTTGATTTGAAGCAGTTGGATACTGACCAGTGGTGTGAAACGCTTAAAGCAGCTGGTATGAAGATGGTGATATTGACCGTGAAGCATCATGACGGTTTTGTATTGTGGCAGAGCCGTTATACCAAGCATGGAATTATGTCAACGGGCTTCCAGAATGGAAAAGGTGATATCTTGAAATCATTGTCTGCTTCTTGTAAAAAGTATGGACTGAAGCTGGGTGTATATTTGTCTCCTGCAGACTTGTATCAGCTTGAAAGTCCGGATGGATTGTATGGTAATTTAAGTAAATACTCAATGCGTACCATTCCGCGTCCGGTTAAGGGTCGTCCTTTTAAAAATAAAACTACATTTAAGTTCATGCTGGACGATTACAACGAATATTTCATGAATCAGTTGTTTGAAATCCTGACAGAATACGGTGAGATACATGAAGTGTGGTTTGACGGAGCTCACCCGAAGCGTAAGGGCGGACAGCGATACAATTATGCTGCATGGAAAGAAATTATCAAAGCCGTTGCACCTAAAGCTTCTATATTTGGCCGTGAGGATATTCGCTGGTGTGGTAATGAAGCAGGCAGAACCCGTGATACTGAATGGAATGTAATTACTTATCCGGAAAATCCGGATACGACTGCTTATTTTCCTGATTTGACAGACTTGGATTTGGGAAGCCGTGAGGTATTGTATAAAGGGGATTACCTGCATTATCAGCAGGCAGAAACCAACACTTCAATACGCGAGGGATGGTTCTACCGTGATGATACCCAGCAGAAAGTACGAAATGCGGATGATGTGTTTGATATCTATGAACGTGCTGTGGGCGGTAACTCTACATTCCTTTTGAATATACCGCCTAACAGAGAGGGACGTTTCTCGGATAGAGATGTATCTGTGTTGAAAGAAGTGGGACAACGTATCCAGGAAACCTATGGTACGGATTTATTGCAGGGAGCATCCGGTCCGTCTGAAGTTTTGGATAATGACAAGAATACCTTTACGACAGTAGCTTGCGGTTCAAAAATTACAATTACAACTCCTTCGCCTATAACATTTAACCGTATTGCTATTCAGGAAGCGATTGCTCTTAGAGGGGAACGGGTAGAAGAGCATGTGGTAGAAGCATGGATTGACCGTAAATGGAAAGAGATAGCTCATGCTACCAATATTGGCTATAAACGCATTCTTCGCTTCCCGGATGTAACGACAAATAAAATTCGGATTCGCTTTACCGAAACCCGTATGGATGCTGCAATAAGCAAAGTTTCCGCACACTATTATCATTCTCGTCCGCCACAGCTGTCCGCTCGTCGTGATGTAAACGGAATGGTTACCATCGAGCCTTTGCAGCAGGAATTTAACTGGAATCGTCATGGGGAGAATAGTGCAAGTAACCTGAATGCGGGCTATACTATTCATTATACATTGGATGGTACAGCACCTACGGCTTCTTCATCTGTTTATGTGGGACCGTTCCTGGCTGACAACAAAGAAATAAGTGCAGTTTCCGTACTGAACGGAAAAACAGGGTCTGTCTATAAAGAACAGTTGGGTTATGTAAAGAAAGACTGGAAAGTGGTGAATGCGGGAAGTGAAACAGTTGACCATAAAGCACAGTTGGCTTTTGATGAAAATCCAGCTACTTACTGGCAGACAGAAAAAGCGGCAGCCGACCAGAGTCTGACAATTGATATGGGATGCGTGAAATCTATAAAAGGATTTGCTTACACACCTCAAAAAGCCAATCAGGAAGGTATGTTTGAACGTGGTACGATTTGGGTAAGTATGGATAACCAGAAATGGGAAAAAGCAGATGATTTCGTTTTTGGTAATTTGATTAATGATCCGGTTAAGCGTTATCATTATTTTAAATCTGAAGTAAAAGGACGCTATGTGAAGATTGAAATGGTAGAATCGGCCAATAAATCGGAATATGCTTCTATCGCAGAATTGGATATCTTATAATTCAAAATAAGATGATTTAGAATATTTTTTCAGCTTGGGTAAGGCGATGCTTTGCTCAAGCTGAAATTTTTTATACTTTTGCAACTGTTTTTAATACCTTAAATCTAATGGAAATGGTAAAAATAGCTGTATTTATTTTATGTTTTTTCTTTTGCTCCGTGCTGAATGCGCAAGAAATTATTCCTACCCCTAAAGAAATGCGTTCTACAAGTAAGCATAAGACACATGTTACCTTGATAGACGCAAAGGTTGTTCCGCAGATGAACTTGCCTCTTGAAGGTTATACTCTTACAATAAAGGGGCAAAAGGCAACATTACGAGCAAAAACAAAACAAGGTCTAGTTTGGGCACACTCTACTTTAAAGCAATTGAAAGGAAAAGATGGGTTATATCCTGAGGTTTACATTAAGGATTATCCTGCATTTGAGTTAAGAGGATTTATGCATGATACAGGGAGAAACTTTCGCCCTATAGAAATCCTGAAAAAAGAACTGGACTTATTCTCTTTGTATAAAATCAATACTTTCCATTGGCATCTGACGGATAATCCGGCATGGAGAATTGAATGTCGGGCTTATCCTGAATTAAACAATCCGGCTAATCACCGGCCAGGACGGGATGAAGGGAAATTCTATTCTTATCAGGAAATACATGAGCTTATAGCATATGCAAAAGAACGAGGTATACAAATAATTCCTGAAATTGATATGCCGGGACACAGTCAGTATTTTAAAACGACTTTTGGCTGGGACATGGCTTCAGAGAAGGGCAAGCAGATTCTGAAAGTATGCCTGGAAGAATTTTTTGGCGAGATAACGAAAGAAGAATGTCCTTATTTTCATATTGGGTCGGATGAGGTGCATGTAGAGAATCCTGAAGATTTTATGCATTTCTGTGAACAGATAGTTCTTGCAAATGGACGAGTTCCTATTTGTTGGAATCCCGGGTTGCCATCGTCTATGCAAACCATCAATCAGATATGGTCTGCACCAATCGGTAATACGACTGCAAAAAATACTTCTTCTGCTCAGCCTTATATAGATTCTTATCAAGGATACTTGAATACAGGGCATCCAATTCTGAATACATCGAAATATTTCTTACATCAAGTATGTGGTGTTTCAAGTGGTAACACTAGGGCTATAGGAAGTATCTTGTGTTTGTGGAATGATGTTAGAGTAGATAATAAGGAGATATTGTATGCTCATAATGGCATGCCCAATGGATTGCTGTCTTTTGCTGAACGTACTTGGTGTGGAGGTGATGGAGAAAATGGAGATGATGAAAATCTTTTGCCTCCTGTAGGTTCGCAGCAGCATGCTGATTTGGTGAAATTTGAAAAGAAAATAGCAGATCATCGTGACAGATTATTGTATGACTGGGATATGCGCTGGGTTGCCAATGCAAGTCTGGAATGGGAGGTAACGCTACCTGAAGCTCGTGGTACAAGCAGAGACAGTATGGAATGGAAACCAGCGTGGGGCGGAGTGATTGATATGATTGCTTTTTGTAAAAAACACGATGTAAAGCTATTGCCTACGATGGATGCCTGGATGAAAACGGAGATATTCTGTGAGAAAGATACGGTTATTAATGCTTGGGTAGGATTTGATACGCCCAGCAGATCTTCCAGAATGTCGGATGGTATAGGATATCAAGGCTATTGGGAAGCACAAGGACGTGTTTTTGTGAATAACAATGAGGTTTTCCCTAAAAGTGCTTGGAAAGAACCCGGAAAATATCGGTATTTTATGCATTCTTGGCATAAACCTGCTGAAGAAATTCCTTATACTAACGAACAGTTTTGCTGGATGAGAGAACCGGCTGAATTATCCTTGAAAAAGGGATGGAACAGCATTACTTTATATTGTCCCCGGGTATTTCCTAATGATAATTGGTTTGTAACATTTATCCCTGTGACTATTGACGAAAATGGGCATGTAAGTGAAGTAGAAGGCATTCTTTTAAGGAGTACTCATTGATGAGTACTCCTGTATAGATTGGGGGATAAAATAATTATGATGGAGTATTAGTGGATACTTCTGGTTTATTTTCTGTGATGAAGAGCAATTTGTCCCCTTCATGCAATTCCAGTTGCCCGTTGGGTATCAGAAATTCATGTCCCCGTTTGACCAGCATGACTAAACTTCCTTTGGGTATTCTCATTTCGGATAACCTATTGCCATTAAGAAGCATTTCTGCGGTAAGCGTTATGTCATGTAGACTGGAGTCTATTTCATCTGGAAGTTCTACTCCAAAGTCATTTCCTTCTTTTTCTTCCGGTAAATCCAGATGAAGCCATTTTGCCATTTTGGATATGCTCATACCTTGTATCACCAGTGAAAGCAATGTAATGAAAAATACAATGTTGAAAAGCTGGTGAGATCCTTCTATTTTTGCAATGACAGGATAGGTCGCAAAGATAATAGGAACAGCGCCGCGTAGTCCTACCCATGAAATAAATAATCTGGCTTTGTTGGTTATATTACGGAAAGGTAGCAAACAAGCAAAAACACTTATTGGTCGTGCCACAATAATCATGAATAGAGCAATGAGCAATGCTACTCCGATAATGTCTACCATTTCGTGGGGATTTACCAAAAGTCCCAGTGTAAGGAACATGATGATTTGGAATAACCAGGTCATACCGTTCATAAAAGTGCCGATTTCTTTTCTGAAAGCCAACCGTGAGTTCCCGACAACGACTCCGGCAATATAAATTGCCAGGTATCCGTTTCCTTTCAACAGGTCAGTTGTTGTAAAGGTGATAGATACTAAGCTAAGCAATAGAATGGGATAGAGTGAACTGTTAGGGAGTTCTATCTTGTTGATTAGCCATGAGGCAAATTTTCCGAATGCATAGCCAATTACACCTCCTACTAAGAACTGTACAAATAAATCTTTGGCTACAAGTGCCAGACTAAGCTGACTTCCACTGCTGATGACTTGTATCAGTACGATGGTAAGCATATATGCCATAGGGTCATTACTTCCACTTTCTAATTCCAGCATAGGACGCAAATTTTGTTTCAGATTCATGCGTTGTGAACGTAAAAGGCTGAATACAGAGGCTGAGTCGGTGGATGACATGGTAGCCGCCAACAGCATTGAAGTCAGTAATGGAAGCTGTATATTGGTGCTGTTCCATCCTGATATGTAGTAGATAAATCCGCCTGTAAGTGCCGTGGTCAGTAAAACGCCTACTGTTGAGAGTAAGATACCTTGCTTCATTACAGGTTGGATATCTTTAATTTTAGTATCCATCCCTCCACTGAACAGAATGATGCTTAATGCTATCATTCCCACAAATTGTGCATCGGTGGCACTATTAAACTGAACACCCAATCCGTCGCTTCCGAACAGCATTCCTACAACGAGGAACAACAATAAGGTGGGTATACCAAATCTGTAACCTGTTTTGCTAATAAGGATACTGGTAAAAATAAGGATAGATCCAACCAGTAAAATGTTTTCTGCTGTAACCATATGTTTTTTTGTTTAAAATGTGATTTAGGGCAAATTTAGTGTAATTGTTTGGATAATAAGCAATAAAAGTGTGATAGGATAAAAATATGAAAATCTTTTAATGAGTACAAAAACAAAAAAGAAAAGGACACTTATAATTGTGTATATCAGTTGTTTTTATTAAAAAATTCTATAGTTTGACTTACAATAAGAGTATGATAATATGAATAAATTTTTCAATTTATGCTAAAAAACATCTATTCTATTCGATTAAAACTTAAAAAAAATAATATATTTGCATTGTGATGTTCATGAACTATTCTATGAAAAATTTATTTTATTATGATTTTAAACAAAAACATACTATGTTAAGACGACTTAAATCAGTAGGTGCTTTATTCACCGTTATGGGATTGGCTTCTATTGAATCGGTTTACGCCAATGGAATGCCGGATGCTGCGAGTATTGAAATAATGCAATAGCAAGAAAATTGTAAAGGGGTAGTTAAAGATAGCTCCGGTGAAACTGTTATAGGTGCTTCTGTAGTTGTAAAAGGAACTACAAATGGTACTATTACAGGTATTGATGGTGATTTTACTCTTTCAAATGTTAAGAAGGGGGATATTATTCAGGTTTCTTTTGTAGGTTTCCAGACGATTGAAGTTCCGTTTAATGGTAAAACATTAAATATTGTCTTGAAAGACGATACTCAGACATTGGATGAAGTTGTGGTTACTGCTTTAGGTATTAAGCGTGAAAAGAAAGCCTTAGGTTATTCTGTAAGTAGTGTAAAGGGAGATGAACTGCTTGAAGCGGGTTCTCCTATGAGTGCAACGCAGGCTTTGTATGGTAAGACTTCAGGTTTGCAATTGCAATCTACAGCATCAGGACCTTCTGGAGGTATGAATATTAAGGTGCGTAATGCTATATCACTTACTGAGTCGTCATCTACACGTCCTTTGATTGTAGTTGATGGTATACCTATTCATGATGCTAATACTGGACAGACAGATAATAGTAGAACAGGTGGAGACCATGGTACAGGTTTGAACGATATTAACCCTGAAAATATTGCATCTATAGAAATTTTGAAAGGTGCAAAAGCTGCTGTTCTTTATGGTTCTGAAGGTGCTAATGGTGTAATGTTGATTACTACAAAGAGTGGTAGCAAAAAAGGATTAGGTATTGATTTTGGTGTTAATCATTCATGGAACATTGCAGCATATTTGCCTGAACTTCAGAATGAATTTGGTACAGGTTCCAGCCCTGGTACAGCTGCTTTGAAAGAAATCTCTGCAGATGGATTCTATACCATGACCGATCCAGCAACAGGTGAGGTAGTTGAATCATTATGGCGTGGTGCAAGTGGAAACTTTGGTCCTAGAATGGACGGCCGTCAGCTGTTGTGGTGGGATGGTCAATACCATTCTTATTCAGCAAAGCCTAACAACCAAAGAGATATGTACCGTACTGGAGGTCAGACCAATGTTAACTTTGCTTTGAGTAATGCCGGTGAAATAGGTTCTTTCCGATTGGCATATAATTTCCGTGATTACGATGCTATAACTTTAGGAGCAGATAATACAGCTCATACATTCAGTTTTGCTGCAGATTTGAAGGCAAACGAATGGATTAAGGTAAAGATGAATACTACCTTTACTAATACTAAGGACCATAATGCTCCATATTCTATGGCGAAGCTGGCTACTTATGGTTTCCCACGTGAGCAGGATGTTAATTTGATTAAAGATAATTATTTGACTGAAGATGGCTATAATTACTTTAGCAATAAGTCTGTTACAGCATTAGCTCCGTATACAGATTATTTGGGAAGTTACTATTGGTCTCAGTTACGTAACTCTAATGATTATGATCGTAATCACTTGATTCAGTCTTTGAATCTGGATGTAAAATTCAATGATAAGTTCTCATGGCTTACATTAGGAGGTATGGACTGGACTGTTGCAGACCAGGAAATTAAGCAATATGTACAGAAGCCTTTGACTGAAGAAAATAAACAAGGCTGGTATCAGGTTTCTAATCGACGCAACATGATTATGTATGCGCAGTCTTCTTTCAATTATAACCAGACTTTTAATAAGGTTTGGGATGTATCAGCTATGATTGGTGGAGCTGTGAAATATAATAAGGAAGAATATCAGGAACAGTCTGTTCAGGAAACCTTCGCTATAGAAAACTGGTTCTCTTTGAACAATACTCGTGAGGATTTTGGTCCCCGTTCATCTCGTACAAGAGGTAATGATTTGTTGTTGAGTATTTTTGCTTCAGCACAGGTGGCTTATGCTAATCAGGTTTATTTGGAGTTGCAGGCTCGTAATGACTGGTCTTCAATTTTGCCTCCTCAGAATAATCATTATTTTTATCCAGGTGCAAGCTTGTCTTGGATCTTTACAGAAACATTTGATATAGATTGGCTTAACTTTGGTAAAATTCGTGGCTCTTGGGCTGATGTAGGTCGTCCAGGTCCTCGTTATTATGGAAATGTTGACTTCTCAATGGGTTCTTATGGTGGTCAGCCAATAATGTCTTTGCCTGATTATCTGCCACCTGCAGATTTCGCATCTTCAGTAGGAGGTTTCCCAATTCCTAACTTGAAACCTGAAAGAAAACGTGAATACGAAATTGGTTTGGAAGGCTCTTTCTTGCCAGGCAATAGAATTAATTTAGATTTTTCTTTCTTCCATAATAATACATACGATCAGATTACTACACTTACTATACCTTCAGCTTCGGGATTGAAGTATGTACGTATGAATGCTGGTGATATTGCTCAGGATGGTATTGAATTTTCTATTAATACTAAACCAATTGTAACTAAGGATTGGACTTGGGATTTAGGTTTGAACCTTGCAAGATACAAAACTAAGGTTATTGAATTAGGTAAAGGTATCGACCGATTGGAAATGTGGGGAGCAACTGGTGCGAGAGTTATCAGTGTTCCAGGCGGTGAATATGGTGAAATTTATATTTATCCTTATCAGCGCGATGAAAATGGAAACAGAATTGTAAATCAAGGTACTGGTGTATGGGATCTTGATAAGACAAAAGAAATTAAGGTTGGTAAAATTACTCCTGATGTCGTAGGTGGATTGACTACAAGTTTGAGTTATAAAAACTTCTCTATTAATGCTGTGTTAGACTTCCAATTTGGAGCGACAATGATTTCTCAGACCAATATGTATCTGTTAGGTAATGGTTCTGGAGTTGAATCATTGAAATATCGTGATGAAGCACGAGGAGGTTTGCCTTATTATGTAAATATGGATGGTGAAAGAATATTGTTAAACAGTCATGATGCAAATGTTCCATCAGATTCTTTCTATCCGTTTATTTTACATGATGGTGTGATTACTCCAGGTGTTACTCCCGATGGAAAGCCTAATGAGAAAGTAATTTCTGCTGAACAGTATTATAGTAATTTGTATTGGCAAGGTGGAATGGACTTGAGTGAAGATAAGATTTATAAGAGTGATTATATTTCTTTGCGCTCTTTATCGTTCAGTTATAATCTGCCTAAGAGTTTGATTGAAAAGGCACATATTCAGACTGCTCGTATAAATGTATATGCCAATAACTTGTGTTACATTTATAAGGCAATTCCTAATGTAACTCCTGAATCAACTCTGGGTACAAACTCATTTACTGAAACTGCAAGTATACCAGGTATGCGTAGTTTTGGTATAGGATTAAATGTTTCATTCTAATACATCAGGAAAATATGAAAATTAATAATTATATAATTAGTTTTGCTTTGGGATTAGCTGTATCAGGAACTTTGGCATCATGCAGCGATTTAGATGAAAAATTCTATAATCCCGATAAAATAACTGAAGCTGATTTTAGTTTGCTTTTTGCTTCAGCTCAGACACAGGGACACCTCTTCAGATATGATTATGGAGCAACATACCACTATATGAGAGGTTTTGGAAAGATGCTGGGATTAGGTGTGAGCCCCTTGTATATCGACAGATCACAGAACAATTCAATACAGCGTCCTTGGGATGGATGGTCTGGTACTCCATTTAATGAATTTATTTTCACTCAGACCAATACAGCTTATAGTAAAGATATCAATGGTATGAAACTGTTGTACAATACGATGAGCGATGAGGAAAAAAGTGAAAACTTAGTTTATATGCGCTGCTGCGATATTATACAGTGTTATGCTTATCAGCGTTCTACTGATTTGTATGATGATATCCCATATTCTGAAGCAGGTGGAGCTTTCCAGGAAAAGTTCTATCCAAAATACGATACTCAGGAAGAGATTTATACAAGCATTATGGAGCGTCTGAAAGTTGCAGCTGAAGAACTGGCTGCTTATCAGTTTAGTTCAGATATAGCTAAGTCAAAATTTTCTTCTGTGGATTTGCTTTGTAACGGTAATCTTGACAAATGGATCCGTATGGCTAATTCATTGAGACTTCGTATGGCTATGCGTCTTTGTCATGTAAAACCTGAGGTTTCAATTTCTACCATAAAAGAATTGGTAGCTGAAAACAGAATGTTGACAGAATATAGTCATGATATTGGTTTTGAGGAGCAAGATAAGACACACGCTTTTGAGGTGACTTTCTTCCGTGGAATTGATGAACGTGGTTATGAGTGTGGTGCACCTGCTACAATTATTCATGATATTATGAATTATGAATATCAGGAAGGTGATGAAAATGGTATTAATCGCCATGATTTTGACCCTCGTTTGTATGCAATGTTCCAGCCGGATATACACAATCGTTACATTGGTTTGCCGTTGACTTTTGAAGAGGCAGATACTGAGCTTAGCAAATATTATACTGCTCAAGAAATCAGTGACATGTTTTTGTTCAATGACATGAGTTCTAACCCATGGGAAAGCACTCGAGTACCATCTATGTACAATCGTCGTACATATTTTAACTTCGATATGCAATTCCCTGTGATGGGTTCTACTGAAACCAATCTTCTTTTGGCTGAAGCTTCTGTACGTTGGCCTGATCAGTTTGGTAATATCAATGCCAAAGAATGCATAAAAAAAGCAATTGATGCATCAACACGTTTCTATTATAATGTTAATAAAACGATGAGTTATAACGAATCTTCATTGCCAAGTGTATTGTATGTACAGGAAAAGGCTAAGGTTCCTGAATTGGATGAAAGTCATTTGGCTGATTATGAAGAACTGGCTGCTACCAAATTTATGAATCTTCCAACTTTACAAGAAAAGTTGAAGTTTATTTTTGATCAGAAATTCTGTCATATGAATATTATGAATCCTTATGAGATTTATAATGAAGCAAGACGCTTGGTTAAAGATTTTAATGGAGAATTACCATTTGTCTCAACTCCTAATATCGTATTCCAGGAAAGAATGTTTTATCCGTCTAGTGAGTTGACTAATAACCCTGATAATTTTGCTAAGGTAGCTCATAAGAATAAGTATGATGTACCGGTATGGTGGACAGGACGTACTACAGCTGCTGAAAACCATAATGGAAATGCTTTGAATTAATTCTGTCTTATAGATTTTAGATCTGGAATAAAAAGAAAGCCATTCATTGTTGATAAATGTATCAATAATGGATGGCTTTTGTTTACATATATTTTAGAGGTGTAATTCATGAAGTAATTCTTCAAAGCTTGTGCAGGATTGTTGTTGGTCTTTGCTGGTATATAAGGTAAAGTTATTTGGGTAAATAGCTTTTAAATAAGGATATTCTTCTGAAAATGATACTTTATCCATACATAGAAAACCATTACGATTCAGAGCATTTTGAACCCAGTGGCGCAAGGTCTCATTATCCGTTTCCAGATAAATCTGTTTCTTTTCTTTTACTGTAGGGGTGAATACACCATGCATCAGGTCAAACTTAATGGATGTATTTGACGGGAACAGGGTATCCATACTGTTATGCATGATCAGATCTTCTGTTACTCCACATTCCAATCCATTTTCTTTGCTCATCAGCCACAGTCGGTCAGCCAGAACCAACGCTTGTTCTATATCGTGTGTCGAAAGAAGGATAGCTTTCTGTTCTTCTACGGCTAACCGGTGTAATAATTGCATAATTTCTATACGACTGGTTACATCAAGAAAAGCGGTCGGTTCATCCAGCAAAATAAGTGGGCATTCTTGTACCAGTGCTTTGGCTATCATAACTTTCTGTCTTTCTCCATCCGAAAGTTCAGCTGTATAGCAGTTCGATTTGTGGGCAATGCCGACCGATTGCAATGCGTGTGTAATGATATATTTGTCCTCCTTATGCAATCGTCCGAAGAAGCCAGTATGCGGTTGTCTTCCCAATGCTACCAGTTCATAGACCGTAAGACCTCCTGCCTGTGTTTTATCTGTCAAGACAATACCGATGTTTTTTGATCGTTCCTTTTCTGAGTAGGTATTTAGTGAACGTCCTAGTAAAGTTAGTTCTCCACTTAATGCCGGCTGTGCAGCAGCTAAAGTACGCAATAAGGTAGACTTTCCAGCTCCGTTTGCTCCAAGCAGGCAAGTCAGCTCACCTCTATACAGTTGAAAATTCAACTGCTGGTGAACCGGATAAACGTTCTTTCCTTTTTTGTATCCGATGGTGATATTAGTTCCTTGTAAGACAGCTTGCTTTGACATCAGTTGAAATATTGTATTTTACGTTGATTGATAATTACATAAATGATGATAGGAGCACCCAGAATAGGAGTTACCGCATTAAGCGGAATGATACCAGCATCACCTGGCAGGATACAGAGTAGATTGCAGAGTAATGCTACAGCCGAACCTGTAAGTAGAGTAGCAGGGAGCAAAATGTTGTGATTGGAAGTTCCTAATAACAGACGGGTAATGTGTGGAACAGCCAGTCCGATGAATGAAATAGGCCCACAAAAAGCCGTTGTAATAGCAGTCAGCAGTCCGGTAGCAATAAGCAGCAGATTGCGTGTACGTTTGATGTTTACACCCAGATTTTCGGCATAGCGTGTGCCCAGCAACAATGCGTTAAGAGGTTTGGTAAGTAGGATGGCAATGCAAATACCTGCCAGTGTAAACGCAGAAAACCGGGGTAGCTGTTGTAACGATACACCGCCAAAATTCCCCATTCCCCAGACCATATACGAATGGACACCTTCGGCCGAAGCAAAGAAATTGAGTAATGAAATGGCCGAGGATGAGGCATATCCTATCATGATACCAGCTATAAGCAGCATGATATTGCTTCGGATAAGTGTGGCCAAAAGTAAGATTATTCCCATAATGGCAAAAGCCCCTAGAAATGCTCCTGCCATGACAGCCAGAAACCCCGAAAGACTGAAGACACCAGCTGAAATCATACTTCCTCCTGCCAGCATTACCAATGCAACTCCCAGACTGGCACCCGAACTGATACCTAAAATGGAAGGATCTGCCAAAGGATTGTTGAAAACAGTTTGCAGCATCAGTCCCGCTACGGCCAGTCCGGCACCACATAGTAACGCCGTGATGCATTGTGGTACTCGGGATTCCCAAATAATAAAACTCCAGCTGGCTTTTTCAGCTTCACCTCCTGTAAGTATTTCGTAAACAGCATGTGCCGGAATCCGGATAGACCCCAGTAACAAATTGGCTGCCATCAGTAAAACCAAAATGGCAGCCAATCCTATTCCTAATAAAACTATTTTTCGATTCAAAACCTTGGTTGTTTAATTATTCGGCTAATTTAGTAAAATATCTGGGTTTATAATCTTCTAGCAGTTGTGGGTGAAAAATTTTTATCAAATCTTTTAATAAATATTCCGGATGGAAAGGAGATTCTTCGTAAAATGGAGTCTTGCCAGTATTGCATCCATATATGTTTCGTTCTTTATAGGCTTTAAAACCGGTATAAGGAGCATAATCGCTTGCCAGTTCCCGGTAAGTTTTATCTTTAGCCTGATTGTATTTGATAATCCAGAAATCAGCATTGCATCCTTTGTCAAATACAGTTTCGAATGTGAGTGGAGTGGAGCCGCTGCCTTTCAAATCGCTGAAAACATAATTAGCTCCTGCATCGTTATAGATACGTCCGGTTGTACTTTTTCCGCAGGCAGTATACCATGAAGCCCCAAATTTCAAATCACTGATGACTGTAGGCTTGTTTGTTTCATTCCGTGCCAAATCACAGAGTTTTCTATAAGTCTTTTCTACCTCATTGAATATTGAATCAGCTTGGGCTGATTTTCCAAAAAGCCGTCCGTAAAAACGCATCCATTCGGCACGTCCAAGGGCAGAAGTTTCCATATAATCTGCACATTCGATGATAGCCGCGTTTAGTTTTTCGATACGTCCGTAACCGCCACTGTTTTCAAAAGGAGAAAGCAGAATAGCATCTGGGTGAAGGTCAATTAATTTTTCGATGTCCGGGTTCATCCCGTCACCAATATTCGCAATATTACCCTCCTGACATCCTTTTTGGATAGCATCCAATTTGATGTACTGTAAATCGCATACTCCCTTGATACTTTCGAATGCACCCAGTTGATTGATGAGGCTGCAATGCACGGAAGAATAAAAAACAGCCTTCTCCAGTGGCACCCTTACGATTGTACCTGCTGGCAAATCGGTTGGCTCTGGTTCTTTTTTATTAATAAGAATATAAGTGTGTAAGGTTTTCAGGGTATCCCACGGATTACGAAGGTTGACTACTGTATAGTTACTTTTTTCAATGATCAAAAGATTTTCTGCATACTTTAGTTGCAGCGTGTCACCAGGCATATAGACAGAAGAAGTCTTACTCCTTCCACTGCAAGCGGAGAGGAGTAAGACTGTAATTACTATATGGGCAGATAGTAAAATGAATCGTTTCATAATTTATTTGGTTTGGAAACGCATACCGGTTGTATACAGTCCGGTAGTAAGTGTTGTCTTTTTGTTTCCATCCTTATCGAATACATAGATTTCGTTCAATTCACCGTAAGGTTGGTTACCGATGTATACATCTTCACTTATTGGGTCAACAGCAATAAATCCCGGATTAGGAACCTGGGCAATATCAATGAAATCTTTTGATTCTTTTGTCTTCAGGTCGTAAACAAAGCATTTGTGTGTATCCGGCAGGTAATATTCTGCATATAAGATGTACATTTTGTCACCTTTGTTTGCAATGTAGGTTGCGTTGCACAACTCTTCAACTTCATCTGTTTCAGGGTTGATGCGCTGTAGTGTCTGATAAACCCAGGTTGAAGGGTCTTTCTTGGGATCGCCTGCATAGTTACCGTTTGACACAACGTAGACAAATCCGTCTTCACCGATAATAGCCTGAGTATATGGATTCAGTTTGATTGTAATATCTTTGATTTTGTTCATGCTCATAGGATCTACAACAGCTACAGTAGAACCTTTTCCTTGTCCCGAAATGTTTACATACAATTTGTTGTTTGCACAAGTCAAAGCTTCCGGGTAATCACCTACCTGAACAATCTTATCGATATTGTAAGTAGTCGTATCCATACGAGATACAGTGCCATCGTAAGCAGAGAAGAATACATAACCGTTGTGTGATGTTGCGTAACGTGGGCTGATAGGTTGTCCTGCACTGTTGGTAAGAGGAATTTCTTTCAGCAGTTTTCCCTGCAAGTTGAGTACGCTGATTTTTGCAGATGCAGCGCTGATGGCATACATTTTAGAACCATATATACAGAGGTCTTGCAAGTCACCGATGACTTTTTGGTTACTTGTTTGGTAAAGATCTTCACTTACGGTTTGGTTTACAGCATCGTACCACATGATGCTACCGTTATTGGCCCCCCAGTTACCAGTATTGATAATATATGCCCCCAAGGTTGTGGTTGGTTGTGGATTGGGTTCTTGCTGTGTTGGATCGTCGTTATCACTACAAGATGTAAAGCTTGTCATTACAGCTGTGGCTGTAAAAAGTAGGTAAAACCAGTGTTTTTTCATACGTTTCTTTCTTTTTATTAATAGTTATATGTTAGAGACACTTTATAGTTTCTGCCGGGCATCGGATAGAAACGGATAATTTCATAATTCTTGTTGCTCAGATTGAGTGCATCAGCCTGTATTCGCAACCGGTGTTTGTTCCACTTGAATGTCCGCGAGATGGAAATACCATGATCTGTATACGGCTTGATACGATAGGCCGGTAAATTTTGTGCCAAAGTATAGCGTTCGGAAGCAAACAACAGGTTATAGGTCACATTTACCCAGGGTGTTTCGAAAGTAAAGCTGCCATTACCGGAATGCTTGGGCGTATAGATAATCTGGTTTCTCCAGGTCTTGGATTCTTTATTGGTGATATCCTCTGCCTGCATAAAATTATAGCTGCCTGAAAGGTAACACTTCAAGCGGTCGTTAATGCTATATTCTGCATGAACGTTCAGGTCAAGACCGATGGTTTCTACCTTGCCTACGTTCATCATTTTCCAAACGAACATGGTAGGTACTGCGACAATTTTGTCGTTTACCCGATTATAATAAGTATCGGCAGAGAAACTAAGGAAATCGAAGATAGCAACTCCGGTCTGGCTCCAGGTAATACCTAGATTGGCCTGTTTAGTTGTTTCAGGCTTCAGTTTAGTGTTGCCGATAACCAGGTAATACAAGTCATTGAATGTCGGTGTCCGGAATATATCTTTATAGGAGGCACGCAGACGAATACCCTGATTTTCGAAAGGTTTCCACGACAGACTTATAGCCGGAGACCATCGTTTACGGTCAGCTGCAGCTGTTCCCATACGTACATCTTCGGTGATAAAAGTATGCAAAATGGAAGCTGTAGCCGAAAAACGTTGGTGAGTATATCTTGCGGCAGCTACCGATAACAACGTATAACGTTGGGGGTACTGACAATCCTCGAGCGTAGTACTCAGATAATTGTATGAAAAATCCTCAGCCAGTGAGAAAGCGAGTCCTTTGACCGGACTGTACCAGGCTGTGGCTGTAATATAGGTTTCTGTCTGGCGGAAACGGTCGTCGGTAATGCCCGAAGATTCATTATTATAATCTCGGTTCCAGCTGTAATTAAATTTACCGGCTACTTGTAGTTTTACCTGCTGTGAAAAACGGTTTTCGTAGCGGAACTGGCCAAAATAGTTCTTATCGTAAAGACGTTCTGCCGAATACGGATTATCGTAGATAACTCCTCCCGGCAGACCACGTTCCGAGTCGTACAGATAAGCTTTAATTTGTAAGTCCTGTTTAGTAGTAAAGGCTGTTTGCAGGTTTATCTCGGCCCGATACGACTGAATGTCACTGTTATTTCGTTTGCTGTCAATCAGTTGGTTGTCGTTCCACATTTTAAACGGATAGTTTCCGTCTGCACGCAAGAAATCACCATATGCCGATATTGCTGTCTTATTGCCCAGTTTCTGATTAAAAAGCAGGGTAGGATTAAGCAGTCCGAACGAGCCCGTTTTCAGTCCGGCAGTAAGATGGGTCGGGCGGTCAGAAAAGTCTGGTGCAGCAGTCTGTATGTTGAGTGTTCCGGCTGAAGCAAAGGCTCTTGCCGACTGGAATATATCATCCGTCTGTCCGATAGTCATGGTAAGTTGTGAAACGTTGCTTAATGAAAAACGGGAAATATCCACCTGTCCCGACTGGCAGTCACTTATAAACACACCATCATACGATACTCCAGTGTGTTGTGCTCCCAGGCTACGTACAGACACTGTCTTTAAACCGCCTATTCCTCCGTAGTCTTTTACACTGACTCCCGAAAAATGCTTCACGGCATCAGCCACTTCGTATACTCCGATACGTTCCATATCCGCTTTTTGCATCACCTGTAACGGAGCAGTAGCGGTAACAGCTGGCGGAGTACGCCGTGCTTTTACCGTAACATTAGGGATTTCGTGTGTCTTTCCAGTAATACTGTCTGTCAGTATTTCCTGTGCAGATACACTTGTGGCTGTCGTAAGCAGACACAGAAAAACAATCCGTCGGATATCGTGGACGGTTTCTTTCATGATAAGTTCATTTAGCAAGTTAGACATTGCATAATCTTGTTCTTCTTTCCTCGAGAATACAAGCATGACTTTCGTTTTGCAGGTCTTCTGACTTACTCCGGATTACTTTGCCTTCCCGTCCTTGTACATAAAAAGGACAGTGGCGAAGAAGTGATTAAGCAACCCTTAATTATGGAGCTTACAGCAGCGGGACTGTCCGGGACTTTCACCCGATTCCCTTTTCATCCGTTACCTTGCATAGAAGATAAGGCGGAACAAAACATTGCAAATATAATGAGTTTTTTGGAAATTTGATGAAATGTATAAAAAAAGGAGTATCCTTTTAGAAATTTTGGATACTCCTTTTTAAGTTATGAGTTTACGGAAGCAGCTTACTTAATCTTTTGGCGAATCTTGCTAAGATAGGCATGCATGCCTTCAGTGTCCTTCTTACTGATGATATCAAGTAGCTCGTTCAGTTCCGTACGTATGTTTTCTACCTGAGCCGGGGTACGTGGATTGAACAAGATTTCCTGCAATAGAAAATCATCTTCATTGAGTACGCCTTTTGCAATGGCCATGTGCCGTTTGAAAGTGGTTCCAGGTGCGTCCTGATGTTTCATGACTGCTGCAAAAACAAAGGTCGACACAAACGGGATAGAAAGCGAATAAGCCACGGTTTCGTCGTGTTCTTCAAACGTGTATTCGAAGATATTCAGGCTTAAACGCTGGTATAAGTCTTTGAAAAAGATTTTTCCCAGATGGTCACCTTCTTTAATGATGATGGCATTCTCGGTATTCAGCTGGTCCAGGTTGGCAAAAGTAGGTCCGAACATAGGGTGTGTAGACACATATCGGAATCCACTTTCGTCGTAAAACTCCTTTAAGCCTGTTTTTACGGAGGCAATATCACTGATGATACAGTCTTTAGGCAAATAAGGCAGTACTTGTCTGAATGCATCCAATGTATATTTTACCGTAGCAGCATTGATAAGAAGCTCCGGCTGGAACGCTTCGATTTCTTCTAGCGTAGTAAAACGCAGGCAGTTATACATAAACCGTAACCGTTCGGGTTTCACATCGAATACAGCTACTTCGTGGTCAAAGCTAAGTACGTCGGTAAAGAATGAACCCATCTTACCGGCTCCCAAAATCAAAATTTTCATAGTTGTTGTTTCAATAGTTGGTAGCGTATGCTTATTTGTTGATTATTTCCATCTGCTGGCGTACGCTTTCCTCATGGATTGCTTCGAATACCAGTTTGATAAAGTCGGCATCCATGCCACACAGCGAACCTTGAGCGCCGCGTTTGTCAAGAATTTCGTTATAACGTCCGGTCTGCAGGATGGTCATGTTATGTTCTTTCTTGAATGTACCGATCTCGCGGCATACACGCATTCGTTTAGCCAGAATTTCCATCAGGTCGTTGTCGCATTCATCAATCTGGCGACGCAGTTCATTCAGGTTTTCTGTCGTGTGATGCTGTTCGCGGATGACCAGCAGATTCAGAATGTAATCCAGTACATCCGGTGTAACCTGCTGAGCTGCATCACTCCAAGCTGCATCCGGGTTGCAATGCGATTCTACAATCAGTCCGTCGAATCCCAAGTCCATAGCCTGCTGGCACAGCGGAGCAATCAGTTCGCGTTTTCCACCGATGTGGCTAGGGTCGCACAGAATAGGCAGATTCGGGATACGGCGGCGAAGCTCGATAGGAATATGCCATTGCGGAAGATTGCGGTAAATCTTTTTATCGTATGACGAGAAGCCGCGGTGAATAACACCCAGACGTTTAAGTCCTGCATTGTTGATACGTTCCAATGCTCCAATCCATAATTCCAGGTCTGGATTAACCGGGTTTTTTACATATACCGGGACATCAACGCCTTTCAGTGCATCAGCAATTTCCTGAACAGCAAACGGGTTGGCTGTGGTACGTGCTCCAATCCAAAGAATATCAATACCTGCTTTAAGGCATTCGTATACATGTTTGGCTGTAGCTACTTCGGTTGCCACATACATTCCTGTCTCCTGTTTTACCTGTTTCAGCCACGACAAGCCTTCTACACCGATACCTTCGAAACCACCCGGTTTGGTACGCGGCTTCCAAATACCGGCACGGAATATCTTCACACCTTTGTTGGCAAGCAGTGAAGCAGTATTCATAACTTGTTCTTCTGTTTCGGCACTACATGGGCCGGCTATAATCAGAGGGCGTTCTGCAGGAACACCTTCCAAGGTGATGGGCTGTAAATCGAGTTCCATATGATTTTGTTTTTAATGGTTTTTTGAATGGGTTTTACATAATAGCTTTAATTCTTTCTAAAGCTTCGGCCAATTTTTCTTCTTTGGCACAGAGGGAGATGCGGATATAACGTTTACCGTTGCTGCCGAAGATGAATCCGGGAGTAATGAAAACCCTGGCTTCGTGCAAAACTTTTTCGGTCAACTCTTCTACATCTTTATAGCTGTCAGGAATCCGTCCCCAAAGGAACATACCTACCTGGTCTTTGTTGAATGTACATCCTAAAGTCTGCATGATGGCTTCTGCCAATTTGCGTCGTTTACTGTACACGTTGATGTTGGCTTCTTCATGCCATTCTGCGCTGTTGTGGTAAGCTTGTGCAGCTGCCAATTGCAATGGTCGGAAAGTTCCCGAGTCGATATTACTCTTTACTTTAAGTATCCACTGTACGAAGGTAGCGTTGCTGGCAAGTAATCCCACGCGCCATCCGGGCATGTTGTGGCTTTTACTCATTGAGTTAAATTCGATGCAGCATTCTTTGGCTCCGGGGACATTCAGAATACTGATGGGCTGTTTGTTCAGGATAAAACTATAAGGATTGTCGTTCACGATGACAATATTATGTCGGCGTGCAAAATCCACCAGCTTTTCATACAGTTCCAAGGTTGCATTGGCACCTGTTGGCATATTGGGATAATTGGTCCACATAATTTTTACGCGGCTCAAATCCATTTGTTCCAGTTCGTCAAAATCGGGCTGCCAGTTTTTTTCTTCATATAAGTTGTAGTTGACAATCTCACTGCCCAGAATTTTGTTGAGGGAGGTATAAGTCGGATACCCCGGATTGGGGACAAGGACCTGGTCTCCCGGATTGACAAAAGCCAAGGTTACGTGCAATATACCTTCTTTAGAGCCGATGAGCGGCTGAATTTCGGTAGCCGGGTCAAGTTCTACCTGATACCAGCGCTTGTACCAGTCGGCCATAGCCTGTCGCAGTTCCGGAATACCTACTGTAGGCTGGTAACCGTGTACATCCGGTTTTTGGGCATTTTCGCACAAGACATCAATGGTCTCTTTAGAAGGCGGCATATCGGGACTTCCTATTCCCAGGCTGATGACGTTTTTGCCTTCTGCATTCATTTGGGCCACCTCTTTCAACTTACGGCTGAAATAATATTCGCTGACGTTGGCCAAACGGTCAGCCGGTTGTATATTATAATGTAGATTTTCCTTCTTCATATTCTCCAAGTATTTTAAGTTCTTTCGTTAACGGTGAAACAGCGCCAATAGCCTGTTTGTAACGTAAGTAATCGTTAAACATTACATCTACATAAAAAAGATATTCCCATTCTCTACCGATAATCGGCAAAGACTGAATTTTGGTCAGATTTATTTTATAGAATGAAAAAATAGACAATACTTGCGACAAGCTTCCTTCTGAGTGTGGCAATGAGAAGACAATGTTTGCTTTGTTTTTGCGTGTATGGTCTTGTAATTCATCAGCCATCCAGGGGTCGCATATTACCAGGAAGCGTGTAAAATTGTGTTTGTTTGTTTCAATTCCTTCTTGCAGAATTTTCATGCCATACAGTTCGGCTGCATATTTCGAACAAATGGCAGCATGACCTTTCAGTCCTTTCTCCTTGATGTCGCGTGCACTGGCAGCCGTATCTTCGGTTTCTACCACTTTTAGTTGCGGATGCTGCTGCAGGAATTCACGGCATTGAGCCAGGGCTACCGGATGCGAATTGATTTCGGTGAGTGTACTCCAGTCTTCACCGTGCAGACACATGATGCTGTGGCTGATGCGCAGTTTGTGTTCGCCAATGATAGTGGCTCCGCTTTCGCGCAAAAGTTCGTAATTATGAAGCAGACTGCCCGCAATTGTATTCTCTATGGCAATCATACCGATAACGTTACTGTCTGCTTTCATTTGCCGGAACACCTCTTCGAATGTGCTGCAACAAATCAATTCAATTTCTTCTCCCTTGAAAAACTGGTGGGAGGCAATGTCGTGATACGATCCCGGTACTCCTTGTATTGCTACTTTTTTCATTTTGTTTGTTTTGTTAAAAGAAAAAATCCCGCATCACATTGTGAAGCGGGATTTTTCATTATCTCTAATTGTTGTTTTTTTTATTCGTATATACATGCAAATTCCCGCTTCACTTCATTGCTAAAGTAAAAGTAATAAAAGAAGAAGAAATATGCTGCATTAAATAGTCTCATATTGTGCTTTTGTTATTGTTCTTGCTGCAAATGTAATAAAATATTCAGAAAAACAATGTTTTTGATGAAAAAATCTTTTTATTTCTTTTTGTTTGGGATTTGCGTATCTTTGCTCCAAATATATTTGATTACTAATTCTTAATAGGTTAAGTTATGAAATATCAGTTTGATACAGTGATAGACCGCAGAGGTACAAGCTCGGTAAAATGGGATAGGATGGAGGCGCTTTGGGGGCGTACAGATATTCTCCCGCTGTGGGTAGCCGACATGGATTTTGCTACAGCTCCCTTTGTGCTGGAGGCGATAAAGGAAAGGTGCAATCATCCGGTTTTAGGATATACCGACAAGTCGGACAATTATTACCAATCCATTGTAGGGTGGGTAAAGGCTCGTTACGGTATGGAAATAACCCGTGAGATGCTGAACTATGTTCCGGGTGTTGTAGCCGGTTTGGGAATGGCTATTCATTGCTTTACCAGCCCCGGGGATAAGATTTTAATCCAGACACCCGTATATCCTCCTTTTTCATGGTTGGTTACCCGAAACAAACGCACCCTGGTTACCAGTTCTTTGATTCAGGAAAATAATACCTTCCGGATGGACTTGAAAGATTTTTCGGAAAAAATAAAAGGAGTAAAGGTCTTTATACTCTGCAATCCTCATAATCCGGGAGGAATCGTTTGGGATAAAGAAACCCTGCAGGAGATAGCCCGTATTTGTGCTGAAAATAAAGTCCTGGTCTTTTCGGATGAAATTCATGCAGACTTAACCTTACCTCCATGCCGTCATCTGCCCTTTGCTATGGTGTCGGATGAGGCTAAAATGAATTCGGTGACATTTATGTCGCCCAGCAAGGCTTTCAATATGCCCGGACTTGCAGCTTCGCATGCCATTATCTTTAATGAATCGTTAAGAAAACAGTTTGCAGATTATCTAAGTTCCGGAGAACTGGATGGTGGCCATTTGTTTGCATTTACAGGTGTAGAAGCTGCTTATTCGCACGGGACAGAATGGCTGGAGACTTGCCTGAGCTATATCCAGTCGAATATTGATTTTGTATTGGACTTTCTGGAAAAGCATACTCCTAAAATCAAAGCTATGCGTCCGCATGCATCTTATCTTTTGTGGCTCGACTGTCGGGAGCTGGGATTGTCACAGCCGGAATTGAATCGCTTCTTTGTGGATAAAGCTCGCTTGGGCCTGAATGACGGTGAAACCTTTGGTAAGGAAGGAGTTGGATTTATGCGTATGAATGTGGCTGCACCACGTGTTATACTGGAGCAGGCCATGAAACAGCTAGAGGAAGCATATAAGAATCTGTAGGCTTTTGCTGCATCACTGTAAAGATAAACTTGTGGTACAAAAATGATGAAGTTTTGTCTTGAAAAAGCTAAGAGTTTATATTTTTTGTGATAAAGTCGGAAAGTACTGATTGAAATGTCTGTAGATAAAAACAAAAAATCCGGATTCAACGTATGGCAAGTAACGTTGGATTCGGACTTTTTGTTTAGTATCTGCTATCGTTCTAGGATTGTTACCAGGGAATATTCTTAGCCTGTGTTTCGAAATTGTTGTAATTTCCGTTTATTTGCTGATTAGCTTCCGGATTCAGTTCCAGTGATGTTTTCATATCATCCCACGAACCATCTTTATCCCCTTTGAGCAACTTGGCCCGTCCTCTTTCCTGATAAAGAATACTGCTGTTTGGAATCAATTCAATGCCTTGGCTGAATGTCTCTATCGATTTATCAAAATCTTTTTGTTCCATATAGAGTGTACCTTTCAGCAAGTAAGCCTTTTCATTGAATGGGTTTTCATCTATTATTGTATCGAAAAGTTGATGTGCTGTTTCTATATTTCCTAAGGCAACTTCTATTTTCCCTTTTAATAATAAGGCTTCTTCATCATGTGGGTTAAGGGTGAGCAGTTTATTCAAATCTTCCTGGGCATCTTTAGTCTGCTTCATACTCCATAGAATTTCAGCCCGTAAGAGATAGGCTTCTTGGAAGTCTTCTTTCAGCAAAATAGCTTTGGTAAACATAGCCAATGCTTGCAGGGGATTGTTGAGGCCTTTTTCTGCTTTTCCGTTTAGTAAGAATCCGGTTGCATTTTCACTGTCCATTTCAATAGCTTTTTGGGAAGCTGTTTTCATGGTAGCATAGTCTTCATTCATAAAGCAAACCTGCGCTAGCAGCATCCAGTCTTCTGTCTGTTCGGGGAAAACTGTTGTCAGTTTTGCCAATAAATTTTGAGCTTCTTCCAGTCGTCCAGACTGTAAATAAGCTTGTGCCAGAAAGCGCATGGTTTCTGCTTCTTCTTTGAGGTTACAGGCTTGTTCGAAGCATTTGATGGCATAACAGATTTGTCCTATGTTCCGAGCACGGATACCGTCGTATTTTAGAATATCAAAGTTCTTGTTTATTTGTTTTTCTTCTGGTGTCTGTTCGGTTTTACTTCCGAATATCGATGAAAATAATCCCATAATATTGATATAATAAGTATTGTTTCTGCAAAATTAGCTATAAATCGGAACTTAAAGTTCAATCAGATATGAAAAAGTTGCGTTTATCAATTTACAATCCAAACAATTGCTGGTAGGAAGTGGTTACATAACGGTTAAGCTCTTCGTACAGTGTCTTTAATTGGTTGGAATCTATTTTTCCTGTCTGATACCATTGGTCAGTTTGTTGCTGCGTAGTTTTGAAAATATGGTCTTCAACAGGAGCGAGCAATTGCATATAGCCAGTTTGCTGTTTGTTGTACAACAGTTCCCAGTTGAAATACCGCTGTGTTCCCATACCTTGATTGTAGGCATATACTTTATCCAGCAAAGGCATTGTTCGGAGATTTATGCCAGAGGTTGCATTTCCTTTGCAGGTTTTGACCAATTCAGGTAGGCAATGGTCCGCATTTTTCACCCATAGGGGCAGTGCTACGCTTACGGGAGGATAGCCTAGTGCAGTCCACATGATAGTGAGGTCTGGATTCTCTCCCGGTTTGACTCCCTGTACAACTACCGAGCAGCTTGATTCATGGCGTGAGATAAAGTCTTGTTCGACAAACCATCCACTTCCTTCGGGTTGGTTAAAGCTACCGTCTTTAAGGTCAATTCCCAGTATGGGATTGGCAAAGCGGCGTGAAAGTTCATCAAAAATCCAGGCAGGGGTGATGGTCTTCATGGCCGAAGCCGGCATCAGTATCTGTTCTTCCTGCTGATAGCGTACATAACCGGCACCGGTATTCAGCTTACCGGTAAAAGAGAAGTTCGTGCGGGCTATGTATCCCAGGGGGCATCTTTGGTCTGGTTGGCATCGAAGAATGTATAGTTATTGTAATCGACTTCGAACATGGCAGCTCCCCCTTGTGCATCAATTACACCAAAGTTGGCTTCAATCATGCTTGGCTTTGTTATGGTATCCAGAAAGGTCTTGAAGTCGGCTACTGTAGCACAAATTTCTAAAGCCCGATACATTACTTTTCCATTGGCTATGCCTCTGTCGTCTTCATTTTCAACTTCTTCCAAGTTGTATGACTGGGTGTTCATGATGGAAAATCCGGCTGAATTGGTGCCAATCCACACTTCAGAAGGTGTGGAAGTATCGCTGTTGACTACCGCAATAAAGTTGTATTTTTCACCCGAAAAATAAGAAACACTGTTATGCAGTGAACTGGTATCTCTTTGTTTCCATAGCAGTGGACGTCCGTCCGGAGTAATTTTTCCAGAGATAACAGCAGAGGTACAGGCCTGGGTGATATTAGCTGTCAGGCTGAATACCAGTAAAAGTGTAAATAAAATAAGTTTTTTCATATGATGGAGATCTTGTGAGTCAGTGCAAAAATAGAAAAAAAATAGAGAAAATACTTTTATACGATGTTTTTGTCAGTAATACTACAGAATGATGTGGACTGTAAATCATTGGGATTCCAAAATAAATATGTATTTTTGTCGGCTGTAAAAATCAAAGGTTTAAACAAAGAATATTATGAAAAAAATGATGGTATTGGCAGCCTGCTTATGGAGCGTTTTTACTGTACAGGCTCAATATTTCCCGACAGATGAAGGAACAGAACTGGAATATGTTTATTATGATGAAGCCGGACAGAGTACTCAGACAGAGACTATGACGGTGAAAGAAGTCAAACAGAATGGTGATGCTGTAGAGGCAAAGGCTTATAGCAAGATTGTTAAAAACAAAGCCAAGAACAATACTTCTTATTCTTTATATAATTTCTCGTATAAGGATGGAGTTACTTCTTATTGTGAGGACTTAATTTACAGAGAGTATATCGATGCAGATGCCGATCCGGCTCAATATACAGAAGCCAAAAGAATGGAATGGGCAGACAAATTGAAATTTGAAGGTAATAATACAGTCTTGCTGAAAGATGATGCAAAGGCAGGTGAAACTATGCCTGACTGGAATTATTCCATTCTATTGAATATGTTGAAGAATAATGTGACAATTTCGGGCGCATCGTATATGGGTACTGAAAAAGTAAGTACGACAGCCGGCAAATTTGACTGCATCAAGATTTCTTATCTGAAGCGTACTAAAATTGTACTTAAGACAGAAACTTTGCGTGTAACAGAATGGTATGCTGAAGAAGTGGGACTTGTGAAGTCGGAAGCATACGATACTAAAGGTAAACTTCATGATAAGGTAATCCTTGTGAAAAAGAAATAACAGTATACGTGTTACTTTTGAAAATGAATAGCGGTCGTTCGGAGTACAATTTAAGCTGCGGACGACCGTTTTTGTTAAATGCACATGAACTATGAATGAGGATATACAGAAAAGGTTGCAGCTGTTGCTTGAGCAGTTGAATGAACGGGTGTATGGCAAACAACAGTTTATAGCATTGGCCTTACTTTCGGCTCTGGCGGGCGAAAGTATGTTTTTGCTTGGCCCTCCCGGAGTTGCGAAGAGTATGATAGGAAACCGGTTGAAACTGGCTTTCAGGGATGCAACGGCTTTTGAATATCTGATGTCACGCTTTAGCACTCCTGACGAACTGTTTGGGCCGGTTGCTATTTCGAAATTGAAAAACGAAGATGTATACGAGCGTCTGGTTGCAGGATATTTGCCTGCAGCCGATGTTGCTTTCCTGGATGAAATCTGGAAAGCAGGTCCCGCAATTCAAAATGCATTGTTGACAATCCTGAATGAACGGACATTCCGGAATGGGACAAAGGTTATTAAAGTTCCTTTGAAAGGTTTTATTGCAGCATCAAACGAATTGCCTGCAGTGGGACAGGGACTGGAGGCTTTATGGGACCGTTTTGTAATACGGTGTCTGGTGGGGAATGTTGAGGATATGGATGATTTTGACCGTATGCTGTTGGATACGGAAGAGTATGAGCCGGCAGTGAAACTGGAGTGGCAGATTGATTCCAAAGAGTATCAGGCTTGGCAAAATCAGATGGCACAGATAAAAGTTCCTTATTCTGTATTGGAGGTAATTCATTCTTTGAAAGACTTGATAGAATCTTATAACCAGAAACTGCAGAATGCCGGTGATTCATCTCCCTTATTGTACGTATCCGACCGCCGGTGGAAAAAGTGTATCCGTATATTGAAAGCTTCAGCTTTTTTGAATGGAGCAGATACCGTTCGCTTGTCTGATTGTTTGTTATTGCGCCATTGTCTTTGGAGTGAAATAGCCCAGCAGGATGAAATAAACAGAATGGTAGATGAGGCACTTTGCCATAGTCTGGAGTCGTACTTTCTTAATATAGATACCCTAAAACAAGACTTGGAGGAATTGCGTAAGAAGATGGGTTCTGAGCATGGACTTCGGGAAGAGGATGATCCGGGTTTGGTGGTAGTAGACGGGTTTTATTATCAAATACAGGGAGCCCGTATGCGTGAACGCTTGCTGATGTTTGTAGCCGATTATAAGCAGCTGACCAGTGAGGGCCAGTTGTTCTACTTGCAGAAAGATAAATATAAAGCCAATTGCTGTATTCTGAAAAAGTATGATGCGGTATTGCATGCCAAAGTATCTCCAGCTAAATGCTTTACCTTAACCAAAGGACTTCGTTCGGTTGTAATCAATGGCTATGAATACAAGTTACAATGTCATCCGGATTGTGCACCACTTCGTCAGGTCCCGCAGGTACAGGCCGGGGATGTTGCCCGCGAACTTTCTCAGTTGCACACACGTTTCACCGCTTTGAGTGGAAGCTATCAGGAGCTGGTCGGAAAAGAATTGGATTATGTAACAAGCCATTTGTTCTTGAGTAACGAAGAAAAGCGCAGGGTAGAGGAGGTTTTGCAAACGCAGACTTTAGGTATCAGTCGGTTTAAGAATGAATTAAAAGAACTGGAAAATGCATTCGCACAGGAAAACAAGGAGTACCCGATTGAAGGAATTGAAACAGATTTACTTCAATGAACTGAAAAAACGGACGCTGGAAACCTGGAAAGAGGAAGTGGCATCTGGAGTCGTGACGAAGCATGAAATGGAAGAGGAAATTTTATCCTATTACCGTCGGACAGTAGCTTCGTTGCAGGAGTTTTATTCGAAGTATACACCGGAGTGGGAGGCTTTTACATCTTCCGAACATTTGTCGTTATCTGCTTTTATGGATTTTGTACGTCAGATGCGTATGACTTTCCGAAAGCGCTATCGTCTTACTGAATTTAATGTTGACTATTACTTGAATGAATGGAAGAAAACGGATGCTGGCACTCCGGATGCCGAAGTGCTGAAGCAATTGTTTTTGGATCGATGGTATCAGGTACTTTCGGACAAGGAATACCATTACCAGTATCAGCATATTGTGTCGCTATGCAGTGCCTTTCCTTTGTTGGAAAGGAAGAAAGGCCTGCGCACGGACCGAAATCAGCAGGGAGAACGTTTTCAGTGGCTGTTGCATAACTATCCTCAATTGCATGAACGGATACTTCCTTATCAGGAGGAGATAAGCCGTAATCCTGTAATCCAGCAGTTGGTTGCCCTGCTCGGGAAAAAAAGGCGTGGAGAAAAACGTAGTTTTGACAGTTTTTCCGGTATTCAGAAAACTTGGGTGGAGCGGCATGCACCAAGCAGTGACATCGAAGGGATAGCCGTAGGTAATGATTTGGGAAAACTGTTGCCGGTGGAATACTGTTATCTGGCAGATGAGGTTTTGCATCCCTTTTTTCTACAGCGCTATGCAGAAAAACAATTGCAGCAGTTTGAGGGATATTCCAAAGAAATGGCGCCCGTTCAAATGCGCAGACGAGAGAAAAATGGGCAGGGGCCTTTTATCGTATGTGTAGATACTTCGGGCTCGATGCAGGGACAGCGTGAACGCATTGCCAAATCTGCTATACTGGCCATTGCTTTGCTAACGGAAAAAACGGGACGCATGTGTTATGTAATCAATTTTTCGGATGAGGCTGTGGCTTTAAAAATTAGTAATATTACGCAGGAGATTCCTCTGTTGGATGCGTTTCTGAATAAGCATTTTGATGGCGGTACAGATATTTTGCCGGCACTTCGTGAAGCCAAGCGGGTGGTTCAGGCTGAAGACTTCCACGAATCAGACTTGCTGTTGATTTCGGATTTTGAAATGCCGCCCCCAACGGAAGAATTGCAGGCAATTTGTACTTCATTGAAGGCGCGTAAGTCTTTGTTTTATGCCATTTGTTTTGGAAGTCGGCCGGAGAGGGAATACCTCTCTATGTGTGAAAAATACTGGGAGTTATAACAGAAGTTATAGAAAGAGCATGCCATCCTCTGTCTGGATGGTTTCCTCGGCAAGCAAATACTCTAGTACCCGGGTGATTTTCTCTTTGTCGAAAGGTAAATCCAAATTCTTGATAATTTGTGCGGCAGGGGTATGTGTGTGACTGATGTGCTGCAGCAATGCGTTTGCAATTTCATCAAACTCGCCTGTTTTCAGACCGGAGCTATGCTTGGACAGACACACATCACATACACCACAATTGTGCTCGTTCTTCTCGCCGAAATAGTGCAGAAGCATCCGGCTCCGGCATTTGTTTCCTTCTTCGGCATACGAAAGCATTGCTTCTATACGTTTTTCGTAGGAAGCTTTTCTGTCTTCGTAGACTTCTTTTTTCAGAAACAGGCGTTCTTTTTCCTGGCGTTCGCGGGTATATATAATGTATGGAGTCTTTTTGGCTGGAATATAGTGCAGAATATGCCGCTGGCTCAGTGCAATCAGAATATCGTAAATTTGTTGTCTGGATAACCCGGTGCGAAGTGCTAGTGTGTCTTCGTTGATGTAGGCATAATCTGTGAATACTCCTGTATACGAACGTAAGATGGTATGTAGCAGTTTTTCTGCTTCCGGACTGCTTTCACGAATGCGGTATAATTCTTCTCTTTGCAGGGTGAAAATAAGTCGGGAACCGTTGTCCTGTTCGTCTGTATATTCCAGATAACCGGCACGGGTAAGGATTTTCAGGGCACTATCTACCTGCACGGGGAAGTGCTTGAAATTATGGCAGAATTCGTCTATGTTGAATGCCTTGATACAGCCCAGCCCGTCTCCCATAGCCATCTGGAAGTAAAATTGGATGTCTTCGTATACTTTATAAATATAGTTCTTGTCGGGGAAGGTATCTGCTATTCTTTTCTTCAGAATTGTACGGTCGCTTTTGGCATGAAGGAGTACGGCATATGCTTTAAATCCGTCGCGTCCGGCTCTTCCTGCTTCCTGAAAGTAAGCTTCGGGAGAGTCGGGAAAATCAATGTGGATGACGATACGGACATCGGGTTTGTCAATACCCATACCAAAAGCATTGGTAGCTACCATTACCCGGTAGGTACCTTCTACCCATCCTTTTTGACGTTCGTCTTTAGTAAGGTTGGTCAATCCTGCATGATAGAAGGTAGCGGTAATATCATTTTTATTCAGTAGTTCGGATATCTCTTTTGTGCGTTTCCTGTTTCTTGTATAAACAATAGCGGAACCATTTACGCGTTTGAGTATATGGAGCAATTCCTCTTGTTTATCTTCTGTATTCCGAACTATATAGGCCAGATTCTTGCGTTCAAAACTCATGCGGAATACATTCTCCTGCTTGAAGCCCAAACGTAGCTGGATGTCTTTTATTACTTCAGGAGTTGCTGTTGCGGTAAGTGCCAGTATGGGAACATCGGGAAGCAGGTTTCTGACGGCTGCAATCTTTAAATAAGCAGGACGGAAGTCATATCCCCATTGAGAGATACAATGAGACTCGTCAACAGTAAGAAAGCTGACTTTTATCTTTGCGATTTTAGCCTGGAAAAGTTCGGTATCCAGTCGCTCAGGTGAAATATAAAGAAATTTGTAGTCTCCGAAGATACAGTTGTCCAGCGTTATCAGGATTTCTTCGCGAGTCATTCCGGAATAAATGGCAGCAGCCTTGATGCCTCTGTCGCGCAGATTTCTCACCTGATCTTTCATCAAAGCAATCAGAGGAGTAATGACCAGACATAGTCCGGGAACAGCTAAGGCTGGTACCTGGAAGGTGATAGATTTACCACCTCCCGTAGGCATCAGTCCTAATGTATCTTTTCCACTGCCAATACTGTTGATGATATCCTCCTGAATACCTCTGAAGTTATCATATCCCCAATATTGTTTAAGGATTTCCCGGTAGTTTGTCATTTTAGCTTCTGCTGGGTTTTATGTCTTCTATTTGAAGTTGTGTTTCTCCCCGTTTATGGGTATTTTCTTCTATCGTATAGCAAATGTTGAAAGACTGCTTTGTCTTGATAAAGCGAGCCTGAGAGCTTTGCCCGAATGCAATACCATTCATGACGTTGTTCGATTTATTGTCGACTAACTCTAATTTGATATGCTCCTGATCGCGTCCTACCACCTTGCTTGTTCCATAGTCGTACACATTAAATGTGCAGAATACGGGTTTGTGGTTGTCCGGACCGAAGGGGTTGAATTTCTTCAAGTCCGAGAAGAACTTCGGAGTAATATCTCTAAAGTCCAACTGAGCATCAATATCGATAGTAGCACTAGTTTGTTCCGGTAAAATATGGTCGGAAACATATTGTTCAAACCGTTGGGTGAACTTTTCTACGTTTTCGACTTTCATTGATAGGCCGGCCGCGTATGTGTGACCTCCGAAATTTTCCAGCAAATCCCGACAATGTTCAATTGCCTTATACACATCAAAACCCGAAACGGAGCGTGCAGAACCCGTTGCCAACTGGTCTGTACGTGTGAGCACTACTGCCGGTCGGTAGTAGATTTCTGTCAGTCTGGAAGCTACGATCCCGATAACTCCTTTGTGCCAGTCTGCATTATAGATTACAATAGATCTTCTGTTGGCCAAACCATCCAGTTTGTCTACAATGCGATTAGCTTCTTCGGTCATGCTTTTATCCAGATCTTTTCTCGTTTCATTGTACTGGTTTATCTGGGATGCTTTTTCCAGTGCTGTTGAGAAGTCTTTTTCTGTGAGCAATTCCACAGCTTCTTTTCCGTTTTGAATACGTCCGGAAGCATTGATTCGGGGACCTATCTTGAAAACGATATCACTCATGTTGATATCTTTCTCCGATAAACCGCAAATATCGATGATTGCTTTCAGACCGACGCTGGGATTCGAATTCAACTGCTTTAAACCGTGATATGCCAATACTCTGTTTTCTCCCATGATGGGGACAATGTCTGAGGCAATACTTACCGCAACCAAGTCGAGTAGGGGAGTCAGTTGATGGAAGTCAATGCCATTATTTATGGCAAAGGCTTGCATGAGTTTGAAGCCCACACCGCACCCTGACAGATGTTCGTATGGATACGTAGAATCTGCTCTTTTAGGATTCAGTATTGCTACTGCATCCGGTAGTGCTTCATCGGGTACATGATGGTCGCAGATAATGAAGTCAATATCTTTTTCCTTGGCGTATGCTATTTCTTCGATAGCCTTAATGCCACAGTCTAATACGATAATAAGTTTAACACCAGTTTCGTAAGCATAATCAATACCTTTCTCCGAAACACCATATCCCTCATTATAGCGGTCTGGAATATAGTAATCTATATTAGAATAGAACTGCTGGAGGAATTTATAGACCAATGTTACCGCTGTTGTTCCGTCCACATCATAATCACCATACACCAGAATGCGTTCTTTTCTACCCATAGCTTTGTTTAAGCGTTCCACAGCCACATCCATGTCTTTCATCAGGAACGGGTCGTGTAGCTCGTTGAGCTGCGGGCGGAAAAAGCGCTTTGCTGCTGCTGCTGTCTTTATACCTCTTTCAAGCAATAGCTTGCACAGGATAGGACTTATACCAATCTCTTTAGCAAGAGCTCTAGCTGCTTCCTTTTGTTCTTCTGTGGGAGGTTGATAATTCCATTTGTAATTCATTTATATATTTTTTTTCTTTTTTCTATCTCAGGTCGAGCAATCTTGATTCAGGCTGCTCAGAATTAAAAAGCCTTTGTAAATATCGTTCAAGGCTTGTTTTGTTCAATTTGTAAAATTAGAAAAAAGAAACCATAAAAGCGCCAGTTCTGCCATATATTTTTGCAGAACTGGCGCTTTAATTATTTAGAATCGGTTTAATTTGGAATTATAAACCTAATTTTTTTGCGATTGCAGCAGGGATAGCGTCTTTGTGGATTAAGATATTCATAGTTTTGTAAGCAGCAAAAGCTTTTGATGCATACCAGATACCTTTGTATTTACCGCTTTCTCCCCATGAGTTTTTCACCATGAAGTATTCTTTTCCATTCTGGTCTTTTGCAATACCGTAAATCAACATTCCATGGTCATCGGTAGTTTCCCAGTTATCGAATGCTTCCTGACGCATTTCCTGAGTTACTTCTACTTCTGGAAGAGGTTTGCTAGTCAGTTCTTTACGTTTGTCGCTAGCACTCAGTCCCAACCAGTGAGCCATATCAGAACCTGTCAGTTCGGCACCTTTTTCTGCATCCGGACAAACGGCAATACCGTCACGTGTAAATCCTTGTTCACTTACATCGGCACCCCATGCAAAAGTATAGCCATTCTTAACTGCATAATCCATAACTTCCATCAGTTCATTGATAGGTAAGTTGTATGACAAGCTGTTACGCCAGTTGTCCTGTACTTCAATGTTGAACTGAGTGTAGAACGGATGGTGTGTATATGAAGTCAGTGAAACATAGTCGTCCATGTTCAGGCCTAAAACTTCGTCTGCAAAAGTTCTTGGAGAGTAAGTTTTTCCTTTATAGGTGAATTCTGCAGGGCATTCTCCCAGATAAGTGTCATAAATAGCACTTAATCCTTTTTTCCATACGTTAGTCAGTTTCTTAGAACTGCTTTTAGCAATGGCATTAACGTAACCGCCAGCTACAGCATCCAATTCGTTGTGAACAGGAAGTTCTTCACCATACATAATTCCCGGCATAGCTTCCTGAGGAACCATACCATAGTTTTTATAGCAGTAAACGATATCATAGAAACTTCCGCCCGGAGAGAAAGAGCTGTCACCGTGATATCTTACATAATTAACTGCTCTGTCTTCCATTGTTTTGTGAACTACAAACATTTCAGAAAGGTCGAATTCACCTTTACCCAAACGCAAAAGTTCTGATTCCAAATATCCCAATGATGAGAAAGACCAACATGTACTTGAACGGTTCTGGTTCTTAATGGATGTAATAGGATTTTCTTTTACTGTAGTAAACACAAAATCTTCTTCTTGGGTTTTCTTAGGATTTTTGGCATTCAATGTACCTGCTAAGCAGAGTCCCACTGCAGCAAGTGCTACTAATTTGTTCATTTTGATGTTTTTATAAGGTTAGTACTTAAAGTTATTTATTCCATGATTGTTTCAATTTCCTGGATTGTAATAGGAATTCTCTTTTCCCCGGTGAAACGTGAACCATCGGGAGTTATCAGAATATCGTCTTCGAGTCTGATACCTCCGAAGTCCTTGAATTTTTCTATTTCATCGTAATTCAAGAAATCTGTATGCATTTTTTCTGCTTTCCATTTGTCAATCAGAGCAGGGATAAAGTAGCAACCCGGTTCGTCTGTGATGACAAATCCTTCCTGCAGTTTTCTTCCCATGCGTAATGAAGCCAGACCGAATTGTGTAGAAGGACGTGTTTCTTCGTCGTATCCCACATAGCATTGGCCCAAGTCTTCCATATCGTGTACATCAAGTCCCATCATGTGTCCAAGACCGTGGGGCATGAATAATGCATGTGCTCCGGCTGCTACTGCTTCGTCTACGTTTCCTTTCATCAGGCCCAAATCTTTAAGACCTTGAGCAAGAACTTTGCAGACATCCAGATGAACGGAACGGTATGTGATTCCCGGACGAGCCAATTCCAATGCATGGTCATGACAAGCTAAGACAATCGAGTAAATATCTTTTTGTCTGTTAGTAAATTTACCGCCAACAGGAATTGTACGTGTGTGGTCAGAACAATAATTGGTGATACTTTCTGCACCGGCATCCGTCAGCATAAGTCTTCCTGCCTCTAAGATATTACTATGGTCATGGTTATGCAATGTCTGACCATTCTGTGTAAGAATCGTAGCAAACGAAGGCATTGTTCCGTATGACGATGCGATGCCATCCAATACACCGGCAATGTACTGTTCTTTAGTACCTGGCTTACATAACAGCATGGCTGCAGTATGCATTTTATAACCAATGTTGCATGCTTTGTCAATTTCTTCGATTTCGCAAGGTTCCTTTACTGAACGTAATGAAACAACAGCCTGAATCAATTCTTTAGAGGCATACTGTTTTGTCATGCTGGCACGTATACCTGTAAGCTCTTCCAAAAACAGCATATTATCATAACGGTATGGAGGAAGGAAATGAATTTTTCTTCCTTTTGCCAAAGCCTGACTAATGACAGTTTTAAGATGAGCTAATGGATAGCTTTGAGATATGCCTACTCTTGTGGCTAAATCTTTGACACTAGGTTGTGGCCCCATCCAGATGATGTCATCCATATCCACATCATTACCGAAAAAGTAATCTTCTCCCTCGTCTACATCCAAGATACCTGCGTATCCGGGGTGAGAATGGCCGAAGAAATACAGGAAAGAGCTGTCTTGTCTGTATTTATATGTGTTGTCTGGATAATTACTGGGAGCTTCATTATTCCCTAAAATAAGAATTATTCCTTCTTGGATTTTACCTCTCAACGCTTTACGTCGATTTTGATATATTAAAGGATCAAACATGATACTGAAAAATTAGTATGAATAATATTTCTTAATTCACAAAATTAGTAATTTATTCATAATGCTTCTCTATTTTTATGTATATTATTCCGAAATTTTATAACTTTGGAAAAGTCAAAGGGCGATTTATTGGTTAAATATTATAATTTGCAGTATGGAAAAGAATTTGCAAATGGGACTAGTTCTAGAAGGAGGAGGCATGCGTGGCGTTTTTACGTGTGGCGTTCTTGATTATTTCATGGATCATGGCATCCATTTTCCATATATAGTCGGAGTCTCAGCAGGAGCTTGTAATGGCTTGTCGTACATGTCTGGTCAGAGAGGCAGGGCAAAGTACAGTAATATTGACCTTCTGGACAAATACAAGTATATAGGTTTAAAATATTTATGGTCTCAGCATAGTATTTTAGATCAGGATTTGCTTTATAATCATTTCCCGGAAGAAATTCTTCCATATGACTACGAGGCATATCGCAAAAATCCTGCTCGTTTCGAAATGGTTACGACCAATTGTGTAACGGGGCATCCTTGTTATTTGGAGGAAAAAGAGGATAAGGAGCGTGTAATAGCTATAGCCAAAGCATCCAGTAGTCTTCCTTATGTTTGCCCGATTACATATGTTGACGGGATACCGATGCTGGATGGTGGAATAGTAGACTCTATTCCAGTATTGAGAGCTATGCAACAGGGGTATTCGCGGAATATTGTAGTGCTTACTCGTAATAAAGGATTCCGTAAATCGGAAAAAGACATCCGGGTTCCCCACTTTATTTATAAGAGATATCCTCGGTTAAGAGTTGTTTTGAGCAGGCGCTGTCGGGTCTATAACCAGCAACTTGAACTGGTAGAACAGTTGGAAGAAGCCGGTAAGATATTGGTTATACGGCCTGAAAAACCTATGCAAGTAACGCGCATGGAAAAGGATACAGGCCGTTTGTATGACTTGTATAATGAAGGATATTCTTGTGCCGGAAATATTTGTGCTCAATTATAAACTAAGAAACCGATAATACCACTGATAATAATGAGCAGTATAGGATTCTTTTTAAACTTGTAGCTACATATGAATGTAGCAATAAAAAGAATTATACTGATTAAAATCTGTTTGTTATCCGAACCAAAGTTTTCTTCATTCATCAGTACTAGGGCTGCTGCAGCCAGTAGTCCTACTACTGCTGGTCTTAATCCTTTGAATACAGTTTCTATTGCCGGATGTTTTTGATATTTCAGAAAGAATTTGCTGATTGTTATCATCAATATAAAAGATGGAAGAACTACAGCAAGGGTGGCAACAACTGAACCCAGTATAGCCATTGTAGATGAATAGCCAGCATTGATAATGGAAGTATACCCTACATAAGTTGCCGAGTTTATTCCGATAGGTCCGGGAGTCATCTGGCTGAGAGCAACTACATCGGTAAATTCTCGTGTTGTCAGCCATTCATGTCTGGTTACCACTTCGCCTTGTATTAAGGAAAGCATGGCATATCCTCCTCCAAATCCAAAGAGGCCTATTTTAAAAAACGTATAAAATAATTGTAAGAATATCATTTCTGTTCATTTTTTTTGTTTGTATATTTCCCGTAGATGTAACCACCGACTCCTGCTAAAATAATAATGTATACAGGAGATACTCCAAGTAACCATATTAGTAGTGCAGAAAATACAGGTATCCAGATGTTATACCGGTTTATTTGAGTTGTTTTAGCCATCTTGAATGTCGGAGCGGCAATTAGGGCAACAACTGCAGGACGTATTCCTTTAAAAATAGCCTCAACACTATGTAAATGAGCAAATTGTTGAAAGAATAGAGCGATGGCCAGCATGATTATGAAAGAAGGCATTATGGTTCCTAAAGCCATCGTCAGTGCACCTTTGAATTTTTTCAGTTTATAGCCGATGAAAATAGCAATATTTACGGCAAAAATACCAGGTACAGTTTGTGCAACTGCCATCAGGTCCAGGAATTCAGCCTTTTTAAGCCATTTCCTTTTTTCAACTAACTCACTTTCAATTAATGGAATCATGGCATACCCTCCACCTATGGTGAAGATACCGATTCGGAAAAAAATTAAAAATGCTCTTAAATAGAAATCCATCTTTATTCTTTGTCTTTTTCTTGTTCCTGCAGTTTCATGTAGGCTGTAGGAGACATATTATAATACTTCTTAAATACGTCTGTGAAATATTTAGGATCGGCAAATCCAAGTTTTTCTGCGACTTCTGAAACAGAGTAGCGTTTTGTTTTTAATAGAATGCTTGCTTCATTCATTTTTATTTGTCTCACAAAATCAGCAGGTGCCATACCCGATAATGCTTTTATCTTATTGTAGAAGCTACTTCGGCTCATATTTAATTCTGCACAAATTGTATCTACAGTAAGATTGTTCGTAAGATTCCTTTGAATGGAGTCTGTTACCTTTTGGATGAATTCATTGTCCAGGGTAGAAACCATTTCCATAGCAGCCATCTGTATGGCGTCATCTTTGGTAATTGTTTTAATTTCACCTGTAGCAAAGAATTTTTTTATCCGTTCCCTATTTTCCAATAAGTTGGAAATATTGGCTTTTAGAACTTCTATATCAAATGGCTTAGTTATATAAAGATCTGCTTTATTTTTCAATCCTTTAATAATGTTTTCTTTGTCGTCCAGAGCTGTCAGTAAGATAACTGGAATATGGCTGGTTGCGATGTTTGATTTTATTTGTTCACACATCTTATCACCATCCATGACAGGCATCATTATGTCTGAGATGATAATATCAGGCTGATTTTTCTTAATGGCTTTGATTCCTTCCTGTCCATTTTCTGCAGTTTCTACGTTGTACTCTCTGGAAAGCATTTGGGTCAGGAACCGGCTTAATTCTACATTGTCTTCTACAATAAGAATTGTATATTTGTTTTCTGTAGAAGCCTGTTTATCTTGTTCACTTTCGTTCTCCAGTGAAGTACGTATAATATTGGATGCCCATTCTGATAGATCCTTTTTCTCTACCAAGTCGTGTTCCAGTGCTGTATGCTGGTAACGCTTACTGTCGATTGGGAAAGTCAAGAAGAAAGTAGTTCCTTCATTTTCTTTACTTTTAAGTGATATTTTTCCTTCATGGTTCCTGATGAGGCGAGCTGTCAATAACATTCCAATACCACATCCGGTTGTTTGCTGGTTGATAGCATTTTTACCTCTGAACATAACTTTGAACATACGTTTCTGGTCCTTTTCAGAAATTCCCATACCTGTATCGCTAATCTGAATGGTCCAAAAGTTTTTGTCTTTTCCTGTTTCAACAGTTATGACTCCATTGACTGGAGTATATTTCATGGCGTTCGTAAGCAGGTTTCTGAGAATAGAGTCCATTTTATTCTTGTCAATCCAAACTTCTAATTTTTCGGTCAGGGTTGTTTTGAATACAAGTGATAGACCTTTTTGAGATGCAAAATCTTTATAAGGCTCAATGTATGCACGAACATATTTGTTCAGGTCGAATTTATTTACCCACAGTGTTTCTGTATATAGTTCTTCTTTTTCAAAATTTATTAAGTTAGTCGATAATTCATTTAAATTATCAGCATTTTGTATAGCTAAAGCCAGATTACGTTTTCCATTATCCGAAAGATTTTCTGTCCTTTGGATTTCACTGAGTGGCGCTTTGATAAGTGTAAGAGGAGTACGTATGTCATGAGCTGTATTTTTAAAGAACTGTATTTTGTCCAATGAATTTTTTCGTTCTTTGGCAATAATGAGATAGCGAATCACTCCTACAATAATCGCAATGTTGATTAAAATGTATAACGAGATAGCCCACCAAGTCAGCCAAATTGGTGGGAGTATTGTGATATTTAGAGTTCGTTTCTCTATTATCTTATAATCGTCAGCTCGTATAGATTTAATTTTTAATTTATATGATCCCGGTTTAATATTAGTAAACTCCAATCTGGAGTTTTCATTCATTTTACTCCATTGGTTATGATAACCTTCTAGCATATATGAGTAATATACACTTGCCGGATTATCATAATTTATAGATGAAACATCTATAGAAAATGTATTCTGTTCTGATGTCAATGTCAAATCTGTTGTTTGGTCAAGCAGCTTTTTTAAAGGTGAACCAGGCCTGTTGGGCAATATTTTCTCATCCCCAATGGTCAGTGAGTTCAAAACCATTTTGCAAGAAGAAGTGTGAAGCAGCTTAATGTTTTCATTAATCATGAATACACCTTCTGAAGTACCGAACAAAAGATTTCCGACATTGGAACGGCATACTGCATTTTGATTAAATTTAGCTTTGAACAAACCTTCGTCTTCTGTCCAGTTTGTTATCTCATGATTTTTTTTGTTGTAAATAGCAATAGAGTTTTCTCCTGTCAAAAAAAGTTCCTCTTTTTGATTACTTAATATCGCATAGATATTATTGGATAATATTTTACTATTATGCGTAGTGAGGTGCGTAATATCCTTTGTTTCATTATTTAGGATATATAACCCGCTTCCGTATGTAGCAATATAAGTCTGCTTGCCATCACGTGTCTGATAGATACTGTTGATATTGTTAATCCGTTCTTCTTTCAAGTAGGGAGTAAGCTGGTTGGTCTGTTTATCGTATATATATAAACCATGAATTGTAGCAACCCATAAAGTTTTACTGTTTCTCGTTTTGATATCATTGATGGGATACTCCGTTCTTATCTGTATAACCATATCATTGGCAGGATCATATTTTCTTAAATAGTAATATCCTCCAATCCAAACCATTCCTGTTTCATCTCTGAATATGCTGCGTATGTACTTATCTGGATAAATACCTTTTTCGCTGTATTTCATAGATGTATATTCCTTTTTCATGGTTTGCTTGTTGATGATATACATCCCCGACATGTATCCTCCAGCCATGATTACTCCTTTGGAAATTTCGGTTACGGTTAGGAATACATGGTTATTGTTGGATGCATCATGGGTTTCGCTGGAAAAATAGACATCCCATTTTTTGTTTTGTGGGTTATATCGGCTTAGTCCGTTGTTTGTTGCAAACCAGAACTCGCCATCAGAATCCTGCATAATATGGTTTACGCGGTTGCTGGCGATGTCAGCTCCTATAGGTGTAGACCGGCTGATACGTATATAATTGGGAAGTTGAGGATTATATACAATAAACCCGTTGGGATAGGTCGCTGCCCATATCCGTTCCTGTGGATCAATCAATGCATCTTTAATAATATTTCTGTCATTGATATTATTTTTGATGGTAATTGCATTTTTAAAGATGTTGGTTATTTCGTTCGATTCGAAATTAAGTTTATAAGCTCCGTTGCCGTCAGTTGCAATTATTAATTCGTTTTCATTATTAGGGTTTACACAAATAGAGTTAATAGCAATATCTTTTAAAGACAGTGGCAATTCATTTAATTGCTCATTTTTGATGTCATATAAGAAGATGCCATTGAATATAGTTCCGACCATTAATTTTTCAGTCGGTTTATGGAAATACAGATAGTTAATGCGGGCACCTTTATTTTCTGTATGTCCGCTTATCAGCTCAATTAATTTATTTTCACGCAGTTTGCCACGGTAAATGAAATTGTGTTCTGCAAAATAGTATTCGTTATTGTCCCCTTCAGTTATACATGTAATGTCTTCTGGCAGGTTTGATTGTATTTGAGTAAAATTCTGATTGTCCAGATTATATATATATTGTTTGTTTTTGGTGGAAATCCATATGTTTTCTTTGCTGTCCAGATAGACTATTTTGATTGGATGACCGCTTTCTTCAGGCTTTTCTTTATAGAAGTTTACTGTTGTTTCAAATGAGTCATAGTCGGGAGAATATTTAAAAATATATCCATCAAGTCCCATTACCAAGATATTGCCTTCTTTGTCAATTCTCAGTTTATGAATTTCTGGAAAGAAATAATAATCTCTTTCTTCGCATTGGATTTTATAGTGTGTAAATTTACTGCCGTCAAAACGGTCTACCCCTTTATTTGTCAATAACCAAGTAAACCCTTGTAAGTCTCGTTGAATAGATATTACTTTTCGGTCACTTAATCCGTTTTCTACTCCAAATTCAAAAAAATGTTGTGCAGATATAGGAAAAATCGCTGTGGTAAGAAGTATTATCAAGCAAAGAAAGATACGCATATTTATTGTTTTATTTTATCTCATGTTTTGGCAAATTTCATAAAAAAAATAGAATCATACAAAAAAAAAGGTGATGTTTTTGTTTAAACATCACCTTTCATTTTAAATAGTTTATTACTTGTTATTTTCAATCCATACTCTAGCATTGACAAATGCTTCCATCCACGGTGTAATCTGGTCTTCGTGCAGACGGTTTAATGGGTAGTAAGCATTTTGCCATGGGAAGAATGCACGTTCCAAGTGTGGCATCATAGCCAGATGTCTACCATCTTTAGATGCAATACCTGCAATGCTATAATCAGAACCGTTCGGGTTACCTGGGTATTCATCATGTGAATATTTCAGGACTACATTGTAGTGGTCTTCATCGTATGGCAATGAGAACTTACCTTCTCCGTGTGCTACCCAGATACCCAATTTAGAACCACTCAGTGAGCCGAACATTACACTACGGTTCATCGGAACAGTTACACCTACAAACGATGATTCAAACTTGTGTGAATCATTATGCAACATCTTTCCTTTCTTTTCGTCTTCCGGAGTAATCAATCCCAGTTCCATCATCAGCTGGCAACCGTTACATACACCCAGTGACAAGGTATCTTTGCGTGCATAGAAATTGTCCAAAGCAGCTTTAGCTTTCGGGTTAAAGAGGAAGCTTCCTGCCCATCCCTTAGCTGAACCCAATACATCTGAGTTAGAGAAACCACCGCAGTAAACTATCATGTTGATGTCTTCCAATGTTTCACGGCCACTGATCAGGTCGGTCATGGTAACATCTTTTACATCAAATCCTGCCAGATAAAGGATGTATGCCATTTCGCGTTCACCGTTGGTTCCTTTTTCACGGATGATAGCAGCCTTAATTCCACTAGGAGTACGTCTGTCTGGATTCAGACCGAACTGTGAAAGTTTTCCAGTAAATGATGGGTCGAATGCAAATTCTACAGGCTGCTGTTTGTAGTTTTCAAAACGCTTCTTAGCACAACCGTTCATGCTCTGTTTACGGTCGAGTAAGTAAGATGTTGAGTACCAAACATCGCGCAGATAATCAATACCAAACTGGTAAGTAGCATCATCTTTAGTAACCAAAATGTGGCGTTCTTCAGTCGGTTTACCCAATTTGATATATCCTACACCTGCATTTTCAAGAATCTGTTTAACTTCAGCTTTGTGCTTGTCTGCAACCTGGATAACGATACCTGGGTTTTCTGCAAATAATATTTTTACGATATCATCACAGTTGATCTTATCCAGATTGATTTCCATACCACCCTCCATGTTGGCAAAGCACATTTCCAGTAAAGTTGTAATCAAACCACCGGCTGAGATATCATGACCTGCAAGAATCAGACCTTTATTAATCAGATCCTGAATAGCCAAGAATGCATCGCGGAAATATTCTGGATTCTGTACAGTAGGAACATCGCTACCTACCTTATTTAATGACTGTGCGAAAGCAGAACCTCCTAAACGAAGTTCATCGAAGCTGAAGTCAATGTGATAGAAAGTAGATTTTTCTTTGTTGACCATAACAGGAGATACTACTTTCTTAATATCAGAAACTTCGCCTCCAGCTGATACAATTACAGTTCCCGGGCTGATGATCTTTTCACCGTCAGGATATTTTTGAGTCATAGACAATGAGTCTTTACCTGTCGGAACGTTAATCTGTAAAGCACAACAGAAGTCTGACAAAGCTTTTACAGCTGTATACAAACGTGCATCTTCACCTTCCTGTGAACGGCAAGGCCACATCCAGTTGGCAGAAAGCGAAATGCTATCCATACCATCAGCAAGCGGTGCCCAAACCAAGTTAGTCAAAGCTTCTGAAACAGCCAACACAGAACCTGCTGCAGGATCAGCCAATGCAGCCTGAGGAGCATGTCCCAGAGCAGTAGCAATACCTTTCTCACCACGATAGTCCAGGGCAACAACACCACAGTCGCTTAACGGCAACTGCAATTCACCCTGACACTGCTGGCGAGCAATCTTACCTGTAACCGAGCGGTCTACTTTATTTGTTAACCAGTCTTTACAAGCTACAGCCTCCAACTGAAGTACGCGATTAACATATTCATTCAGTTTGCTGGTTTCATAGCTTACATTTTCATATTTACGTTCTACGGTCTTGTCCACCATGTAAGTCTTAGGTGAAGAACCGAACATCTGATCTACTGCCAGGTCGAACGGACGTACACCATCTGCCTGCTCAAAAGCAAAGCGGTGGTCGCCAGTTGTTTCACCTACTACATACATCGGAGCACGTTCACGTTCTGCAATCTTACGTACATGTTCGATAGCTTTTTCGTCAATCAGCAGACCCATACGTTCCTGCGATTCGTTGGCAATAATTTCTTTTGCCGATAAAGTCTCATCGCCGATAGGAAGTTTGTCCATGTGAATCAAACCACCACAATCTTCAACCAACTCAGACAGACAGTTTACATGGCCTGCAGAACCATGGTCGTGGATAGAAACAATTGGGTTTTCATCTTCTTCACAAAGTGCACGTACAACGTTATAAGCACGTTTCTGCATTTCTGCATTAGCACGCTGTACAGCATTCAGCTCGATACCTGAAGAATAACGTCCTGTTTCAACAGAAGAAACAGAACCACCACCTAAACCGATGCGGTAGTTATCACCACCCAATACTACGACTTCATTGCCAGTTTCGGGAGTACCTTTCAGACAGTCACGCTGTGTACCATAACCTACACCACCGGCTAGCATGATAACTTTATCGTATGCATATTTTTCGTTGTTTTCCTGATGTTCGAATGTAAGTACAGAACCACAGATAAGTGGCTGACCGAATTTGTTGCCGAAATCAGAAGCACCGTTTGAAGCTTTGATCAAAATCTGTTCTGGAGTCTGATACAGCCATTTACGTACCGGAAGGATGTTTTCCCATTCGCGTCCTTCTTCAGTACGTGGATAAGAAGTCATGTATACGGCAGTTCCCGCAATAGGCCAAGAACCTTTACCACCACCCATACGGTCGCGGATTTCACCACCTGTACCGGTAGAAGCACCGTTAAATGGTTCTACTGTAGTCGGGAAGTTGTGTGTTTCGGCTTTAAGTGAGATTACGGTTTTGATATCTTTGATGACGAAGTAATCAGAAGTAGCATGGTTAGCAGGGGCAAACTGTTCTACAACAGGACCTTCAGCAAAAGCTACGTTGTCTTTGTATGCAGAAATGATTTTGTTTGGATTTTCCTGTGTCGTCTTTTTAATCATTTGGAACAAAGACGATTCCATTTCTTGTCCGTCGATGATAAATGTTCCACCGAAAATTTTATGACGGCAATGTTCAGAGTTAATCTGTGCAAATCCGAATACTTCCGAGTCAGTCAGTTTACGGCCCAGATCTTTTTCTACTTTCATCAAGTAGTCCATTTCCTCTTTTGAAAGCGCCAGACCTTCTTTTTCGTTATACTCTTCCAGATTTTCAATATAGATAATCGGCTGAGGCTTAATATTAGTAGTAAAGATTGTCTGGTTCAAACCTTTGTACATGCGTTGCAGCATGGGGTCATATTCGGCATTTTCGTCTTTTACCGGGAAATATTCCTCGATTCGGCGGATACCGTTCAGTCCCATATTTTGGGTTATTTCCACTGCGTTGGTACTCCATGGAGTAATCATTTCACGACGTGGACCTATGAAGCAACCTTTTAGGTTTTCTTCGGTCTCTACGGTAGCATCGCTGTAAAGCCAGCACAATTTCTTGATGTCCTCAGCATTCAGCTCCTGGCTGCATTCTGTGGCAATCACACTGTTGGTAGGCGTTCTGAAAAATAGAATCATAGCACTTATCTATAGTTTAATAATGATGTTTCAGTCATATCTATTTGTGTTGCAAAGTTACATAAAAGCCTGCTTGTTTAAAAGAAAAAGCCTTTTTATTATAGATACTTTCGTAAAAAAATACCATCTTTGCACTATGAATTGGATTGAACATGTCACGATATTGGATTTGCTGATTAAAGGACTTATTATAGGTGTGGTTGTGTCGGCACCATTAGGTCCTGTTGGAGTGCTTTGTATTCAACGAACATTGAATAAAGGGCGCTGGTTTGGTTTTGTTACAGGTCTGGGAGCAGCCCTTAGCGATATATTTTATGCATTGATGACCGGATATGGAATGAGTTTTATGGATGAGCTCATTCTTAAACATCAGTTATTGTTGCAAGCTGTAGGCAGTGTGATGCTTCTCCTTTTCGGTATTTATACCTTTCGCAGTAATCCGGTTCATTCCATTCGTCCTGTTTCTTTAAAGAAAGGAACATACTTACATAATTTTGTAACAGCATTTTTTGTTACTCTATCCAATCCTCTCATTATTTTTCTGTTCATCGGTTTGTTTGCCCGTTTTTCTTTTGTGATGCCGGGTAGTCCGATAGGTTTTCAGTTAATTGGTTATCTGGCCATCATTTTGGGAGCACTCATTTGGTGGTTCAGCATTACATATTTTGTCAACAAGGTCCGTTCACGCTTTAATTTGCGGGGAATATGGATATTGAACCGTATTATCGGCGTGATTGTTATACTGGCCTCTCTAGTTGGCATATATTTTACTTTTGCCGGAAATTCTTGGTATTGATATGTATATTTCTCAACAATTAAAACAGCAGAATATTGCTGAATACCTGCTTTATATGTGGCAGGTGGAAGATTTAATCCGTGCCAATCAATTTGACATGGAGAAAATACGGAAACATGTTATCGACCCTTATCCTGTATCCGATGAACAAAAGCAAGCTTTGGCTCAATGGTATGAGGATCTTATTAATATGATGCATGACGAAGGAGTGATGGAAAAAGGCCATATCCAAATTAATAAAAATATTATTGTATGGCTTACCGACTTGCATTTGCAACTGCTCCGTTCTCTTAAATACCCTTATTATAGTGCTGCCTATTATAAAGTATTGCCTTTCATTGTAGAACTTCGTTCTAAAGGAGCAGATAAAGATGTTCCTGAAATTGAGACCTGCTTTGATGCCATGTATGGTGTGCTGATGCTTAAACTCCAGAAAAAGGAAATAAGCGAGGAAACCCAGAAAGCTCTTAAAGTTATAGGCGACTTTTTAGCGATTTTGTCTGATTATTATAAGAAAGACAAGCAGGGAGATTTAGAATTTTAGACTATCCAACAATAAAGCTATCTTGAAATGAAAAATATATTGATTACAGGAGCCAACGGACAGTTAGGAAACGAAATGCGTTTACAGGCTGCTGAAAATCCGTCGTATACTTGTTTTTTTACAGATGTGGCCGAACTGGACATCTGTGACGAACAGGCTGTTATGGAATATGTAACTGCTCATCAGATTGATGTTATTGTGAACTGTGCTGCTTATACAGCTGTTGATAAAGCAGAAGATAATCAAGAACTTTGTGATCGTCTGAATCACTGGGCACCCGGTTATCTGGCACGTGCGGCAGCAAGCAGGGGAGGGGCTTTTATACAAGTCTCTACCGATTATGTATTCGATGGAACTGCTCATATACCTTATCGTGAAGATGATACTACTTGTCCTAACTCGGTTTATGGAAGTACAAAGCTGGCTGGCGAAGAAGAGGCTTTGAAGTATTGTTCACAGACAATGGTAATCCGCACAGCCTGGTTGTATTCTACATTTGGCAATAACTTTGTAAAGACCATGTTACGTTTGGGACGTGAACGTGAAACACTTGGCGTGATATTCGATCAGGTAGGTACACCTACTTATGCACGCGATTTGGCTACTGCCATCTGGACTGCTATCCGACAAGGTATTGTTCCCGGAATTTATCATTTCAGCAATGAAGGGGTATGTTCTTGGTATGATTTCACGAAAGCTATTCACCGTTTGGCAGGCATTACGACTTGTGAAGTCAAACCTCTGCATACGGCCGATTATCCGACTCGTGCCGTACGCCCGCATTACTCAGTCCTCGATAAGACCAAGATTAAAGAGATCTACGGCTTGTCTATTCCCCATTGGGAAAAAAGTCTTGCTCTTTGCATAACTCAGTTGGAGAAAGAAAATAATTAAAGAAGTAAATTATATACACCCTATATACAAATGAATCAGGAAATAGAAAGAAGAAGAACGTTTGCCATTATTGCCCATCCGGATGCCGGAAAGACTTCGCTTACCGAAAAATTACTTTTGTTTGGTGGTCAGATTCAGGTAGCTGGTGCGGTTAAATCAAACAAAATTAAGAAGACCGCTACTTCCGACTGGATGGATATCGAGAAGCAACGTGGTATCTCGGTAACCACTTCCGTGATGGAATTTGATTATCATGATTACAAAATCAATATTCTTGATACTCCGGGTCACCAGGATTTTGCTGAAGATACCTATCGTACACTTACGGCTGTCGATAGTGTTATTATTGTAGTTGATGGTGCAAAAGGTGTCGAAACTCAGACTCGTAAGCTGATGGAAGTTTGCCGTATGCGCAATACTCCTGTTATTATCTTCGTCAATAAGATGGACCGTGAAGGTAAAGATCCCTTCGATTTGTTGGATGAGCTGGAAGAAGAATTGAAAATTGCTGTGCGTCCGCTTTCATGGCCTATCGACCAGGGACAGCGTTTCAAGGGAGTTTACAATATCTATGAGCAGAACCTGAATTTGTTCCAGCCTTCTAAGCAGGTTGTAACAGAAAAAGTGCAGGTTGATATTAATACAGAAGAACTGGATGCTCATATTGGTTCTCCGTTGGCAGAAAAATTACGTAGCGATTTGGAATTGCTTGAAGGTGTGTATCCCGAATTCAATGTACAGGAATACTTGAATGGCGATCTGGCTCCTGTATTCTTTGGTTCTGCCTTGAATAACTTTGGTGTTCAGGAACTGCTGGATTGCTTTGTTGAAATAGCGCCTAGTCCACGTCCTGTTACAGCTGTAGAACGTACAGTAGAACCTGATGAACCTAAATTTACTGGGTTTATTTTTAAGATTACAGCTAATATTGACCCGAACCATCGTTCATGTGTAGCTTTCTGTAAAGTATGTTCAGGTAAATTTACCCGTAATACGCCTTATCTGCATGTACGTCATAACAAGACCATGCGTTTTTCATCACCTACCCAGTTCATGGCTCAGCGTAAGACTACTGTAGATGAAGCATGGGCAGGCGATATCATCGGTTTGCCCGATAATGGAACCTTTAAGATTGGTGATACACTGACAGAAGGTGAAAATCTGCATTTCAAAGGATTGCCAAGTTTCTCTCCAGAAATGTTTAAATACATTGAGAATGCCGATCCGATGAAGACCAAACAGCTGAACAAAGGTATCGATCAGCTGATGGACGAAGGTGTTGCACAGTTGTTTGTCAACCAGTTCAATGGCCGTAAGATTATCGGTACAGTAGGTCAGTTGCAGTTCGAAGTTATCCAGTATCGTCTGGAAAACGAATATAACGTTGGGAGCCGGTAAGTCTTTATAAAGCTTGTTGGATTGAAAGCGATGATCCTGAAGAACTGGAAGCCTTCAAAAAGCGTAAATATCAGTTTATGGCCAAAGACCGCGAGGGTCGCGATGTATTCCTCGCTGATAGCGGTTACGTTCTGCAGATGGCTCAGATGGATTTCAAACACATCCGATTCCATTTCACTTCAGAATTCTGATATTATAATTATAAAAAAATGCCGGAAGTTAACTTCCGGCATTTTTTTATGAAGTAATGTTGTGGTTATTTCAGCACGTTCAGCGCCGCATCATAATTCGGCTCTTCCGATACATTCTTTACCAGCTCTGTATAAATCACCTTACCATCTTCATCCACGATGATGACAGCTCGGCTCATCAATCCTTTTAGCGGGCCATCTGCTATTCGCAGGCCATATCCCTGGGCAAATTCTTCGTTTCTGAATAAAGAAACCGGAATTACATTTTCCAGTCCTTCTGTCGTACAGAATCTGGATTGTGCAAAAGGCAAGTCCATGGAAATGCAAAGCACTACTGTATTTTCCAGAGCGGATGCATCTGCGTTAAAGTGTCTCACAGAGGCAGCACAAGTCGGAGTGTCCAGACTTGGGAACACGTTCAACACAACTTTTTTTCCTTTGAAGTTACTCAACTTCATTTCACTCAAATCCTTTTGTACACCTGTAAAATCAGGAGCTGCTTCTCCTACTTTTACCATCTGTCCTTCCGTATGAGCTTCGGCCCCTTTGATATAGACCGTTTCCCCTTTAGGAGCTTGTTGTGCATCCAAATTTGTCATTTCGCTGGATGGTGTAGCTATATTATTACTGGCTTCCATCAGCGTTGCAGTTGTTAAAAGGATAGATTTCATACATTGTAAAATTAAGGGTTAATATTTATTCGGCAATGCTCATCTCATTAATCAGGTGTTTGCATCCACCCAATTTTTCGACGATGAACAAAACATAGCGTATATCTACAGCGATACAGCGTTGCAGGTTATTGTCGAAGTTGATATCGCCCGACAGAGACTCCCAGTTACCGTCGAAAGCACAACCTATCAATTCTCCGTTTCCATTGATAACCGGTGAACCAGAGTTACCACCTGTGATGTCATTGGTTGTCAGGAAGCAAGTTGGCATTTCTCCGTTTGGAAGCGCATATCTGCCGTAATTCTTGGTAGCATATAATTCTTTCAGTTTGGCAGGAACTACAAACTCAGGGTTATTAGGATCTTCTTTTTCCATAACTCCCTTCAGTGTTGTGTAGTATTTGTAATGTATGCCATCTTTCGGGTTATACGATTTTACATTACCGTAAGTCAGTCGGAGAGTGAAGTTTGCATCCGGAGCTTTTGGAGTTGGAGCATACATTTCGCACAAACCTCTTACATACGTTTTGTGCAGCAATGCAATACCTTCCATTGCCTCACTGGCTTTTTCAGCTATTTCTTCAGCTTTTTCATACTTGGCTGTTACAAATTCTTGCATCAAATCCTTTTCGATAGCTTTAATCGATGGTTTCTCAATGAACTTATTGAAATTCTTTTCGTTTGCAAAAATAGTATTGTCATAGCAAGCATCTACATATGCATTATAGTCACCTTTGAATTTTTTCTGAATCGTTTCATAAAAATCAGGCAAAGCTTCAGCCGGAACCATTTCGGCATGCAGCGGTAACAGTACTTTTGCTACTTTTCTGTCTACTTCATGGTCATAATCTTTATTATGGATTTCACTGTAGCTGGCTTTCAGAAGTTCAATGCACTCTTTTACTTCTGTTTCATCTTTATCTTCCAATGCCTTTTTCAGTCTTTCCATCACTTTATAGGGAGTACCAAATTCAATACCTCCCATAAATACTTCACGGAAGCAAGTTGCCTGGAATACATACGGATTAGCCTTTTCCACTACAGCATCAATCTCTTTTACTACATTGGCGTAATCTGTATTATTTTTTGCAGCAGCAAATTTGGCAAAATTATTTTCCTGTTCAGCTTTTGTCTCCAATACCTTGTTGTCTACAATCGCTTTGTTCATACCGATAGAATTCTTCCAGTAGTTGCTCGAACCTGCAAACTTGCTGGCATACTGAATTCTTACCTTATCGCTGGCAGCCATTTCTGCTTTCAGGATTTCCTGTCTGGCCTCACGTATCTTGATACGTGGGTCGTTGATAGCAGTCATACGTTGTTTTACTTCGCTCTGAGTCAGGAAGCGGTTTGTACTGCCCGGGAATCCCATAATCATGGCATAGTCATTTTCCTGCAGCCCTTTCAGTGAAATGGTGAAGTGCTTTTTCACTTTTAAAGGTACGTTGCTTTCACTATAGTCAGCCGGGTTACCTTGAGCATCTGCATAGATACGGAACATTGAGAAGTCACCAGTATGTCTCGGCCACATCCAGTTGTCAGTTTCACCACCGAATTTACCGATTGAAGAAGGAGGAGCAGCTACCATTCTTACATCGGTATATGTTTTCATGAAAAACAAGTAGAACTTATTGCCGGCATAAAAAGGCAAAGCCAATGTACTGATACCCGGTTTTCCGTTCAGATCACTTGCTTTCAGTTCTTTGTCAGCCAATTCTTTCAGATAGTCACTTCCGAAAGCTTCCACTTCACTAACCTTTCCAGCTTTTACATCCGCATTTACTTTCTCTGTAACATCTACAATACGTTCTACGAATTTAAATGTCAGTCCCGGAGTCGGCAACTCTTCTGCACGACTTTTTGCCCAAAAGCCATCAGTCAGATAGTCGTGTTCTACCGAGCTATGCTGCTGTATTGCATCATATCCACAGTGGTGATTGGTCAGAATCAATCCTTCGGCAGATATAATTTCGCCCGTACAGCCTCTTCCGAAGATACCTACAGCATCTTTCAGCGAAACCTTGTTCGGACTATAAATATCATCCACATCCATGGCAAGTCCCTGTGCTTTCATGCGGTCTGCCAGATTCTGCTCCTGCATGAGTTGGAGCAGCCACATTCCCTCGTCTGCTTTCGAAGGGAGAAAAACAGTGCACAGCAGCACTGTCAATACAAATTGAAATTTTCTCATCATTCAGAAATTAAAAATAAGTTGTTGTAGTTCGCAAAGTTAGTAAAAAAATGTTTTCATGAAAACGAAGTCGCTTTTCTAATCTAGCATTTAGTCACATATTGTTTTAAATAATAATAAAATCCTTTTTACAGTGAAATAAAGATTATACCTTTGCTGATGAAATATAAAACAAAAGTAATTCATGTACAAACACTTATTGCTTTTCATCATAGCTTTTTCAGCAATATCTTGCACCCGTAAATACGAAATAAAAGGTACATCATCTGTGTCTATACTCGACGGCAGGATGTTATATGTTCGTGTATTGTCTGATTCCGGATTGGTAAATGTCGATTCGGCAGAAGTTATTCACGGACTTTTCCATATGAAAGGGCATGTCGATTCAACGATGCTTGCTACCCTTTTTATGGACGATGAAAGCATTATGCCTTTTGTGCTTGAAGAAGGAAAAATTACCATCAATATAGACCGCATGCGTATTGGTATCACAGGGACGCCCCTCAATGATGCCCTGACCGATTTTGTCAATAAAAAGACAGAGCTGGACGACAAGTCCTATGAAGTAGAGCGTTCAGAAAGCCGTATGATTATGGATGGGGTAGACCCGGATGAAATTCACCAGACCATTTCTGCTCGCCGGCTCCGACTTTCCAATGAGATGGATCAGCTGATAAAGCAGTTTGTTCAGGATAACTACGAGAATGTATTAGGTCCCGGTATCTTTTTGATGGTAGCCAATTCTTACCCTTATCCGGTAATCACTCCATTATTGCAGGAAATTCTTGACAAAGCTCCAGAACAGTTCATGAATCACCCTTACGTTCGGAGCTATGTAGCAGCGGCTCAAGACAATATGCAAAAAATGCCACCTCACATGCGTAGAGAGATGGCATCCGATAATGTTCACTAATATTTTGTACACCGGCCGTCATTACTGGTCCGGATTGTCTACCTTTCCCCTGTAGTGTTCAGGTAAGCCCTGTTCTATTTCCTTATAAGAAATTTCCATCATCCGTTTGATATTCTCAATGCCCTGACATTCCGGGTAGATGGGTTTATGAATAGTCAGTCGCAAAGGATGCCAGCTCAGTAATTTACCGGTTCTAGGTAAAATATCAAACGAACCGTCGATGGTCAGCGGTACTACCGGCAACTGCAATTCATCAGCCAGCTGGAATGCCCCTTTCTTAAAGTATCCCATGTGTCCGGTAAACGAGCGTGCTCCTTCCGGAAAAACCATCAGCGAGGTTCCTCCCTGCAGTACCTTTTCTGCATGCTGAATTGTTTCCTGAATCTTTTTGGGACCCGATTTGTCTACGAAAATGTGTCCAGCCGACTGGCAAGCTTTTCCAACAAACGGAAGTTTTCGCAGTCCCTTCTTCATCATCCATTTGAAATTACGTCCCAAGAAACCATAAATCAGGAAAATATCGAAAGCTCCCTGATGATTGGCAACAAATACATACGATGTTTTTTCTTCCAGATTTTCTCTGCCTTCTACCTTGACAGGAAGCAGCAATACATAACACGTCAGTTGCGACCAGATTTTTCCCGGATAATATCCCCAGAAGTGTGCACTTCCTATCCAAGAGCCGATGATTGTAACCAATGCTGTCAGAATCGTAAGAACCAGAAAAATCGGAAGTCCGATACAAATCTGGTATACAATATAAAAAACTCTCATACTATAAACTTATATAAACATTAAACTTCCGTTACTTTCTTTTCAAGGTTATGACCGTAATCTCGGGCCAGGCACCCAGACGCATCGGAAACATCAGATACCCAAGTCCAATATTTACATACAGTCCTCTGCCTCCAGTCATGTACAGTCCTTCGTGCTCCGGATAGACCAGTCCGGAAGGTGACCACCCTAACAGGCTGAATTGCATATTGTGTGTATGTCCTGCCAGCATCAGCTGTACGTCACTTTGCGGCAACACCTCCCTTTTCCAGTGGGTAGGATCGTGGCTAAGTAAGACCTTAAACAGCCCTTCTGTACCAGCCAATGCCTTTTTCAAGTCTCCTTTATTCGGGAAAGGCGGTTGGCCACTGTTTTCCACGCCAGCCAGTACGATAGAATCCTTTCCGCTATACAGCATTCTGTGTTCATTCATCAGCAGTTTCCAACCCATTTCCTGCTCATACCTCATCAGTTGTTCCAGGTTCTGCTGCTGCATTTCCGGCGATTCCCATTTTATATATGGCGAATAGTCATGATTACCCAATACCGAGAAAACCCCGTCTTTAGCCTTCAGACCGCTTAATATCGGAATAAACTCTTTCAGTTCCGAAGCCAGGTTATTCACTACATCTCCTGTAAATACGATGACATCCGCCTGTTGTTTGTTGCATAAGTCTACAGCCCTTTGCAGTGCCCTTCCATTTCCTTTCCAACTACCGGTATGTAGGTCCGACAATTGCAAAATGCGATATCCATCAAATCCGGTCGGTAAATCGGAAGATTCGAAAGTGACCTCTCGAACCGTAAAGTTTTCCTTTCCCGCAGTAGCTCCATAAATGATATATATTAACGAAGCCAGTGCTAACGTACCAGCCAATTGCTCTCCATACAGCTTCCTGTTCGTTATCCGCGCAATACCACGTAACAGCAGATGTATCAGTACAAACAAAGCTTTCGGTACACTGAAACATAAAAAAACAATCAGGAAATAGCTCAATTGCTGCATTGCATCAGGACCTGGCCTGTACAGTGTAAAGATAAACAGCATACCAGCCAGTAGCAATCCCGACGGTATCCAGTAAAAAAAGCGCAAACCTTTGTATCCGGTGTGGCTTAACAGTTTCCGGTCTATGTACCAATCGGGAAATAACAGTAGTAATGTAAAGAATAACCCAAGTTTCAATAACATCATTCTTCTTTCCTCCTGTCAGTCTTGTAGATTGGCTGCTAAATATTTACGCATCACGTCCACTGTGACTCCGCGTCTTTTTGCATAGTCCGTCAGTTGGTCCGTACCGATTTTTCCTACCGAGAAATAACGTGATGCCGGATGTGCAAACATCAGTCCACATACAGAAGCATGTGGTTGCATCATTCCATTTTCCGTCAGGCTGATACCAATTTGCTTCATGTCGAGTAATTCATCCAGCAGAAAATTTACTGAAATATCTGGTAATGAAGGATAACCCACCGCCGGTCGTATTCCCTGATACTCTTCATTCAGCAACTCTCTTTTAGTCAGCTTTTCATCCGGGGCATATCCCCATATTTTTTTTCGGATATCCTCGTGTACTTTTTCGGCTGCAGCTTCAGCCAGGCGTTCGGCCAATGTCTTAACCAGCATCAATTTATAGTCATCCTCTTTAAAGAGGAGTTCCATATTGGGGTCTATTGTCGTAGCAAAAGCTCCTACCGTATCTTTGATACCCCCTTCAACCGGACGGACGAAATCACTCAGACACAAAAACGGATCTTCCGGCTTTATTCGGGTTTGCTGCCGCAATAGCGGGAACCGTTTTCCTTCCAGCAACAGGTCATCGCCGTCAGCATTTGCCTCCATCAGCCTGTATATTGCAAAGACTTTAAAATTAGCATCCAGTTTGTTCAGTATCCGGTTTGCTTCCTTATGCAATTGCATTGCCTCTGCAGCTTTAGCCCTTTCCTCTTCCGGAAACGAAGCCAGCCAGCTGGCACGGCAAGCATCACATCCATGGATATCTGCAATACCTGTAAATCTGGGTTGGAATCCCCAGGCATGAAAGAAATAAATCCAGTTGATATACTCTGCCAGGTCGTGAATATTATAGGTTACTTTTGTAATCTCCGTTTTCATATCCATTTACTCAATTGATTACCGGTTAAAGCGCAACGCTTCTCCGCAGTGCAGTTCATCCACTTTACCTTCACTGTAAACCAAGTCACCGTTCACGAAAGTCTTTTCCACACGCGCATGGAAATCCTGTCCGGCCATTGGAGTCCATCCACATTTGCTCAGTACTACTTTATCCGTTACAGTCCATGTGCAATCCGGATTCAGGATTACTAAATCCGCTTTATATCCCGGGCGTATAAATCCGCGTTCACAGATGTTGTACAGTTTAGCCGGTGCATGACACATTTTTTCTACCAGCTGTTCTATGCTTAAAATACCCTCTTTAACCAGTTCATAACAGCTTATGAGTGAAAACTGCAGGGTAGGCATGCCCGAAACAGCTTTCAATGCGCCTCCTTGTTTCTCGCTCAACAAATGTGGGGCATGGTCCGTACCGATTACGTCAATCCGATTTTCGCTCAGTGCTTTACGTAGCGCATCGCGGTCGGCTCTGGTCTTGATACTTGGGTTACACTTGATATGCGCTCCCATCCGTTTGTAATCCTCATCGCAGAAGAACAGATGCGATACGCATGCTTCGGCAGTAATATGTTTTTCTTCCAGCGGTTTGTTTTCCAGTAATTCCAGTTCTTTCGCTGTGCTGATGTGCAGGATGTGCAGATGTGCTCCTGTTTCTTTAGCCAGCTGTACTGCCAGTTTTGACGATTCGTAGCAAGCTTCTTCACTGCGAATCAGCGGATGGCAGGTTATATCCGGATCTTCCCCATACAATTCCTGAAACTTCTTTGTATTTTTCCGTATGATATTCTGGTCTTCACAATGCGTCGCAATGAGCATACCTGCTTCGCTGAAAATCTTCCGCAGTATGTCCATACGGTCCACCAGCATATTGCCAGTGCTGGCACCCATGAACAGTTTCACTCCGCATACTTTTGTTTTGTCCAGCGAAGACAGCAAGTTTGCATTGTTGTTTGTTGCACCAAAATAGAACGAATAATTTACGATACTCTTTTTTGCGGCATCTGCAAACTTATTTTCGAGAGCCTCCAGAGTTGTTGTTTGCGGATTACAGTTCGGCATATCCATAAACGAAGTAACTCCACCGGCAGCCGCAGCACAACTTTCACTTGTCATGTCCGCTTTGTGTGTCAGTCCCGGGTCACGGAAATGCACATGGTCATCAATTACACCCGGCAGCAAGTAAGCGCCAGCAGCATCTACCACCTCTTCACAAGCTGTTTGAGGGCATACATCTTTATCCAGCACTTCAGCAATCCGATCTCCTTCAATAACAACACTTCCGGCAAAACACTTCCCTTCGTTAACGATGCGGGCATTCTTTATCCAAGTTCTTTTCATACATTCGCTTTTTTAGGATATTTACGGAACAAGCTGTCCCATTTCAGTTTCATCACACCAAACACAGCCTCACCAAAGATGCTGCTGTTCATTTTAGAGGTACCCAGTTCGCGGTTGATAAAGATTACCGGAACTTCTACCACCTTAAAACCACATTTATAAGCTGTAAATTTCATTTCAATCTGGAATGCATATCCCTTGAACCGGACTTCATCCAGAGGGATTGTTTCCAATACCTGCCGGCGGTAGCATTTAAATCCGGCTGTAGTATCGTGAATGGGAACCCCTGTAACCAGACGCACATATTTCGAAGCAAAATAAGACATCAGCACCCTTCCCATTGGCCAGTTTACGACATTCACACCGCTGATATAGCGTGAGCCGATTGCTACGTCAGCTCCCTCTTCGGCACATGCTTTATACAGTCGTGGCAAATCATTCGGGTTATGGCTAAAGTCAGCATCCATTTCGAACACAAAGTCGTAGCCATGTTCCAGAGCCCATTTAAATCCGGTGATATATGCAGTTCCCAGTCCCAACTTTCCTTTTCTTTCTACCATGAAGAGCCGTTCCGGAAACTCTTTTTGCATTTTTCTTACTATGTCAGCTGTTCCGTCCGGTGAATTATCTTCAATAACCAGAATGTGGAAGCACTTTTCCAGTCCGAACACAGCCCGGATGATATTTTCTATATTTTCCTTTTCGTTATACGTAGGAATAATAATGATACTGTCACTTGTTTGCATAAGCATTTTTTTTCAATTAGACAAAGATATAAAGATATTTCATTGCAACCTTGTGTCAATCCTTAAATCTTATATAAAAATGGTTCATCCGACATTTCGAGTGATAGTTTCCTAAAAAGGAAAACCGCTGAACAAATTGTATATTTGAATTGCGACCAACAAATGTACAGTTATGAACAGTCAAATGCCGGTAGGTGTTTATGATATCACAAGAGTGACGAACTTTCATTATTTAAATGATTTAAGTTCGTCACTCTTGTGATGTATGTGCGTCTTAAAAATGATGCATCAAAAATGTAGTGTCAAGATGACTTACATCAGCAGGTCGGGCAATAGATGGAGCTCGGAAGCTGATACTCCCTGTTCCAGCAAGGCTGGAGTGTCTGTCTGCAGGGTTTGATAAAAGTCGTCTTTGCTGACGGCGTATGCGCGATGGTAGTAAGTTAAGGCATCGGCTATACGTTTCTGTACAAGGAGGGCGTGCCCCATGTTCATATAGTCCGAAGGCAGAATCTTACTTTCGTTGTCGAGGACTTTCTGATAATACTCTTCTGCTTTCTGGGGTTGTCCGGTCATGAAGTAGCACCAGCCGATGGCACGGTGGGCGTTGGCCGGGGTTTTTCCAAGGAATTCTACTTTGAAATAGTATTTCAGGGCTTCCTGATAGCGGCGCAGGGCAGCCAGACAGTGCCCTGTCTGCAGAGCTGCATTCAGATTGTCGGGCTTGGCTTCCGTTACTTTCATGTAGTATGCAAGGGCTTCTTCGTATTGGTGTAACTGCCGGTAGCACTGGGCAATGTGCAGGTTGTTCCAGGTGTCGTCTGCAGACAGCAGCAGCTCGGCTTTCTGGTAAGCCTGGAGTGCTTCGGAGTATTTGCCCTGTTTCTGGTAGCAGAAGCCCAGTTTCTGGAGATATTCTGCTTTGGCTTCGGGCAGTGCCGACAGTTGGGTGTAAAGTTCGGCGGCTTCACTGAAATAGTCTTTGCTAAACAGGAAGTGGGCAATGTGTTCCAGCAATTCGGGTTGCTGAAGGGCCTTGGCCAGGCTTTGGCGATGCCATAAAGCGAGGTCGTCCTTGAAAATATCGTCCTGATAGCTCTTGAACTGCCAGAGTTTGTAGAATCTGTAGACATCTTGCAGGTATTGACGGCGGATGGAATCTGGATTTTCTTGCTTTTCCTGGGCGTTTTCAAGTTGTTCGCCAAGTTCGCTCAGCTCCATGGGGATGATGTTTTTGCCTTCTTGTATGCCACTTACTTGCTGTAAGGTGAACAGAAGAGAGTACAAGTCGGAATTACAGTACATGCCGCTGCTGTTGATAAAGCGGAGGAACTGTCCGGCCTGAGGGTACTTGCCCAGAATGTCTGCGATATCAGACTGGTGGGTATTGAACGGGTAAAACCAGTGGGGGGCACGGCGGAAGAAGGGGTAACTCTTCAGGGTGGTGAAGGTGTACATGTTGGTGTCGGCTCCTTCCTGTTGCATTTCGCCCAGCTCGCGCATCTTGTCGGTGAGCTTGTTCATGCGGCTTTTCCATTCGGGATTCTCGTCGATGTATTCTTCGAGTTCTTCCAGACTGGTAATCTTGGTGTCGGGGTTGCCCAGCTTGTAGTTTAGCAGGTCGGGGAAAATTTCCTGATGCATCCGGCTGCTGATTTTCTCTGTCTCACGGCTCATGAGAAGTTGTATTTGCAGCTTACCGAGCTGCTGGACGAAGGTTTCGTCATCGAGCAGGTCTTGCAGGGCATCCTGACAGGTGGGATAGAGTTTGAAACGCTCTTCGTGGTAGTATACGGTCAGGGCAATGCCGATAAGGGCACGCTGGTTTACCTGTAGCTCTTCGCGGTAGTGGTAAAGTTCGGTGAGCAGGCGGAATTTATAGGGGTCGAAACAGATAAGCAGGGACTGGGCAATGGCGCTGGTCACTACTGCGGTGTCATATTCGGGCAGCGGGGTGTGGAGCAGGTGGTCGCACAGGGTGTTGTATTCGGTTTCACTCCAGTGGAGGCTGCACCATACGGCATAAAATAGCTGGTCCAGCTGTTGCTCGTATGCTTCGCGCACGGCGCGGTCTTTTTCTTGGCGTCCGGCATTGTCCGGCATATCGGGGATGAGCTCTACCTGACGCAGGTTTGCTCTCAGTTGTTCGATAAGTTGAGCGTAGTCGGGCTGCTGTCCCAAAGTTTTCAGCTGGTTCTGGATTCGGTTCCAGAAGTCGCCATAGCAGTTCTTTGCTTCGTGGTGCAGATAGAGCAGGTCGGTTATTTCGGCTGCGGCACGCTGTATGTTCAGCAGGATTTTGTCGCGCTTGGGGTCGGTTGCTCCGGTAGCTGCATAGCTCAGCAGTGCCTCGTAGGTCTGGCGCAGGTTGTCTATCCTTGTCTGGAGATTCCAGTCGGACATGACCATAGCTTCCTGGTTCAGACGGGAAAGCGTGTCCTTCAGACGGTATGCATAAAGCTGTTTCAGAAGTCGGGTATGTTCGGATTTGTTTATTGTGCTCATTTGTGATTTGATTTTTGTTAAGGTGCAAAAATAAGCTATTTTTTGTATTTTTGCGCTATTCAATGAATAAAGTATACATGGATATTAAGGAATTACAACGGATATATGCGGCGCATCCGAATGTGAAAGGATGGGCAGAGCTGATGAAAAAGAAGGAGGTGAAGACGATTTTCTGGAGCGGACTGCATGCTTCGGCTACTTCACTTTTTACGTCGGTATTGGTGTTGCGGGAAAAAAGAAGTTTTGTTTTTGTGCTGGATGACATGGAGTCGGCCGGATATTTTTACCATGACCTGATGCAGGGGGGGGGAGAGAAGGTTCTGTTTTTTCCTTCTTCGTACCGCAGGGCGGTGAAGTACGGACAGAAGGATGCGGCCAATGAGGTGCTGCGTACGGAGGTGCTGAGCTGTCTGCAGAAGGGGGAACGGGTTACGGTGGTGACTTATCCGGAGGCACTGGCAGAGCAGGTGGTTTCTTTGCAGGAAATGGACCGCAAGACGCTGATGCTGGCGGTGGGGCAGCAGGTGGAAACGGAAGAGGTGCTGCGTACGCTGACCGACTTTGGCTTTGAACGGGTGGATTATGTATACGAACCGGGACAGTTTGCGCTTCGCGGAAGTATTCTGGATATTTTCTCGTTCGCTTCGGAATTTCCGTATCGTGTGGACTTCTTTGGAGAGGAGATTGACAGTATCCGTACGTTTGAGGTGGAAACGCAGCTTTCGAAAGAGCGTATGGAACGGATTGCGGTGGTACCAGAGCTGCATGCGTCGGATACGGATGCTGTGGATTTTCTGCATTTCCTGCCGGCAGATGCGGTGCTGGCTTTCCATGATTTACTTTGGGTGAAAGACCGGATACAGGCGGTGCATGATGAGGCTATGGCTCCGCAGGCTGTGGCTGCACGTGCGGAAGAACTGCGTGAAGAGATGGAGAATGTGCAGCAGGAAATCCGTTTGACGAATGGTGCGGATTTTATGCGTGAGGTGCTGGACTTCAAACGGGTGGAGATGGGCGTAAAACCGTCGGTGACGCCGGATGCTACGCTGGTGTTTGATACGGTGGCGCAACCGGTTTTCCATAAGAATTTTGATCTGGTGGCTGGGACGTTGACGGACTATCTGGAGAAGGGATATACCTTATATATATGTTCGGACAGTGTGAAGCAGACAGACCGTCTGAAGGATATTTTTGAGGAGAGGGGGGATAAGGTGGTGTTTACTCCGGTGGATAAGACGCTGCACGAGGGTTTTACGGATAATGCATTGCGTTGCTGTGTGTTTACAGACCATCAGATTTTCGACCGTTTCCATAAGTATAGCCTGCGTAGTGACAAGGCGCGCAGTGGTAAGGTGGCTTTGTCGCTGAAGGAGCTGAATATGTTCGAACCGGGGGATTATGTGGTGCATATTGACCATGGTATCGGCCGGTTTGCGGGATTGGTGCGTATTCCGAACGGAGATACTACGCAGGAGGTTATCAAGCTGGTGTATCAGAATGAGGATGTGGTGTTTGTTTCGATTCATTCGCTGCATAAGATTTCAAAATATAAAGGTAAGGACGGGGAACCGCCCCGGATCAGCAAGCTGGGTACGGGTGCCTGGGAGAAGATGAAGGAGCGTACAAAATCGAAGTTGAAGGATATTGCACGCGACTTGATTAAGCTGTACTCCAAGCGGAAGCAGGAAAAAGGGTTTTCTTACAGTCCGGACAGCTTCCTGCAGCATGAACTGGAGGCAAGCTTCTTGTACGAGGATACACCGGACCAGCTGAAGGCTACACAGGATGTGAAGCGGGATATGGAAAGTGACCGCCCGATGGACCGTCTGGTGTGCGGGGATGTAGGTTTCGGTAAGACAGAAGTTGCTATTCGTGCGGCATTCAAGGCGGTGGCCGACAACAAGCAGGTGGCAGTACTGGTTCCTACTACGGTATTGGCGTATCAGCATTATCAGACTTTCAAGAAGCGTCTGCAGGGATTGCCTTGCAAGGTGGATTATCTGAGCCGTGCGCGTACGGCACGGGATACGAGCCGGATTTTGCGCGAGCTGGCCGAGGGGGAAGTGAATATTCTGATTGGTACGCATAAGATTATCGGCAAGACGGTGAAGTTTAAGGACTTGGGTCTGCTGATTATTGATGAGGAACAGAAGTTTGGTGTGGGCGTGAAAGAGAAATTACGCCAGCTGAAGGTGAATGTGGATACGCTTACCATGACGGCTACGCCGATTCCGCGTACGCTGCAGTTCTCGCTGATTGGAGCACGCGACTTGTCGGTGATTCAGACGCCGCCGCCTAACCGTTATCCGATTCAGACGGAGGTGCATACGTTCAACGAGGAAGTGATAACGGAAGCTATCAACTTTGAGATGAGCCGAAACGGTCAGGTATATTTCGTGAATAACCGTATCCAGAATCTGGTAGAGCTGAAAGCGATGATTCAACGTAATATTCCGGATTGCCGGGTGTGCATCGGGCACGGACAGATGCAGCCGGAGGAGCTGGAAAAGGTGATTTTTGATTTTATGAACTACGACTATGATGTGCTGCTGGCTACGACGATTATCGAAAGTGGTATTGATATTCCGAATGCGAATACGATTATCATCAATCAGGCGCAGAACTTCGGCTTGAGTGACTTGCATCAAATGAGAGGTCGTGTGGGACGTGGTAACCGGAAGGCTTTCTGTTATTTGCTGGCGCCGCCGCTGGCTTCGCTTACACCGGAGGCCAAGCGCAGGTTGCAGGCTATCGAGAACTTCAGTGACTTGGGAAGTGGCATTCACATTGCCATGCAGGACCTGGATATCCGGGGAGCCGGTAATATGTTGGGAGCCGAGCAGAGCGGTTTTATTGCTGACCTGGGTTATGAGACGTATCAGAAAATCTTGAACGAGGCGGTGAGCGAGTTGAAGAATGAGGAGTTTGCCGACTTGTATGCGGAAGAAGTGAAAGCGGATGGCGGCAAGATTAGCGGAGAGGAGTTTGTGGACGAATGTACGGTGGAAAGTGATCTGGAGTTGCTGTTCCCGAATGAGTATATTCCGAGCAGCAGTGAGCGCATGCTTTTGTATCGGGAACTGGACGGACTGGAACTGGACAAGGATGTGGAGGCTTTCAGGGCTCGTCTGCTGGACCGCTTTGGCAAGTTGCCGCCTGAAACGGAGGAATTGCTATATATCGTGCCGCTGCGCCGTATGGCGAAGAGATTGGGCGTAGAAAAGGCGGTGCTGAAGCAGGGACGGATGGTGTTGTTCTTTGTGAGTAACCTGGAGAGCCCGTACTATCAGAGTGAGGCTTTCGGAAAGATTATTGACTATATGGCAAGGTATCCGCGCAACTGCAATTTGCGTGAGCAGAACGGACGGCGCAGTATGGTGGTGAAAGATGTGGCATGTGTGGAAACGGCTGTGAAGATTTTGCAGGAAATCGTGGGCATGCAGTGATTCGCTTATTGATTTTCTGAAAGAAAAGCTTATATTTGCGTGTACGTGAAAAGATTTTTAATACAAGGAGGTTTAATATGACATTGATAGATGGAAAGGCTGTTGCCGAGCAGATTAAACAGGAAATTGCTGCGGAAGTACAGCAGATTGTGGCAAGTGGCGGCAAACGTCCGCATCTGGCTGCTATATTGGTGGGCCATGACGGAGGTAGTGAAACCTATGTGGCTGCCAAGGTAAAAGCGTGTGAGGTGTGTGGCTTTACTTCTACCTTGATTCGCTACGAAGCGGATGTAACGGAGGAAGAGTTGCTGGCTAAGGTACAGGAATTGAACGAAGACCCGGATGTGGATGGGTTTATCGTGCAGTTGCCGTTGCCAAAACATATTTCGGAGCAGAAGGTGACCGAGGCCATCGACTATAGGAAGGATGTGGATGGTTTTCATCCTATCAATGTGGGACGCCTGTCTATCGGATTGCCTTGCTACGTGTCGGCAACGCCGAATGGTATTCTGGAACTGCTGAGACGTTATAACATTGAAACGAGTGGCAAGAAATGTGTGGTGCTGGGACGCAGTAACATCGTGGGTAAGCCGATGGCTATGCTGATGATGCAGAAAGCGTATCCGGGAGATGCTACGGTGACAGTGTGCCATAGCCGGAGTAAGAATCTGGTGGAAGAATGCCGCGAGGCGGATATCATCATTGCAGCGCTGGGACAGCCTAACTTCGTGAAAGCGGATATGGTGAAGGAAGGAGCTGTGGTAATTGATGTGGGTACAACCCGTGTGCCGGATGCTTCGAAAAAATCGGGATTCAAACTGACGGGTGACGTGAAGTTTGATGAGGTGGCTCCTAAGTGTTCGTATATTACACCTGTGCCGGGTGGGGTAGGGCCGATGACAATTGTGTCGTTGATGCGGAATACGCTGCTGGCCGGTAAAAAGGCTGTATATTAAGGTATTAATGCTCCGGATAGTGTGTTCTTTTGAGAGAACTCTATCCGGAGGTAATAGAAAAATGAAAATATTTTTGCAAAAAGTTGCTTGAATATTTGGAGAATTCAAAAAAAAACTGCAACTTTGCACTCGCTTTCGGAAAGGAAGCGAATACATAAAAATGGTGGCTGTAGTTCAGTTGGTTAGAGCGTCAGATTGTGGTTCTGAATGTCGTGGGTTCGAGTCCCACTAGTCACCCTTTCATAGAAGCAACCATTTTTAATATGGTGACTATAGTTCAGTTGGTTAGAGCGTCAGATTGTGGTTCTGAATGTCGTGGGTTCGAGTCCCACTAGTCACCCTCTTTAGTTGAGGTGGAGAATCCTACAGAGCTTTGCTTTGTAGGATTTTTTTTGCAAATGAGTTTCAACCTTGATTGCTTTTTTATAATAGAATGTGTATATTTGCAAAAATAGTATAATTTACAGATGAGATTGCGAACGATAACTAAAATAGGAGTCCTGATTTCGGTAGTGCTTTTCGGTGTAGGTGTGGTTTACTATAGTTTTGTGCGCTTGTCGGAAGCTGAAAGGGGAGAACATATAAATTTGTATGCTATGGTGCCGGATGATTGCATTGCGGTGCTGGAATCGAACAATATAAATTATTTTTTTGATGAAATGGCTCAGGCTGCTTATGCTGACCGTTTCGACTCGCTGAAGGTTCCCGGACTGGTGAATACGGTTTTGCGGGAAATGGTTGCTTATGCCGAGGGAAATGAACATGGATTGAGTCGTGGACTGAGTTATATGTTGGTGAGTTTTCATGAACCGGTATCGGAAATGAATCAGGTGCTTTATTTTAAGGTGAACCGGGAGGACCGGGAACTGATGCGGAAACTGCTGTATGCCAAGACAGGGGTTGCTTTTGACCCGAAAGTTGAGGTTTACAGGGGAAAGGAAATATTGATTTATCCGGTTGGAGGAAATCAGTTTGTAGCATCGTTTGCCGGACCTGGATTCTTTGCTGTGAGTGTGCATAAGCGCTTGATTGAAAAGGTGATTGACGCGATGAAAGATGGGCATTCGTTGCTGGAAAGTCCGTCGTTTGCTTATAAGGCTGTGGATAAAAAGAAAACAGCAAATTTCTTTATGGGACTTACGGCCCATACGGCTTCTATGCCTTTCTTGGAGAAGGAAAAGCATGAGCACTGTTGGAGCGAATTCGATTTTTATATGAATTCGGAGGTGTTCTACCTGAGTGGTGCCATGCATGCGCCCGACTCGTGCAAGAGTGAGGTTCTGGAGCGTCTTTATGCGATGCCTATGTGCTATGAAAAGGATAGTCTGCTGATGGTTTCAGGAGAGCAGAAAGTGGATTCCTGCATTACTGATTTTACACTGAATGCAGCACCTTCTTTATTTACAGAGTGTGTAAAGGGGATGTCCAGAGATGCTGCATTTGTGATGGTGGCAGATATGGATAAGGTAGCACGGGAGCCGGAACGCTATGCTGCTTACTTGCCTCGTTTTATTCGTGAAAACATGCATTTGTTCCGTTCGTTTATCATGTCTGTCCAGCTGAAACCTGTGGACGGAAAAATCTCACATATCTTTATTTTTACCTATAAGAAATAATTCAGGCTTATCGTAGCCGGTTGGCCTGAAAATGAGGGCTTGCCTTGTAGCGGAAGTAGAACAGTGAAACTACGGTGAGCATTGCCCCGAAGAGGTAGGCAGCACGGAACGTGGATATTTCGGATATGTATCCGCCGGTGAGCATGCCGATTCCGAGACCTACATCCCAGGAGGTAAGGTAGGTGCTGGTGGCTGTGCCGCGCTGGTTATTGGGGGCCAGGTTGACAAAGAGGGTATTGTAGGCAGGAAACATGGTTCCGAAACCGATACCCAGCAATAGGGCTATCAGGAAGAATAGATAGGTAGTGACGGTCATATTCCATGTTGTAAGCCATCCGCAGGCGCTCAGGCAGAAGTAGCAGATGCATACCAGATAGAGTCCGTAACGGATGGTTTCTGTAATGTGTCCTTTGTCGACCATGCGTCCGCTGAAAAGTCGGCTTACAGCCATACCGACGGCCATGAGGGTAAAGAAGAATCCGGTTTCGGCAGTAATGCCTATCTGACGGGCGTACATGGCTACGTAGTTGGTCGTCATGCCGTAGGGGATGGACAGCAGGAGCAGACTGAAGCCGGCGGGCAGTCCTTTGAGTAGGATGAAACGGTCGAGCGAGATGGGTTCACGGTGAACCGGTGCTTTGTAGGGTGTCTTGACCAGCAGGGCTGCGATGAGGCCCAGTATGCCGGCTCCCAATGCGTATGCAAAGATGACGGGATAGGACACACCGGCATTGTGCAGGAAGAGTCCGAACATGGGGCCTACAGACATGGCGGTGTTGTTGGTCAGGCCGTAATATCCCAAGCCTTCTCCGCGTCGGGAAGAAGGCATAATATCAATTACAATGGTATTTCCACCTACTGTCACCATACCGAATGCGAGGCCATGGATGATACGGAGCAGGATGAAAAAGCTCAATAGTCCGGCTACCATGTATCCGGCAAAAACAGCCGTGAATACAGTATAGGCTACGAGATATAATGGCTTTCGGGCAAAAGTATCGAGCAGATAGCCGGAGAATGGACGTACGCACAAGGCTGCTATGGTGTAGCAGGAAAGAACGATGCCAATGGTGGTGTGGCCGACATGAAACTCTTCGGACAGGTAAAAAGGCAGTACGGGAATGAGCAGCCAGAAACCGAAGTACAGCAGAAAGTTGGCGGCTAGTATGCAGCAGTAGCTGGGAGTGATGAGACGATCATTTGCCATGTTTTGAGGGGCTTGAATGGTAAAAAAGCTGTCTTAACGCAGGCTTTTCAGGCTTCGGTAAGACAGCTTAGGGGTTGATTATGTAATAAGGAGAAATCTAGCTTAGTTTGCCGATTCGAATTCTTTCAGGAAGCGGGTATCGTTTTCTGAGAAGAGTCGGAGGTCTTTAACCTGATATTTAAGGTTGGTGATTCGCTCAACTCCCATACCCAGGGCATAACCGCTGTATACTTTGCTGTCGATGCCGTTTGCTTCGAGTACGTTCGGGTCTACCATACCGCATCCCAGGATTTCTACCCAACCGGTGTGCTTGCAGAATGGACAGCCTTTACCACCGCAGATGTTACAGCTGATATCCATTTCGGCACTAGGTTCTGTAAATGGGAAGTAAGACGGACGCAGACGGATTTTGGTTTCAGGACCGAACATTTCCTTAGCGAAAAGAAGCAGAACCTGCTTGAGGTCGGTGAAAGATACATTCTTGTCTACGTAAAGTGCTTCTACCTGGTGGAAGAAACAGTGTGCACGGTAGCTGATTGCTTCGTTACGGTATACACGTCCCGGACAGATGACACGGATAGGAGGCTGTGAAACTTCCATTACACGGCTCTGTACAGATGATGTATGGGTGCGGAGAATGATATCAGGATGTGCTTCGATGAAGAAGGTATCCTGCATGTCGCGTGCCGGATGGTCTTCTGCAAAGTTCATAGAAGAAAATACGTGCCAGTCGTCTTCAACTTCTGGTCCATCAGCGATGCTGAAGCCCAGACGGCTGAATATATCGATGATTTCACTCTTTACAATGCTCAATGGATGGCGGGTACCCAGCTTGATTGGATAAGCGGTACGGGTAAGGTCCATTTCGGCTGCGCTGTTGTCCTGGTTTTCGAAGGCTTCTTTTAAAGAGGCGATACGTTCCTGGGCAAGGTTTTTCAGCTCGTTGAGTTTTATACCGACTTCTTTCTTCTGTTCAGCCGGTACATTACGGAAATCGGCCATCAGGGCGTTGATGGCACCTTTTTTACTCAGGTATTTGATGCGGAGAGCTTCCAGTTCTTCTGCGCTGGCAGCTTGTAATCCGTTAATTTCCTGCAGCAATGCTTCTATTTTTGCTAACATATAATGTACGTTTTGTTTTTAATTGTTTGCAAAGTTAAGAATTAAAAATAAAAATCTTTTATTTTCAAGGAGATTTTAAAGATTTGGGGTGTTAATTCTGCATTCCGGATGTAGGGAGTACAGAAAAAATATCTACTTTTGTACACGTTTTTTTGTGAAATGAAATGAGAAAGTTTGTTGTTGCGTGTGTGATGCTGCTTTTGATGGTAGCATGTAACAGTGGAACCGGACAGAAGGGTGAAATGGCAGAGGCTGTAGAGGTGACGGATTCGGCAGCTTTGGGGGTGGATACGGTTTGTGAAGCTCCGGATGCTGAAGAAATAATTCCTGCTACTGCAGATGAAAGCTTTGCCGATTTTTTCTACAATTTTGCTTCGGATGCAGAGTTTCAGGTGAAACGTATTCTTTTTCCGCTGTCTTATTATAAGGAAACAAAGGTATTCCGTATTCAGAAAGATGCCTGGAAGTATGATCCGCTCTTCAGCAAGGAGGGGATTTATACCGTCCTTTTTGATAAGGAAGAAGATATGGAGCTTGAAAAAGATACCAGCCTGCACAGTGTGCGGGTAGAATGGCTCTATCTGAAGGAAAAGAAAATGAAGCGTTATTATTTTGAACGGAAGCAGGATGCGTGGTTCCTGGAGGCTATGAACTTGTCGGTATTGCCTACCTCGGAAGATAAGGATGAAGAAGATTTTTTTGACTTCTTTTATCGTTTTGCCAATGACTCGACGTTTCAAAAAGAAAGGCTGGCTCGTCCCTTGTATTTTGTGACTGCTGATCCTGAGGATGAGTTTCAAATATTGGAAACGGTACTGGAAGAAGGACAGTGGTTTGCTTTTCAGCCTCCGATGCCAAAGGTACGGATTGCTAATGTAAATTACGGACAGAATGAAAACTTGGATTCATCGACAAAGGTGATGGAATTCAAGGGATTTGGAAATGGATTTAGCAATACCTTGTATTTTGAGCGCCGGAAGGGAATCTGGAAGCTGGTCCGTTTTGAAGATTTAAGTGACTGATTTATGAAAGAGATTTTGAATTGCCCGATGGTTGGAAAGAATACTTTTGGCATGGATGTCAAGGCCGACCGTTGGATAGAATACAGCTCGCAGGAGGAACTCTGCGAGCTTTTGTTGCATAAAGAAAGATGGAGTTTTCCGTTGCTGCATATCGGTGCCGGAAGTAATCTGCTGTTCTCGGGTGACTTCAAGGGTACGGTGTTGCACTCGGGCATCAAGGGGATTGAACTGGCTGCAGAGGATGAAAACTGTGTATGGGTACGTGTCGGTGCCGGTGTAGTATGGGATGACTTTGTAGCGTATGCAGTGGACCATGAATGGTATGGAGCTGAAAATCTGTCGTATATTCCGGGTGAAGTGGGAGCTTCGGCGGTGCAGAATATCGGTGCGTATGGGGCTGAGGCCAAGGATTTGATTGATACGGTAGAAACGGTAGAGATAGCAACTGCCAAGGTGAAGGTATTCCGCAATGAGGAATGTGGTTATGCTTACCGGGAGAGTGTATTTAAGAAGGACCTGAAGGGTAAGTTTGTGGTGACGCATGTTACGTATAAACTGAGCAAGCATCCTGTTTTTAATCTGGAATATGGCAATATTCGTACCCGGTTGGAGAAAACAGGCAAAGAGGTTTCGCTTCGTCTGGTGCGTGATGTGATTATTGAAGTGCGCAAGGAAAAATTGCCTGATCCGGCAGTACAGGGAAATGCGGGTAGCTTTTTCATGAATCCGGTTATAGCAAAAGAGCTGTATCAGGAACTGTTGGTGAAATATCCGGATATGCCTCATTATGTGGTCGATGAAAATCGGGTAAAAGTCCCTGCCGGCTGGCTTATTGAACGGAGTGGCTGGAAAGGAAAGGCCTTGGGACATGCTGCAGTGCACGACAAGCAGGCTTTGGTGCTGGTGAATTTAGGAGGTGCTTCGGGACGTGAGGTGATGGATCTGGCCAGAGCTGTGGTGGATACTGTCAGAGATTTGTTTGGCATCGAATTGCATCCGGAAGTGAATTTTATTTAGTATACATATTATATAATAGGGCTAACATGGGAAAAGTTGTAGTGCTTGGAAGTGGTACTTCTACTGGGGTTCCGCAGATAGGATGTACGTGTAGGGTCTGCACGAGTGGGGATAACCGTGACCGCAGGTTGCGTTGTTCGGCGCTGGTGGAAGTAGATGGTGTACGTTTGCTGATAGACTGCGGTCCTGACTTCAGAGAGCAGATGATTCGGTTGGATGATTTTGCTCCAATTGACGGAGTATTAATTTCGCATGAGCATTATGACCATGTAGGTGGGCTGGATGATTTACGTCCGTTTTGTGCTTTTAAAGATATTCCTGTCTTTGCAGAAGAAGAAACTTGCCGTAAATTGATGCAGCGTATGCCGTATTGTTTTGCCGAACATCCTTATCCGGGAGTGCCTCGTATTCCGCTGGTATCCGTCGAGCCGGGAAAGGTTTTCTGTGTGGAGAATGCAGCCGGTAGAGTGGTAGAGGTATTGCCTTTGCGGGTGATGCATGGAAAATTGCCGATTCTGGGTTTCAGAATTGGCAAGATTGCCTGGATAACAGATATGACGGAAATGCAGGAAGAAACGTATGGAATGCTGCAAGGTGTAGAGGTGCTGTTTATGAATGCTTTGCGCATCGAGCCGCATTGGACGCACCAGAATCTGGAGCAAGCTTTGGAACGGGTGAAACGTATCGGAGCTGCACAAACGTTTTTAATACATATGAGTCATCAGATGGGGTTACATGCCGAGGTGGATGCAGCCCTGCCGCAAGGAGTAAAGCTGGCATATGATGGCTTGCAAGTGATGTTTTAATCTAGTCCACAATTGTCTTGAGCGATGCCTTGCAGATACCTTTCAGTCCACATGCGTCGCAATGAGGTGAACGGGCTGTGCATACATAGCGTCCGTGAAGTATGAGCCAGTGATGGGCGATGGGGATGATAGCTTCCGGGAAATATTTCATAAGATGTTTTTCGGTAGCTAAAGGTGTGGTGCAGCTTTTAGGAACCAGTCCGATGCGATGGCTGACACGGAATACATGGGTGTCTACTGCCATGGCAGCTTTGTTGAACAATACGCTCTGAATTACGTTAGCAGTTTTACGTCCCACTCCGGGAAGACGTGTCAGCTCCTCGAGTGTATCGGGAATGATGCCCTGGTATTCCTGCATGAGCATACGGGCCATTCCTGCCAGATGGCGTGCCTTGTTGTTGGGATAGCTTACACTCTTGATATATTCGAAAAGGGTTTCAGGGCTGGCGGCAGCCATGGCTTCGGGAGTGGGGTAGTCGCGGAAAAGGGCTGGAGTTATTTGATTGACGCGCTTGTCGGTGCATTGGGCACTGAGAATAACAGCGACTAACAGCTCGAACGGAGTGTTGTAGTGAAGCTCAGTTTCGGCTACAGGCATGGTGGCCTGAAAGTATTCGATGACTTTCTGATAAAGCTCTTTTTTTGTCATGGAGTTTTGTTGTTTTTATGGATGATTTTAATACACAAATATAGTATAAATAGTTGATTTTCTGTTCAGAAATAAAGATTTTAGAAACCTTTAATGCTTGTTTTTCCTGTATAAGGAAAAGTTTGTTTACTTTTAAAATTAATTTGCATGCTTATGGCATGTACTAAAGTGTATTACATATTTATATGATGAAATCTGCAGTAGTAACGTTGTTGCTGGTATGGTTTACAATAGGAGCCTGTATGGCAGAAGGCTTGCAAGTGGATACGGTACCGGTGGCAAAAGAAAAAGTGAAAAAGGATAGAAACTTTCACTATAATATATTAGGAGGTCCTAGCTTTTCACCCGATTTTGGTTTGCTGGTAGGGGGTAGTGCTTTGATGACTTTTCGGATGAATCCATCTGATCTGGAACAGAAACGTTCGGTAGTACCTATTGCTATCGCCTTTATGTTTAAAGGAGGATTAAACCTGATATCGAAGCCGCAACTTTTCTTCGGTAAAGATAATTTCCGGATTTTCGGACAATTTTCTTATAAGAATACCATGGATAACTTTTATGGTATAGGGTATGATACCAACCATAATTATGTTCGGAGTGATACGACCAGTCAGTATCGTTACAGTGGTATACAGGTGAACCCGTGGTTCTTGTTCCGACTTGGAGAATCGAATTGGTTTGGGGGTGTGCAGGTTGATTTGACTTACGATGAGATGAAGGAACCTGCCAAGTACTTACAGACACAGCCGGACTATGTAGCCGGAGGAGGTACTGCTGATGGCTTCAGTAACTTTAGTTCGGGACTGGGTTTCCTGCTGACATATGATAGCCGTGATGTGCCTGCAAACGCATATAAGGGACTTTACTTTGATTTCAGAGGAGTGATGTACCAGAAGTTTTTAGGAGGAGATGATAATTTCTACCGTTTGGAATTGGATTACCGGCAGTATAAGAGTGTAGGAAACAGAAGGGTACTGGCCTGGACGGTACAGACGAAAAATGTGTTTGGAGATGTACCAATTAATAAGTATGTGCTGAGCGGAACTCCGTTTGATTTGCGTGGGTACTATATGGGACAGTATCGGGATAAGACATCGCATGTATTGCTGGCCGAATACCGGCACATGTTTAATACCGATAAGAGTAACTGGTTTAAGAAAATGCTGTATCATCTGGGCTTTGTTGCCTGGGGCGGATGTGGCTTTATGGGACCGAATCCGGTAAAAGTAGAGGGGGCATTGCCTAATGCAGGAGTAGGACTGCGTATAGAAGTGCAACCTCGTATGAATGTCCGACTGGATTTCGGACGGAATTTTGTAGACAGACAAAACTTGTTTTATTTTAATATGACAGAAGCTTTCTAAAAAATGGAAACGTTAAAAAAGGAATATATATTACTGGCTGTAGATGCAGCGATGGCTGCTGGAAAGAAAATAATGGAAGTGTATGAGGATCCGAATGCTGATTTTGAGGTGGAACGGAAGGCGGATAATTCTCCGCTGACAATTGCCGACCGGAAAGCGCACGAGGTGATTGCCGCCATGCTGGCCGAAACACCTTTTCCATTGTTGAGTGAAGAAGGAAAACATTTGCCGTACGCGCAGCGTGCCGGTTGGAAGCAGCTCTGGATTGTTGACCCCTTGGATGGTACCAAGGAGTTCATCAAGAAGAATGGTGAGTTTACCGTGAATATAGCACTGGTAGAAAACGGGGTACCCATGTTGGGAGTGATTTACTTGCCGGTAAAGCAAACCTTGTATTGGGGATGCTATGGTATGGGAGCTTTTCGCTTGACCGGTATCTCGGAACGTGGAATGTTTACACTGGAGGAACTGAAAGAACGGGCTGACTGTTTGCCTCAGGAACGTGTGCACGATGCCGATACGCTGGTGGTTGTCGCTTCACGTTCGCATCTTTCACCGGAAACAGAAGCTTATATCAATGACTTGCGGAAACAGTACAAGCAGGTGGAGTGTGTATCGAGCGGCAGCTCAATTAAAATATGCAGAGTAGCAGAAGGCAGTGCCGATGTTTATCCGCGCTTTGCGCCTACTATGGAATGGGATACAGCGGCCGGTCATGCTATTGCACGTGCTGCCGGAAAGGAGATGGTGTGTGCTGACCGTCCGGATGTACCGCTGACTTATAATAAGGAAGATTTGTTGAATCCCTGGTTTATAGTACGCTGACGGATATGACCTTTGATGTTGCTGTAGTATTGGTAGCGCTGGTGGTGATGCTGGTGCTGCTGATTATGGATAAGATGCGGCCGGGGATGATTCTTTTTTCCGTTATCGTAGTCTTTCTATGTACGGGAATCTTGACTCCGAAAGAAATGCTGGAGGGATTCAGTAACAAGGGGATGATAACGGTGGCCTTGCTGTTTTTAGTGAGCGAGGGAGTGCGGCAGAGTGGAGCACTTACCCAGCTGATAAAAAAGATGCTTCCGCAAAAGAAAACGACGGTGTTTAAAGCACAGATACGTATGTTGCCAGTAGTGGCATTTATATCGGCTTTCCTTAACAATACGCCTGTAGTGGTTATTTTTGCTCCTATCATCAAGCGTTGGGCTAATTATGTGAAAATCCCGGCTACTTATTTCCTGATACCGCTTTCGTATGTAACAATTCTGGGAGGTATTTGTACGCTGATAGGTACTTCTACCAATCTGGTGGTACATAGTATGATACAGGATGCCGGAATGAAAGGTTTCGGCATGTTCGAACTGGGTAAAGTGGGTATTTTTATTGCATTGGCCGGAATTATATATCTGTTGGCATTCTCAAAATTCCTTTTGCCTGAGCAGCGTCCTGATGCTCCGGGGAGTGAAGAGGAAGGCGGATTGTTGCATCCGGTTGAGGCCGTTATTGGCTCACGTTTCCCAGGTATTAATAAAAAGGTAAGCGATTTTGACTTTATGCGCCATTATGGGGCTGAGGTGGTTGAGTTGCGACGTATGGGACAAACATATACTGATTTGTCTTCTTTACGTTTTCGGGAAAATGATACGCTGGTGCTCCAGGCAGATGACAGTTTTATCCAGACTTGGGGAGATTCTTCTGTATTTATCATGCTGGCAAACGGGAAAGACCGTGAACCGGCAGGAAAGAAAAAACGCTGGCTGGCTCTTGTTTTGCTGGTGATTATGATTGTGGGAGCTACAATTGGTGAGTTGCCTCAAGTGCAGGGTATGCTTCCTGAAGGCATGAAACTGGATATGTTTTTCTTTGTTTCCGTAACGACTGTCATCATGGCATGGACGAAGATTTTCCCTCCACGGAAATATACGAAATACATATCTTGGGATGTATTGATTACCATTGCCTGTGCTTTTGCCATCAGTAAGGCGATGGTCAATTCGGGAGTGGCTGATTTGATAGCCGAATACATAATCGGACTGAGCCGGAATTACGGGCCGTATGTACTGCTGGCTGCCATGTTTATTATAACCAATTTGTTTACGGAACTGATTACCAATAATGCGGCTGCAGCTTTGTCGTTTCCGCTGGCTTTGTCGCTTTCACAACAGTTGGGAGTCAACCCGATGCCTTTCTTTGTGGTTATCTGTATGGCGGCATCAGCCAGTTTTTCTACTCCGATCGGTTATCAGACCAATCTGATTGTACAGGGTATCGGTAATTATAAGTTTACGGACTTTGTACGTGTGGGACTTCCACTGAATATCATAGCTTTTTTGATTTCTGTTTTTCTTGTCCCACAGATATGGCCATTTTCTTAAATAGTGATTATAAAATAAACATATAATATATATGAACGAACAAAACCATATTTATCCGATATTTGACCGGATGCTGACCCGGAAGGATAAGGAGGACTTGCTGAAGCAACACAGCGTGATGATTTGGTTTACCGGTCTGAGCGGCTCGGGGAAAAGTACGCTGGCCATTGCGTTGGAACGCGAGTTGCAGCAAAGAGGATTGTTGTGCCGGATACTGGATGGTGACAACATACGTAGTGGCATCAACAATAACCTGGGCTTTTCGGAAGAAGACCGGGTGGAAAATATCCGGAGAATCGCCGAAATCGGTAAGCTTTTTGTGGATACGGGTATCATTACGATTGCTGCATTTATCAGCCCGAACAATGACATCCGTGAAATGGCTGCAAATATCATAGGTAAGGAGAATTTTATGGAAGTCTTTGTAAGTACGCCTATCGAAGCTTGCGAAAAGCGTGATGTAAAAGGACTTTATGCAAAGGCACGTCGTGGAGAAATCCGTAATTTTACGGGAGTGTCGGCTCCGTTTGAAGCTCCGCTGCATCCAGCTTTGTCACTGGATACCTCAATCTTGTCTGTAGAAGAATCTGTAAACAAATTGCTGGAACTGGTATTGCCCAGAGTGACTTGCCAGACAGCTGCAAAATAAAAAAACAATATGAAAGAAGAATATAAGCTGAGCCACTTGAAAGAGCTGGAAGCTGAATCAATCCATATCATTCGGGAAGTGGCTGCCGAATTTGAGAATCCGGTAATGCTGTATAGTATTGGTAAGGATTCGTCTGTAATGGTCCGTTTGGCCGAAAAAGCCTTTGCCCCAGGAAAGGTGCCTTTCCCATTGATGCACATCGATTCGAAATGGAAGTTTAAGGAAATGATTCAGTTCCGTGATGAGTATGCCAAGAAATATGGATGGAATCTGATTGTGGAAAGTAATATGGAGGCATTCAATGCCGGTGTGGGACCTTTTACGCATGGCAGTAAGGTACATACGGACTTGATGAAGACTCAGGCGTTGTTGTATGCATTGGATAAATACAAATTTGATGCAGCATTTGGAGGTGCACGCCGTGATGAAGAAAAATCGCGTGCCAAAGAACGTATCTTCTCATTCCGAAATGCATTTCATCAGTGGGATCCTAAGAACCAGCGTCCGGAATTGTGGGACATCTACAATGCCCGCGTACGAAAAGGGGAAAGTATCCGTGTGTTCCCGTTGAGCAACTGGACGGAGCTGGATATCTGGCAGTATATCCGTTTGGAGAATATTCCTATTGTACCCTTGTATTTTGCCAAGGAAAGACCGGTGGTGAATATTGACGGACAGCTGATTATGCCGGACGATGACCGTTTGCCTGAAAAGTATAAGGACAAGATAGAAATGAAGAAAATCCGTTTCCGTACGTTGGGATGCTGGCCGCTGACCGGTGCTATCGAGAGTGAAGCTGATACGATTGAAAAAATCGTAGAAGAGATGATGACGACTACGAAGAGTGAACGTACGACACGTGTGATTGACTTTGACCAGGAAGCCAGCATGGAACAGAAGAAACGTGAAGGTTATTTTTAAAGGGTGAAGAACGATGGAAGAACTGAATAAAATGAAATCGGGTAACCCGATGGAGGGAGAAGCCCGCGGTACGATGTCTATCGAGGAGTTTTTGCAGAAGGACGAACAGAAGGATTTGCTTCGCTTTCTGACTGCAGGTTCGGTAGACGACGGTAAATCAACATTGATTGGACGATTGCTGTATGACAGCAAAAAATTATACGAAGACCAGTTGGATGCGCTGGAACGCGACAGTAAGCGTGTAGGTAATGCAGGCGAACATATCGACTATGCTTTGTTGCTGGACGGGTTGAAAGCTGAACGTGAGCAGGGAATTACGATTGACGTAGCCTACAGATATTTCTCTACTAATAACCGTAAGTTTATTATTGCTGACACTCCGGGACACGAGCAGTATACACGTAATATGATTACGGGAGGTTCGACTGCTAATCTGGCTATCATTCTGGTGGATGCCCGTACCGGAGTGATTACACAAACACGTCGGCATACTTATCTGGTTTCATTGCTGGGAATCAAGCATGTGGTACTGGCTGTGAACAAGATGGACTTGGTGGATTACTCGCAGGAACGTTTCAATGAGATTGTTGCTACTTATCGTGCTTTTGTAGAACCGTTGGGTATTCCAGATGTGCAGTGCATTCCTTTGTCGGCATTGGAAGGTGACAATGTTGTAGAAAAGTCGGATCGTACACCTTGGTACGAAGGTGTTTCTTTGCTGGAGTTCCTGGAAACCGTACATATTGGTAATGACCATAACTTGAATGATTTCCGTTATCCGGTGCAGTATGTACTGCGTCCGAATTTGGATTTCAGAGGATTTTGCGGCAAAGTAGCTTCTGGTATCGTTCGTAAGGGAGATGAAGTGATGGCGTTGCCTTCAGGTAAGCGTTCACACATCAAGAGCATTGTAACTTATGAAGGAGAGATAGATTATGCTTTTCCACCGATGTCAGTAACACTTACGCTGGAGGATGAAATTGATGTTTCTAGAGGCGAGATGCTGGTTCATCCGGATAATGTGCCGATGGTAGGCCGTAACTTTGAGGCAATGATGGTATGGATGGACGAGGAAAAGATGGATTTGGAGAAATCTTTCTTCTTGAAGCAGACTACCAATACTAGCCGTACGCGCATTGACCGCATTGATTATAAGGTAGATATTAATACGATGGAGCATCTGAGTGTCGAAAATGGCAGACTTAAAGCAGAAGAATTGCCCTTGGAACTGAATCAGATAGCTCATGTAGTGATGACTTCTTCCAAAGAATTGTTCTTCGATGCTTATGCAAAGAATAAGGCTACAGGTGCTTTTATCCTGATTGACCCGATAACCAATAACACCAGTGCTGTGGGTATGATTATCAATCGGGTGGAAGATAAGGAAATGAACAATACCATGCAGTTGCCGGTACTTGATTTGCCGAAACTGGGTATTTTGCCAGAACAGTATGAGGCTGTAGAGAAGGCTGTCAAGGAATTGGCTCGTCAGGGTATTGCAGTTGAAATTAGAAAATAACAAGAAAAGGATATAAATTTAGGTTTATGGGATTGTTAGAATTCAGTAAATTACCTATCAATACGCTGGTAGGTGCTGATGCGAAAACGTTCGACCGGATAACTGCTGGAAGGATAATTGACGCTTCTTATGAAGGAAAGTATCGCTTGACCAAAGCTGTAGGTCGTCTGCTTTCGGTTTTGAAACCACTACAGGACCGCAGATACGAAAAGCTATTGGCCAACAAACCGCTGGAACATGACCCTGTATTTATTTTGGGACATTGGAGAAGCGGTACGACGTTTATGCATAATGTCTTTTCATGCGACAAGCATTTTGGATACAATACGACTTATCAGACTGTGTTTCCGCATTTGATGATGTGGGGACAACCGTTCTTCAAAAAGAATATGAGTTGGCTGATGCCGGATAAACGTCCGACTGATAATATGGAGCTGGCTGTGGATTTGCCGCAGGAAGAAGAGTTTGCATTGGCAAACATGATGCCTTATACCTATTATAACTTTTGGTTTTTTCCGAAGTATATGCAGGAATATGCTGATAAGTATTTGCTGTTTAATGATATTTCGGAAGCTGAATTGAAAGAATTTGAGGAAACTTTCGTAAAGCTGATAAAGATTTCACTTTGGAATACGCATGGAACTCAGTTTTTGAGTAAGAACCCGCCTCATACAGGTCGCGTAAAGGAACTGGTAAAGATGTTTCCGAATGCCAAGTTCATTTATTTGATGCGTAATCCGTATACGGTTTTTGAATCGACCCGTAGTTTCTTTACTAATACCATCAAGCCGTTGATGCTGGAAGATATCAGTGATGCAGACTTACAGGCAAATATTTTGTCGGTATATGCCAAGTTGTATCATAAGTACGAGGCGGACAAGTCGTGCATCCCGGAGGGTAATCTGGTGGAAGTGAAGTTTGAAGATTACGAAACCAACGCCTTCGACATGACACAGGAAATTTATCGGAAGCTGTCTATTCCTGGATTCGAAGAAGCTCGTCCTGCTATAGAGGCTTATGTCAACAAGAAGAAAGGCTATAAGAAGAATAAATATCAGTATAAGCCTGAAACGGTGGAACTGGTTGAGAAGAATTGGTCGTTTGCACTGGAACAGTGGAATTATAGTTTGTAAAAATATATCTTTTTAAGGAAGGTCCTGCTTTATTTCTTTATAAATTATAAAGAATAAGCAGGACTTTTTTTATTTACACTTGAGGTTTTTTTATTCTTTGATTTTTTGATTTATATTTGTAAAATCGAATTTAGTAAAAAATAAAGAATATGAAGTTATCTCAAGTAAAGTACATGTTGCTGCTTCCTTTGATGTGGCCATTGTGTGGTAACGCGCAAGTGCGTACGGAACAGCTGCTGGAAAAAGGTTGGAAATTTACAAGGCAGGATGAAAAGACATTCTGTAATCCTGATTTGGATGACCGGAAATGGCAGAGTGTTACGGTTCCGCACGACTGGGCGATTTACGGGCCTTTTAGCATTAATAATGATAAACAGCTGACGGCCATTGCTCAAGACGGACAGAAAGAAGCTATGGAACATGCCGGCCGTACGGGCGGATTGCCTTTTGTAGGGGCTGGATGGTATCGTCTGGATTTTGAAGTTCCGCAATACGCTAAAGGGAAAAAGTGTGTTTTACTTTTTGACGGAGCGATGAGTCATGCGACAGTATATGTTAATGGAGAAAAGGCCGGTAACTGGGTGTATGGCTATAATGCTTTTGAGGTAGATGTAACTCCTTACATAAAAGAAAATGGTAAGAATGTGCTGGCTGTGCGTTTGGAAAATGAGGCAGAATCATCAAGATGGTATCCGGGTGCCGGACTGTATCGCAATGTGCGGCTAGTGGTAACAGAGGATGTGCACGTACCAGTTTGGGGTACACATTTGACTACTCCGGTAGTGAACCGTGAATTTGCAAAAGTGAATTTGCTTACTGAATTGGAGATACCTGCCGGAAAACAGATGTCTGACTACCGGATTGTAACAGAACTGAAGGATGCTAAAGGTAATGTCGTAGCTACTAATGAGACTAAAGGCTCGGAGTATGTGGCGACTGGTAAACAGTTTGAGCAGGATTTTGTTGTAAAGAATCCAAGTCTTTGGTCGCCTGAAACTCCTGCCTTATATCGTGCCGAATCGAAAATTTATGAAGAAGATATTTTGAAAGATGAATATACGACATCGTTTGGTATCCGTTCGGTTGAGGTAATAGCCGGCAAAGGTTTCTATTTGAATGGTGAGCGGGTATTATTTAAAGGCGTTTGTAACCATCACGATTTAGGACCGTTGGGAGCTGCATCGAATGAAGCGGCTATACGCCGTCAGATTCGTATGCTGAAAGATATGGGATGTAATGCTATCCGAACATCGCATAATATGCCTTCTACAGAGTTGATTGCAATTTGTGATGAGATGGGTATGATGGTGATGGCAGAATCGTTTGACGAGTGGAAAGCATCAAAAGTTCAGAACGGATATCACAAGTATTTTGACGAATGGGCAGAAAAAGATTTGGTGAACTTACTCCGTCATTTCCGTAATAGTCCGAGTGTGGTGATGTGGTGTATTGGTAATGAGGTTCCTGACCAATGGAATGGAGACCGTGGTCCGAAGCTGACTCGCTGGTTGCAGGATATCTGTCACCGTGAAGATCCGACACGTCCGGTAACATTAGGTATGGATGCTCCCGATGCAGTAGTAAACAATAATATGGCTGCTGTACTGGATGTCCCGGGATTTAATTACCGTCCGCACAAATATCAGGAAAATTATAAGAAACTTCCACAGGAATTGATTTTGGGTAGTGAGACAGCTTCCACTGTCAGTTCAAGAGGAGTTTATAAATTCCCGGTAGAACGACGTTCAATGCAGAAATATGATGACCATCAGGCTTCTTCGTATGACGTAGAACACTGCAGCTGGTCTAATTTGCCGGAAGATGACTTTATCCAGCATGAGGATTTGCCTTATTGCATGGGTGAATTTGTTTGGACCGGATTTGATTATCTGGGTGAACCTACCCCTTATTATACGGATTGGCCTAGCCATTCTTCATTGTTCGGTATTATCGACTTGGCTGGTTTGCCTAAGGATCGTTATTACCTGTATCGCAGTCATTGGAATAAAGAGGCTGAAACACTCCATATACTGCCACATTGGACTTGGAAAGGTCGTGAAGGAGAAGTTACTCCGGTGTTTGTGTATACGAATTATCCGTCGGCAGAGTTATTTATTAATGGAAAGAGCCAGGGTAAACGTACCAAGGATTTAAGTGTGACCGTATTCAACAGTGCAGATTCAGTTTCGATGGCTCAGCTGAAAAGACAGCAGCGTTATCGCCTGATGTGGATGGATACCAAGTATGAGCCGGGTACGCTGAAAGTTGTAGCATACGATAAAGATGGTAAGGCAGTAGCTGAAAAAGAAATCCATACGGCAGGAGAGCCATATCGCATTGTATTGGAGGCAGACCGGAGTGAAATTTCTGCCAATGGCAAAGACTTGGCTTTTGTTACCGTGAAGATTGTAGACAAGGATGGCAATCTTTGTCCGATGGCTGATAACCAGTTGTCATTCAAAGTCAAGGGTAAGGGATGGTATCGTGCGGGGGCCAATGGTGACCCTACTTCACTTGAATTGTTCCATAAACCAATTATGAAAGCTTTTTATGGAATGATGACTGCTATTATTCAGTCTGAAGAAGAAGCTGGCGAAATAACTCTTGAAGCAACAGCCAAAGGCTTGAAGAAAGGTGTATTGAAAATTGTATCGAAATAACGATTGTTATTCATCATAAAAAATTCTCTTGCATGGTTTAACTTTTCCGTGCAAGAGGATTTTTTTGTTATAAGAATCTTAAGAAAGTTCCAGTCCGAGTTCTTCTTTCAGCTTTAGCAGACTGGGATTTTTTTGGCTCATCATCTGGAAGCGTTCTACATGGCTGTAAGCTCTGACTATCTCATTGGGAGCACTGACACGTACTTGCATGTTTATTTTCCGGTTATGCAGATTTTCGCGCAGGTAGTTCTCAATCTGAGATTTTAGTTGGAGCATATACTTTTCGACCATATCGTTATCTACCGCAACTTCGAAGTCGGTGTCATTCAGTAGATGCGGTTTCATATTCATCATACGGGCTGCATTGGCTGTTTCTTCCTTAGGCAGCGTATTGGTAAATGCTCTCCAGTAGTAGTCCAAATCTTTTTCGTTGAAGATATAATCTTCGTAATTTTCTTGAGTAGCAGTAGTTGTAACCGTAGCTTGCTGTTGAGTCTTTGTATCAGTCTGCTTGCCAACATTCTTGATAGAGATGCCGATACTGCCCATTTTCATAACCGGAATCTTTTTTCCTGTATCGGTGGATGGGCGGTTCGGTAGATTGCTTGGTTGCGTAGGGGCAGTCTGCTGCTGAACGGGTACAGGGGACGGCACGGTTTGCGCTTGAGCAGATGGAGCAGGTTTCACAGTCTGTGCTTGCTGAGGCTGCACTGCTTGGCTTCCAGCCTGATTGAAGACGGGGGAAATTACTTTTTTAGGGCTATGCCCCCCATCCGGCTCATTGTTGTCTGCAGTAAGTTGTGCCGTTTGTATGAGTGTAAGTTCTACTTGCAAACGTTTGTTTTTACTGGTGCGATAGTTGAGGTCGCATTCGTTGTATAGCTTGAGCGCTTTATACAAGAAGGGCAACGGACAGCGTTGGGCTTGTTCCTGATAGCGTTCCCGGATAGAGGCACCGACTTCGAGCAGGCATAAGGTAGAAGCGTCTTTGCTTACCAGTAAATCGCGGAAGTGTGATGCCAGTCCGGTAATGAAGTGGCTGCCGTCAAATCCTTTTTTGAGAACTTCGTTGAAAAGCAGCATGCACTCTTGTACCTGATTTTTCAGAAAATAATCTGTAAGTTTAAAATAGTATTCGTAATCGAGTACATTCAGGTTTTCGATAACACTTTTGTAAGTGATGTGTCCGTTTGTGAAGCTAACGACCTGGTCGAAAATAGAAAGGGCATCACGCATACCTCCATCTGCCTTTTGAGCGATGATGTGGAAGGCTTCAGGTTCAGCTTCTATATGTTCTTTTTTGGCTACATTACACAAGTGCTCAACGATGTCTTGTATGCCAATACGGTTAAAGTCATAAATCTGGCACCGACTGAGGATAGTTGGCAAGATTTTATGTTTCTCGGTAGTAGCCAGGATAAAAATAGCATGCTGAGGCGGTTCCTCCAATGTCTTTAGAAAAGCATTGAATGCCGACGGTGAAAGCATGTGTACCTCGTCGATGATATACACTTTATATTTGCCAATTTGAGGCGGGATACGTACTTGTTCGATAAGCAGGCGTATATCGTCTACCGAGTTGTTTGAAGCTGCATCCAGTTCGTGAATGTTATAAGAGCGTTGTTCGTTAAAGGCAACACAAGATTCACACTGGTTGCATGCTTCTCCCTCTTCGTTTGGATGAAGACAGTTAATGGTTTTTGCAAAAATGCGGGCACAAGTAGTCTTACCAACTCCGCGTGGACCGCAGAACAGGTAGGCATGCGCCAGTTTTTTGTTGGCAATGGCATTTTTCAGCGTGGTTGTGAGTGCACGCTGTCCGACGACGGTGTCAAAAGTACTGGGGCGGTATTTTCGTGCCGATACAATATAGTTTTCCATAAATGGCAATTCGTTTTTTTACATTGATAGTTTATGCAAATTTACATAAATAATCGGTTTGTTTATGTGGGTTCTGGAAATATTTCTATATTTGCAAGGAACTAAACAGAGACTGATTATGGAGAAATTACGCAGGGCATGGGAGTATATTCGCTTGCATAAATATCTGATTACGATAGTAGCTTTCTTGCTGATTATCGGGTTCTTGGATGAAAATAATTTGATAAGACGTTTTTCTCATCAACGTGAGATTAACGAGCTTAAGTCTGAAATAGCAAAGTATAAAAAGCAATACGAGGAGGACAGCAAAACTTTGAAAGAACTGACCACTAATCCGGAAGTGTTGGAAAAGGTAGCTCGCGAGAAGTATCTGATGAAAAAACAGAATGAAGACATTTATATATTTGAAGAATGAAAAAGTGGGATAAATGGATTTCGGCTGTTGGGGGAGTTTTATTGTTAGTTGGAGCTGCTCTACAGATTACAGGTTGGATTGTTGCTCCCTATATTTATCTGGTTGGGGCTGTATTGTTTGCTTATGAACAAGTGAAGTATGGCTATGATGGCAAAAACTTTATAATCAGAAGATTGCGTAGACAGCAGATTTTGGGAGCTATGTTGCTTGTAGTTGCCGGGGTAATGATGTTGTGCATGAAAAGAAATGAATGGATTGTATGTCTTTCGGCTGCAGCAGTAATTGAACTGTATACCTCTTTCCGCATTCCTCAGGAAGAAGAACGCGAAAAGAAAAAATAAAGTTATATTATTCCACCCATAACAGGTCACTCATGATTCCGTCGGATAAGAAGATTCCGTTACGCGTAAGCATGAGGTGGCCATTTTTTATTTTTAGTTTGTCCTGTTCCAGATAAGGGCGGGCCAGCTTCATACAGTAGTGGTACAATTTTTCTCCATATTCTTGTTTCAAATGTTCTAGGTTCATTCCCCAGCAAGTACGTAAGGATGTAATGACATAATCATTATAGCGTGTATAAAGGTCTAATGTCTCTACTTCAAAATGCCGATTTCCGCTACGGATACCTGTGATGTATTCATCCAGTGAAGAAATATTCCATTCACGTTCCTTTCCATTGTATGAATGTGCGGAGGGACCGCATCCCAAATATTTTTCTTCTTTCCAGTAACTGGAGTTGTGACGTGAATATTTATCCGGCAGGCAGAAATTGGATATTTCATAGTGCTGGTACCCATGGGCTGATAAATGCTCGATTAATAATGAAAACAGCGAGAGACTCAAATTTTCGTCTGCTTCGTGCACTTTATGCTGTTCACGCAAATTCCATAAAGGCGTATTTTCTTCGTAAATAAGGTGATAAGCCGAAATATGTTCCGGCCGCATGGCTGTAGCTTGTTCAAGATCTTTTTGCCACAGAAGCTTGTCCTCACCGGGCAAACCGTAGATTAAATCAATGCTGATATTTTGAAAACCGGCTTTCCGGCAATTGTCGTATGCTTGAATGGCCTGAGTGCCCGTATGTCTTCTGTTGAGCAGTTTTAAAGTCTGTTCATTAAAAGTCTGGATTCCCATGCTTAATCTGTTGAAAGGAAAATTTCGTAAATCTGCAATATAAGCAGGAGTCAGGTCATCAGGATTGGCTTCCAGAGTTATTTCGGCCTCTTCACTAATCTGAAACCAGTCTGTCAATGTTTGAAATATTTTTTCAAAATCTTTGGGTGCCAGTTGAGAAGGTGTACCTCCTCCCAGATAAATCGTTTGAATGGATTCACCTCCCAGGTAGTCTTTACGCAGTTTCAGTTCATTGCATAATGCTTCTACGTAGTTCTCTTTTTTTTCACTTTGTGTGGTCGAAAAAAAGTCGCAATATATGCAGCGACGTTTGCAAAATGGGATATGCAGATAGATTCCAGCCATGATTGAAGTTCTAATTTTCAGCGCAAAAGTATAAATAAACTTAGAATTACGCATACTTGTAAATAAGATAGTTTTTCCTTCTATGTCGCATAACATAGTTTAGTAACAGCGCAAAACTTATTGTTTTTCTGAACATAAATTTCTAATTTGCGCATCACTATGTGAAACGAATCACATGGTATATGTTAAACACATTAAAACTAGAGTACTATGAAAGTATATCAGACTAACGAAATTAAGAACATTGCGCTGCTTGGCAATGATGGCTCAGGTAAAACCACCCTCACAGAAGCTTTGCTCTATGAGAGTGGTATTATAAAACGTCGCGGAAGAATTA